>DATLCL010000230.1:0-2454 GCA_035526415.1 Aeromicrobium sp.
CGTGTCGTGCGCGCCACGCGAAGCCCCCGGCCAGCACGAGGACGGCCGTGAGCGCGACCAGCACGATGCGGCGGTTGCGCGGATTCGACAAGGCGGCTCCTCCCGAGAGTCTGGTGACGCACGAGGTACGTTCGACGCTGCGCCCGCCACGGGATCGAACGTCGGCACCGCCCGTCACAGCCTGGATCGCCCACGTGCGTCAACTTTTGCCCCGCGTGGGTGTCGGGCCTACGTTCGACCTCAACGGCAGGAGCGGTGAGGGGCGGTGAGGGCGGTGAGGGCCAGTTGGGTTGAGGAGCCGGTCCGGGGGGCACCTCACATTCGGCGCGTCACTGCCTCCGCACGTGCCGAGTGTCACGGTCGAGCAAGTGCGATCGTCTGAGACCGCGATGTGGGTGATTGCGGCCGTCGTCATCCTGGTCGTGAGCGCCTGTGGGCGTGTTGCGCCGTCGCCACCGGGGGCATCAACGGACTCGTCGGCATCACCGAGAGCTGCGGTTGGGTGGGAGCCTGTCGGGCCGAGTCTCGGCCGATGCGACGTCGAAGCGGCGGCCGTGCGGGGATCCGGCGAGCTCATCGCCGTCTGCCAGGACTCCCTCCTGCGGGCGCACATCCTCACGACCCAGGACGGACAGACGTGGGAGATCGGCGAGCCCTCGGGGATCGGAGCGAAGGACCCGAACCACGTCACGATGGTGACCTCGATCGTCGAGGGCTCGGATGGCACCCTGGTCATCGTCGGCGCCGAAGCGCTCGACGACATGAGCTCTGGCGAGGCGGCGGCGTGGTCATCCCGGGACGGAATGGAGTGGCGTCGTGCGCCCGGATCCGGCTCCTTCGAGGATGGAAAGATGATGGCGGTCGTTGCGTCCACGGACGGCTACCTCGCTGTCGGCGCCGATGGTTTTCCCGGCGCCAGCGTGCAACTGCCGGGACTCCGCGCACCGGCTGTGTGGCGATCCACGGACGCCACCACCTGGACGCGGACCTCGCTTCCACGTGGCGCGGATCGAACGCTCCTCGAAGGTGTAGCTCCGGCCGCAGGCGGCTGGGCGGCGTGGGGTGGAGGCCCGAACCCCGGCAGCGGCGCGGTCTGGACGTCCACCGACGGCGACGCCTGGAGTCTCTCGGCAAATCCGGCCGGTGCTCGGTGGGGCCCGATCGGGCGCATCGTCGCGGCGCAAGACGGATCCCTCGTGGCGGTCGGATCGCGACGGCGGGAGGGCGGAGACTCGTTGCCAGGAATCTGGCGCTCGGGCGATGGCGGAGTGACGTGGGTCCCCGTCGACCTCGCCGACGCGCCCGGGCAGGGTGCCTTGTGGGATGTCGTGGCGACAAGCGGGGGATTGCTCGCGACTGGGGCCCAAGGTCGCGTCGTTGCGTCGCCGGATGGGAGCAACTGGAGCCTGGAGCCCGCCATCCCTCCGATGCCGAACGTGACGATGCGACTCCTGATCAGCATCGCCGGGTCCGTGGTCGCGTTTGGATCTATCGACTCCGAAGACGCAACGACAGCCGGCATCTGGCGCCGAGACGCCGGAACGTGATCGAGCCGTCCGGCCACATCCAGCGGCTGCTGAGCGACTGCGAGGTCGCTGTTACTGCGATGACCTCCATGCTCGATACGGACCTTGGATCAGCGTTGAGCAGGGGAGTCCGATGCTTCGGGCGGGCGCGGCGACTTCGAGCCCCGAGTGACAGTCGCGGCTGACTGAGCGATGTTCATGGTCCGTCGGCCAGCGCGGGCGAGGGTCGATCGAACAGTCCTCGCCGTGTTCCTTGGCGCGATGGTGATTGCGTGCTCGGCCCCCGCACGACCGCTTGAGGCTGGCGAGCAGTCGTGTCTCGGCCTCGCCGAGCGCATCTGCATCGACGTGCTCGGGGCGGCGAAAGGCTGGACCAGCGCAGACGTTGTCGGCTACCGGGTCCAGTGCACGGACCGGATCTGCGACGACCAGAGCGGTTCGCTGTCGGCGAGCATCCTGTGGTCCGACGGCACCAGAACCGATCGTGGATTTGGTTGGGGCAATGGGTACGATGGGTCCGCCATGCGCGAAGCGTGGCGTCCGCTGCCCACGCCGCCGGTCCGGCCGACGTGCGTTGGCGTTCCCGTGGATCAATGCGAGGCGTTCTGGACCGACGCGATGATCGGCGTCACTCCGGACCAGGTTCCGAAGATCGCCTCCGTGCGCGTGGAATGCACAACGACGTGCTCCGAAGCCTCGGGCGAGGCGAGGTCGGTCGTCCGGTTCAATGATGGCTCCGAGGTGACGGTTTCGATGCGGACCTACGGCGCGGCACCCGAGCTCACGACAGCGCCGTGACGGCCGTGGTCCCATGACGAAGCGCGACGACAACGGCGCGGCGCGCAGGGTCACGGTGCGTCTCGTGGGAGCGTCCAAGCGACCGATGTACAGGCTGCTGATCTTGTCGCTCGTGCTTGTCGGTTGTGGC
>DATLCL010000242.1:0-6472 GCA_035526415.1 Aeromicrobium sp.
CACTGGAGCCATGCGTTCCATATGGAAGGGCGCCATCAGCTTCGGTCTGGTGAACGTGCCGGTGAAGGTTTACAGCGCAACCGAGAGCCACGACGTCTCGCTGCACCAGGTCCACGCCGAGGACGGCGGCCGCATCCGGTACCAGCGCAAGTGCGAGGTTTGCGAGAAAGTCGTCGCCTACGAGGACATCACCAAGGCATACGACGACGGCACTCGCACCGTGGTCCTCACCGAGGAGGAACTGAAGAGCCTCCCGGCCGAGAAGAGCCGGGACATCGACGTCGTCGAGTTCGTCCCGGCTGACCAGATCGACCCCCTCCACCTGGACAAGGCGTACTACCTCGAACCGGACGCGCGCGCGGTCAAGCCGTACACGCTGCTGCGCCGTGCACTTGAGGACACCGACCGGATGGCGGTCGTCCAGTTCGCCTTGCGTCAGAAGACCCGCCTCGCGGTTCTTCGGGTGCGCGACAACGTGCTCGTCCTGCAGACGCTGCTGTGGGACGACGAGGTGCGCGAACCCGCCTTTGATGTGCTGGACGAGACGCCGCGGATCACCCAGAAGGAACGGGACATGGCGTCCCAGCTCGTCGATTCGCTGGCCGGCAATTTCGATGCCAGCGAGTTCACCGACGAATACCAAGAGCAGCTTCGAACCCTCGTTGAGGCGAAGCTCGAGCAGGGCGACGCGCTCGACACGGCCGCGACCTTCGGCGAGCCCGAAGAGCGCGAAGGTGCCGAGGTGGTCGATCTGATGGAGGCGCTGCAGCGCAGCATCGAACGCAACAAGTCGAAGAAGGCCCCCGCCAAGAAGTCGGCGTCAAAGGCACGCAAGCGGGCCTGATCCGCGTCCATCATGGCGTCGCGTTCCTCGGGTGAGACGATCTCGATCGGCGGTCACCAATTCCGGCTGACCCACCCGGACAAGGTGATGTACCCGGAGACCGGCACCACGAAGGCCGACGTCATCCACTACTACGTCCAGATCGCTCCGTTCATGCTGCCGCACGTCGTCGGACGACCGGCGACGCGCAAGCGCTGGGTCGACGGCGTCGGGACTCCGGGCCACCCCGGCCAGGTCTTCTTCGAGAAGAACCTGCCGGACTCAGCGCCGTCGTGGATCAAGCGCACCACGATCCAGCACAAGACCAGCCGCAACAGCTACATCGTCGTTGAGGACGTCGGTGCGCTGGCGTGGCTCGGCCAGATGGCGGCGCTGGAGATCCACGTGCCCCAATGGCAGGCCGGGCCCCGCAACACCCGACGCAACCCCGACCGACTGGTGCTCGATCTTGACCCCGGACCCGGGGCGGGCCTGCCGGAGTGCGTCGCCGTCGCGAAGCGAGCGCGCAAACTGTTGCGTCAACTCGGGCTCGACGCGTATCCGGTCACCAGTGGCAGCAAAGGCATCCACCTCTACGCCGGACTCGACCGAACCCACGACGCGGAGTACGTCAATGCATTTGCCAAGCAGTTCGCCCTCGCGCTCGAAGGCGAGCTCAAGGACCTCGTCGTCACGACCCAGAAGAAGGCTCTGCGCGGCGGCAAGGTTCTCGTCGACTGGAGCCAGAACAACCAGGCCAAGACGACGATCGCGCCGTACTCGCTGCGCGGTCGCACCCTGCCGACGGTCGCCGTCCCGCGGACGTGGCGGGAACTGGACTCGCCCGACCTCGACCACCTGACCTTCGACCAGGTGCTGGAGCGGATGAAGCGACGCAAGGATCCGATGGCGCCGCTCGGCCGTCCGGTGGATGTATCTGAGGACGCGACCGACCGCCTCGAGGTCTATCGCTCGAAGCGGGACGCGGCGAAGACGCCCGAGCCGGTTCCGGACTACGTCGGGACGGCGGGTGGAGATTCCTTCGTCATCCAGGAGCATCACGCACGCAGGCTGCACTGGGACTTCCGGCTCGAGCGAGACGGCGTCCTCGTCTCGTGGGCCTTACCCAACGGTGTCCCGACCGACCCGAAGAAGAACCATCTCGCCGTACAGACCGAGGACCACCCGCTGGAGTACGGCTCGTTCGAAGGCACGATTCCCAAGGGCGAATACGGCAGCGGCGAGGTGACGATCTGGGACTGGGGCACCTACGAGACCGAGAAGTGGCGCGGCGTCGGCGACGCTGCCACGCAGGAGAAGGGTGAGGTCATCGCCGTCCTGCACGGCCAGGCGGACGGCGGACTGGGGGGCGAGCCAGTGAAGATCGCGCTGATCAAGACGTCCCAGAACTGGCTGGCTCACCGGATGGAACTCAAGCCGGCCCCCAAGGCAACGCCAACCCGCCCAAAGCCATCCAATCCCCCAAGCACGCTCCGCGTGCAGGGAGGTGCCCCCACTGCGGGGAAGGTCAGCGACGCCCCCAAGCCCATGCTGGCGTCGACGGGCACGGTCGAGGAGGGCTACGACTGGGCCTTCGAGATGAAGTGGGACGGCTATCGCGGCATCGCTGTCTGCGACGGCGAGGACGTCCGGCTGGTCAGTCGGAACGGGCTGGACATGACGGACACCTATCCGGACGTCACCAAGGCTCTGGCCGACCTGGACCTGTCCGACACCATCCTCGACGGCGAGCTGGTCGCCTTCGGACCGAACGGCGCCCCGTCCTTCAACGCACTGCAGAACAGCAATGGCCCGGTGTCGTATCTCGTCTTCGATGTCCTCCGGCTCGACGGCACCGACGTGACCGACGCGCCTTACTCGGCGCGACGCCATGCCGTCGAAGAACTCGACCTCAACAACGGCGTGGTGCGCGTCCCGCCGGCGTTCGACGGTGCGCTCACGGAGGCCGTCGAGGCCAGCCGCGAGCTCGGACTCGAGGGCGTCGTCGCCAAACGCACCGACAGCCCCTATCGCGTCGGCAAGCGGTCGGCCGCGTGGGTGAAGCTGAAGCACCTCAACGCGCAGGAGGCCGTCATCGTCGGTTGGCGCCCGGGCTCCGGTAACCGCTCCGGAACGATCGGCTCCCTGCTGCTCGCCGTCCCTGACGGGGACGGCTGGCGCTACGTGGGACGCGTCGGATCCGGCTTCAGCGACAAGGCACTGAAGGACGTCCAGCAGCGCCTCGCTCCCCTGGCCCGCAAGACGCCCCCTGTCGACGTCGTCCGCGCCGACGCGAAGGACGCGCACTGGGTGCGGCCCGCCCTGGTCGGCGAGGTCACCTACTCCGAGGAGACGCCCGACGGCCGGCTCCGTCATCCCGTGTGGAAGGGGCTTCGTCCGGACAAGTCGCCCGATGACCTCCGCACATAGGTCCGGAACGGCAGAATCTCCGCATGGTCTCCCTCGGCACCCCGCTGTCGCCGCACGCCACCACCGTCTTGCTGCTGGGGAGTGGGGAGCTCGGCAAGGAGGTCGTGATCGAGCTGCAGCGGCTCGGAGTCGAGACCGTGGCCGTCGATCGGTACGCCGACGCACCGGCGATGCAGGTCGCCCATCGCTCGCACGTCATCGACATGCAGGACGGCGAAGCGCTGCGCGCACTGCTGCTCAAAGAGCGGCCCGACCTCGTCGTGCCGGAGATCGAGGCCATCGCGACCTCGGTTCTGGCCGAGCTAGAAAAAGAGGGGTTCCGGGTCATCCCGACAGCGCGGGCAGCCGCGCTCACCATGAACCGCGAGGGAATCCGCCGCTTGGCCGCCGAGGAACTCGGACTTCCCACCTCGCCCTACGCCTTCGTCGACACGCCCGCGGAGCTCGCCAAGGCCGCCGACGACCTCGGCTGGCCGGTCGTCATCAAGCCGGTGATGTCCTCAAGCGGCCACGGCCAGTCGGTCGTGCACAGCCCGGACGAACTTGCAGCCGCCTGGGACTTCGCCCAGTCCGGTGGCCGAGGCACCCAGACGTCGCGCTGCATCGTCGAGAGGTTCGTCGCCTTCGACACGGAAATCACCATGCTCACCGTCCGGAACCGCAACGGCACGCTGTTCTGCGATCCGGTATTCCACCGGCAGGTAGCCGGCGACTATGCCGAATCGTGGCAGGACCCAGCCGGCACGACCTACCCCTGGCTCCAATCCGCCCAGCACGTCGCGACAACAGTCACGTCGGCCATGGGCGGCTGGGGCGTCTTCGGCGTCGAGCTGTTCATTCACGGCGGCGACGTGATCTTCTCGGAAGTGTCACCGCGACCACACGACACCGGCTTGGTGACACTGGTCAGCCAGGACGCCAGCGAGTTCGCACTCCATGCCCGTGCCGTTCTCGGCCTGCCCGTGGCTACCACTCGCTGGCCTGGTGCGGCGGCGAGCTGGCCACTCAAGGCGCACGGCTCCGGCATTCCCCTGTTCGACGATGTGGACGCGGCATACGGCGTCGATCCGTCGGTTCAGGTCCGGCTGTTCGGGAAGCCCCGGGTCGACGGCGAGCGCCGCATCGGCGTCACGCTCGCGCGTGGAGCGAACGCCGACGAAGCGCGAGCCCGGGCCCGGTCGGCGGCCGAGCTGATGAAGGTCCGGCTGGAGGGATGACCTTGGTCCCTACCGTGCGGACCGGACCCGGCGTACCTTCGAAAGTGGAGGGATCCACCATGGACCAAACCAGGAAGCGTCACCTCGAGTGGGGGACTGCGATCGCGCTCGACGCGGCCCTGCTGATCACCGGTATCGGCCTGATCATCATCGCCAAGACGACGGCAATTCCCGACACATGGGCCTATATCGGCTTCTTCATTGCCGCCGTCGGCCTGGTCGGCGAACTCATACTAGGCGTCGCGCGCGCCGACCAGATGTCCCACAACCCGACCAACCTGAGGCCGCGCCAGTAGCCGACCAGTAAGGCTGCTTCGACGTCAACGCGGGACGACGGCGACTTCCCGTCGACCGCCGAGGTCGACGTGGAGTTCGGCTTCACCAGACGCCGACGCGACGACTTCGGCCTCGACTGCACCACGGACGTCGTACGTCCGCCCGGGTGACAGCGAAGCTAAGCCCAATCGAGCGCGGACCGCGCCGTTGCCAGGCCGCAACACCAGGTCGAGTCCGCTGCCGTCAGTGACTGCACGCGCCACGAGGACGTCCGGGTAGTCGGCCTCGGCGAGGACCGGCCCGCGCTGCCAGGCCTCCGGTGCGCCGAAGACGAGCAGATCGCGTACTGCACTGTGCCGGCCGAAGCGGCCGACGTTGGCGTACAGGTTGGCGAGGACCGAGCCACCGGCGTAGCGACGCGCCCCGGTCGCCGGGCTGGACTCGGCATGCCGCTCCAGGCTCTGGAGTGCCGCGTCGGCCCACTCGTCATCGCCCATCTCACGCGCGGCCATGAGAGTCGCGGCCAATCCGTACACCTCCGTGCCTAGCCGGTAGTTGCCCGGGTCGATGCGATTGGCCACGGACCGCGGCAGGACCGCGCTGCCGTCCGGCCGTTGCTCGAGGGTGTCCCGCACGAGCCACCAGGTGCGGTGGGCAATGTCCGGCAAGGCCGCGTGCAGCCAGTACGCGGTGGTCAGCTGGACGGCGCTGCCGGACCAGAAGTTCCATGACATTCCGTAGTTCTCGCTGCGGACTCCGATGATGCGTCCGTCCGGTCGCAGGAACTCGTGCTCGTAGGAGTCGCGGAGCCGCGCCTCGAGGTCGGGGAACAGGCTCGAGCCGTGCAGCCGGTCATGCCCGAGCAACGTGTTCATGCCGAAGGTGTTGCAGACCGTGTAGATCCAGTTCGGCTCACACGGGTAGAGCGTGAACGGCGCCGCCATCATGCTGCGGTGCACCGCCGTCGCAAGACCCGGGTAGTCGTGGGTGAACGCGGTGGCGTCGTCCCATCGGAACGTCAGGGCGCCCGGACGTGAGTAGCGATCGTCGTTGAGCGACTCGTACAACGACACCATGACGCCGTAGAAGCCGGTCAGCATGATGTTGTCGCTGTTGGCGATCGGGTCCCGGCCGAACCGCAGGTTGCCCCAGGCGTTCTCCAACGCCCAGTACGACCAGACCCTGCGGTCGAGCATCTTCTCGATGGCATTGCGCTGCGCAGCCGCGAGGTAGCCGGTGAATGCCGGTGTGCGGGTGAACTGCGACATCGACAGGCCATAGCCGAGCGCGTTGAGCTGGTAGCGGGTTGCGGCTTCACGGAACTGGTCGAGGCGGTTGAATCCGTCGAACCGGTCGATCGGCTGGAGTGCCAGGTCCAGTGCGTAGCGGAGGTGGGCCAGATCGTCCTCCGAGTGCTCGGCGACGGGAAGCCGGACATCGGGGCCCGGCGATCCGGTGATGACGAACTCGACGTCGCGCAATCGCTCGTTCAGCTCCGCTCCGCGGCGGACCTGAGCGGCGTACCGCACGCGGTGGACGACGTATGCGACCGCGACGATCGCGGGGATCACCGTCAGAGCGACCGGGCGCACCCAGCCCTGGACCGGTCCGACCAGCAGCCCGCTCGCTACGGCTGAGCCGATCCAGACCAGGGGTGGCAGGAGGATGGGTCCGGCCGCCCACCAGACGAAGATGGCAAGCGCCACGGCGGCCAACGTCACGACCG
>DATLCL010000269.1:0-20869 GCA_035526415.1 Aeromicrobium sp.
CACGGAGGCGGAGGTTCCGTTACTTCCGGGTAGGGCTGGTCGCCGCTCGGAGGCGGACCTACCGGTCGGCCAAGCCCCTGATCATCGCGACCAACCCGGTTTCGAAGGCGATGTCGGACTCGGTGCGCGCGCCGTTGCCGCGGTCCTGCGCGGCGAAGGCCGCCGCAAGCGTCGGCACGTGCTCTGCTGCGTCGCCCGGATGGAACAGGTCCGGCGGGGCCACGGCATCCATCGCCGAGCCGAGGATGAAGCACTCCAAGGCGACGATCGCCGGGATGATGCGCTGCAGCGGCCACCCGGCCCGTTCGAATCCGTGCACGACTCGCTCGTACATCTCCATGGTGCGGATAGCGCCGGCGACCGGCGAGGTGGCGAACAGCGGGATTGCGTGTGGGTGTCCGATGAAGGCCTCGCGATAGCTGCGCGCCCACCCGGCGACGGCGTTGGCCCACGGCTGCGTCTCGAACATCGTCGAGTCGATGGCGTCGGTGATGACTTCCTGGACGGCGGCCAGAAGATCGTCCTTGCCGGCGATGTGGTTGTACAGCGACGACGGTCGAACACCAAGTCGCGCCGCCAGCAGGTTCACGGAGAACGTCTCAGCACCCACCTCGTCGATGAGGTCCAGCGCTGCCTCGACGATGCGCTCGCGGGAGAGCACCGCGGTGCGCGGGCGTCCGGCACCTCGCTTGGCGGTCGTCTCCTTTCCGGCGGTGGGGATTGCGCGTGCTGACATAAAACGAATAATATTCGTTAGAGTCCTCTGGTCAACAGGAGCGAAGATGCGTGTCGGCATTCCCAAGGAAGTGAAGGTTCACGAGTACCGGGTGGCCATCACCCCGATCGGAGTCCATGAGCTCGTCGCGCATGGCCACGAGGTGTTCGTGGAATCTGGCGCTGGAGTCGGCTCGTCCATCGATGACGGGGAGTACGCGGCTGCCGGTGCGAAGCTGATGGATGCGGCCGATGAGGTCTGGGGCAGCGCGGATCTCGTGCTCAAGGTCAAGGAACCAATTGCCGAGGAGTACCACCGGCTGCGGGACGGCCTCGTCCTGTTCACCTACCTGCACCTGGCCGCTGACAAGACGCTCACCCAGGAGCTGCTGACATCCGGAACCACCGGCATCGCGTACGAGACGGTCCAGCTGCCGTCCGGTGGACTACCGCTGTTGTATCCGATGTCCGAAGTGGCCGGCTGCCTGGCGCCGCAGGTGGGTGCGCATGCACTGATGAAGGCCCAGGGCGGACGCGGTGTCCTGATGGGAGGCGTGGGTGGTGTGGCAAATGCCAAGGTCGTCATCCTCGGAGCGGGGGTCGCCGGCCAGAATGCGGCAAACATCGCGCTCGGCATGGGCGCGGACGTGACGCTGCTCGACACCGACCTGGACAAGCTCCGCATGTCGTTCTGGCGCTACAGCAACCGGGTGCACGGGCTTGCATCGTCCCGGCTGGCGATCGAACAGCAGGTGACCGAGGCCGACCTGGTGATCGGCGCGGTGCTCATTCCGGGGGCCGCCGCGCCGAAACTGGTGAGCAACGAGCTGGTGTCGCGCATGAAGCCGGGCTCGGTGCTCGTCGACATCGCCGTGGATCAGGGCGGGTGCTTCGAGGACACGCATCCGACGACACACGCCGACCCGACGTTCTCAGTACACGGCTCGACGTTCTACTGCGTGGCGAACATGCCGGGTGCCGTGCCTAACACATCGACCTACGCACTCACCAATGCGACGCTGCCCTACCTGATGGCCCTCGCCGAAAAAGGCTGGGCACAGGCCTGCCGCGACGATCGTTCGCTCGCGCTCGGCATCAACACCCATGGCGGACGGCTCACCAATGCCGCCGTCGGCGCGGCCACCGGGCTGCCGAGCATCTCGGTTGAGGAGATCCTGTGACGATCAATCACTGGCTCGACGGCCGTCCGTGGCCGGGTACGTCCAACCGGACCTCGCCGGTGTACAACCCTGCCGCCGGCGAGGTGACGGCCAGCGTCGCGCTCGCGTCGGCCGACGACGTCGGCACCGCCGTCGCCACCGCCGCGCGCGCGGCTGAACTGTGGCGAGCATCGTCGCTGTCCCAGCGCGCCAACATCCTTTTCGCCTTCCGGCAGTTGCTCAGCGATCGCAGCGACGAGCTGGCCCGCATCATCACGTCCGAACACGGAAAGGTCCACGCAGACGCGCTGGGGGAGATCGCTCGCGGTCTCGAGAACGTCGAGTTCGCGGCCGGTGTGCCTCAGCTACTCAAGGGCGGCTACTCGGAACAGGCGGCGACCGGCGTCGACGTCTACAGCATCCGGCAGCCGCTCGGCGTGGTTGCAGGCATCACGCCGTTCAACTTCCCCGTTATGGTCCCACTGTGGATGTGCGCCAACGCCATCGCGTGTGGCAACGCCTTCATCCTCAAGCCGAGCGAGAAGGATCCGTCGGCGGCGCTCTTCCTGGCTGGGCTCTGGCAGGAGGCGGGGCTACCAGACGGGGTCTTTACCGTCATCCACGGCGACAAGGAGGCGGTCGACGCGCTGCTGGCCCACCCCGACGTGTCGGCCGTGAGCTTCGTTGGGTCGACCCCGATCGCGCGGTACATCTACGCGACCGGAACGGCACACGGCAAGAGGGTCCAGGCTCTTGGTGGCGCCAAGAACCATGCGCTCGTGCTGCCCGACGCCGACGTCGACGTGGCGGCTGATGCCCTCGTGTCCGCGGCATACGGATCGGCGGGGGAGCGCTGCATGGCACTCTCGGTCGCGGTCGCGGTTGGCGACATCGCCGACCCGCTGGTCGCGGCCATTCGTCAGCGGGTCGACAAGCTGGTGGTCGGAGACGGATCGGACCCGGCCTCCGATCTGGGTCCGCTGATCACCGGCGAACACCGCGACAAGGTGGCGTCGTATGTCGCCGCGGGGGAGCAGCAGGGCGCAGCCGTAGTCGTCGACGGCCGGGCCTCTCAGATGCCGGCCGATGGCTTCTTTCTCGGACCCACGCTGTTGGACGACGTCACTGCTGACATGACCTGCTATCGCGACGAGATCTTCGGTCCGGTCCTCGGCGTCGTGCGGGTGGACAGCTTCGACGAGGGTCTCGCGCTCATCAACGCCAACCGATATGCCAATGGCGCGGCCGTCTTCACCCGCGATGGCGGTGCGGCACACCGGTTCCAGGCAGAGGTCGAGGTCGGGATGGTCGGCGTCAACGTACCCATCCCCGTTCCGGTGGCCTACTACTCCTTCGGTGGGTGGAAGGACTCCCTGTTCGGAGACACCCACATGTACGGGCCCGAAGGGATCAACTTCTACACCCGCGCCAAGGTCGTCACGTCTCGATGGCCCGACCCGGCGACCTCGACTGTCGACCTGGGCTTCCCGCAAACGCGATGACCGCCGCGGGCACGGTTACGGCGGCCTGGGCCGACGCGAAGCCGGCGGTCTTCTGGCTCGAACGGCCGGAGCGGCCGGCTCCGCGGCCGGCGCTGGCCGGTGACACCCGATGCGACCTCGCCGTCGTCGGTGGTGGCTACTCGGGACTCTGGACGGCGCTGATGGCCAAGGAACGGGACCCGAATCGCGACGTTGTCCTCATCGAGGCGGGACGCCTCGCCTGGGCCGCCTCGGGGCGCAACGGAGGGTTCTGCGACGCCAGCCTGACGCATGGCGAGGCGAACGGACGGTCACGGTTCGGCGCGGAAATCGACCGACTCCAGGCGTGGGGCCTGCAGAACCTGGACGAGATCGAAGCGACGGTCGCGCGGTACGGCATCGCCTGCGACTTCGAACGCACCGGTGAGCTCGTCGTCGCAACGCGCCCGCACCAGATCGCCGAGCTGCACGAGGCCGATGGGGAGTTCCTCGACCGCGATGCCATCCGCGCTGAGATCGACTCACCGACCTACCTGGCCGGCGTATGGAACCGTGACGGCTGCGCGACGCTCGACCCAGCCCGCCTGGCGTGGGGTCTGGCCGACGCCGCCGAACGGCTCGGGGTGCGAATCGTCGAGCACACGCCGGCCCGGGCGTTGCAGCGTGATCGCGGAGCGATCTCGGTGCGAACCGACCACGGCAGTGTGCGGGCCGCTCGGGTGGCGCTCGGGACGAACGCCTTTCGTCCGCTGCTTCGTCGGCTGCGGTGGACGACGGTGCCCGTCTACGACCACGTGCTGATGACCGAACCGCTGTCGGATGAGCAGCTGGCCTCGATCGGGTGGCGGCACCGGCAGGGCGTCAGCGACGCAGGCAACCAGTTTCACTACTACCGGCTCACGGCGGACAACCGGATGCTCTGGGGTGGCTGGGACGCGGTGTACCACTACGGCGGCCCCATCCGCGCGGACCTCGACCAGCGTCCGCAAACCTTCGACGTCCTCGCCCGCAACTTCTTCACGACCTTTCCCCAGCTGGCGGGTCTACGCTTTTCGCACCGCTGGGGCGGCGTCATCGATACCTCGACCCGGTTCTGCGCCAGTTTCGGCACCGCCCACAACGGCCAGGTCGCGTATGCGCTCGGCTACACCGGGCTCGGCGTCGGCGCGAGCCGATTCGGCGCCAATGTCATGCTCGACCTGCTCGCCGGGGAGCGCACTGAGCGGACCGAGTCCGACTTCGTCCGCTCGAAGCCGCTGCCTTTCCCGCCGGAGCCGATCGCCTACGTCGGAATCCAGGCGACCCGGTGGTCGATGGCGCGGGCGGACCGACGGGGCGGGCGACGCAACCTCTGGCTGCGGCTGCTCGACCGGCTGGGTCTCGGCTTCGATTTCTAGGCGCTCACTCCCCGATGTAGGACATCACGTGCTTGATCCGGGTGTAGTCCTCCAGCCCATACATCGACAGGTCCTTGCCGTAGCCACTGTGCTTAAACCCACCGTGCGGCATCTCGGCGACGATGGGGATGTGCGTGTTGATCCAGACCGCGCCGAAGTCGAGCCGCTTGGCCATCCGCATTGCCCGCCCATGGTCCTTGGTCCACACGCTGGACGCCAGGCCGTACTTGACGCCGTTGGCCCAGCGCAGCGCCTCTGACTCATCGGTGAACCGCTGGACCGTGATGACCGGTCCGAAGATCTCGTCCTGAATCTGCTCGTCGTCCTGATGAAGTCCGCTGAGGACGGTGGGGACATAGAAGAAGCCACGGTCGCCCTGCCTGTCTCCGCCAACTTCGACCCGTGCGTGATCGGGCAGGCGGTCCACCATCCCGGCCACCCGGGTCAGCTGGTTCTCGTTGTTCAGTGGTCCGTACAACACGTCCGGGTCGTCCGGCATGCCGGTCTTGGTGGCGCGGGCCTGCTCGACCAGCGCGGACACGAAGTCATCGTGCACGCCCGGGCCGGCGAGGACGCGCGTGGCAGCGGTGCAGTCCTGACCGGCATTGAAGTATCCGGCACCGGCGATGCCTTCGGCGGCAGCCTCGATGTCGGCATCGTCGAAAACGATGACCGGCGCCTTGCCACCGAGCTCGAGATGCGACCGCTTGAGCAGGGCTGCCGCCGATCCGGCGACCTCCATCCCTGCCCGGACCGAACCGGTGATGGCGACCAGCTGCGGCGTCGGGTGCTCGACCAAGGCACGGCCGGTGTCACGGTCACCCGTCACGACATTGAGAACTCCCGGCGGCAGGAACTCCTGGCACAGTTCGGCCAGCAAGGTCGAGGACGCCGGGGTCGTGTCGGACGGCTTGAGTACCAACGTGTTGCCGGCGGCCAAAGCCGGCCCGATCTTCCAGATCATCATCATCAGCGGGTAGTTCCACGGGGTCACCTGACCGACCACGCCGATCGGCTCCCGCCGGATCATCGAGGTGTGGTCCTTCAGGTACTCGCCGGCTGAGCGGCCCTCGAGAACGCGTGCGGCGCCGGCGAAGAACCGGAGTTGGTCGATCGCCGGCGGCAGTTCGTCGGACTCGGTGAAGCCCAATGGCTTGCCGGTGTCCTGTGACTCCACCCGGACGAACTCGGCCGACCGCGCCTCGAGGGCGTCTGCGATCTTCAGCAGGGCGAGCTGGCGTTCTGCCGGCGTGGTCTCTCCCCAGGCCTCGAAGGCAGCGGCTGCCGCCCGGTAGGCCCGGTCGACATCCTCGGCGCCGGAGTGCGGGGCCGTCGCGTAGACCTCGCCGGTGCTGGGATCAATGACGTCGTAGCGGGCACCGTCGGCCGCGTCCACGAGTTCGCCGTTGATGACGTTCTTGAAGGTCAGGTCAGCCATGACGTCACCCTAGCGAGGGCACGACGAAATCGGTAGGTGTTGGACGCAAATTGCGTTGCTTTCATGTGTTAAATGCAAATCACACAACGAAATCACTTGATCTGGACGTGCTTGCTCGGGCACCATCAAGGGTATGGAGCGACACCCCGAGTACGACCATCTCCAGCAGGCCGCGCGCGACCACCTGTGGATGCACTTCACCCGCCAGGCATCATTCAACGACCACGATGTGCCGATCATCGTCAAGGGTGAGGGCGCCTACATCTGGGACGCTGAGGGACGACGCTATCTCGACGGCTTGTCCGGGTTGTTCGTTTCGCAGGTGGGGCACGGACGTGAGGAACTTGCCGAGGCTATGGCCCGGCAGGCCCGGGAGCTCGCGTACATGCCCATCTGGTCTTACGGCCACCCGAACGCGATTCAGCTCGCGGAACGGGTGGCCGGCTACGCACCCGGCGACCTGAACCGGGTCTTCTTCAGCACCGGCGGCGGCGAGTCCGTGGAGTCGGCATGGAAGCTGGCCAAGAACTACTTCAAGCTCACCGGCAAGCCGATGAAGCACAAGGTTCTGAGCCGTTCGATCGCCTACCACGGCACGACCCATGGCGCGCTGTCAATCACCGGGCTGCCACCGTTGAAGCAGCAGTTCGAACCGCTGGTCCCGTCGACATTCCGGGTGCCGAACACCAACTTCTACCGGGCGCCGATCCATGGCGATGACCCGGTGGCGTTCGGACGGTGGGCGGCTGACCAGATTGCGGTGGCCATCGAGGACGAAGGACCGGACTCCGTGGCCGCCGTGTTCCTCGAACCGGTCCAGAACGCCGGCGGCTGCTTCCCCCCGCCGCCGGGCTACTTCGAGCGGGTGCGCGAGATCTGCGACGAGTATGACGTTCTGCTGGTCAGTGACGAGGTCATCTGTGCGTTTGGCAGGCTCGGACACATGTTCGGCGCGGAGCGGTTCGGCTACCAGCCCGACATCATCACGTGCGCCAAGGGATTGACCTCCGGATACGCACCCTTGGGTGCGATGATCGCCTCGGATCGGCTCATGGAGCCGTTCCAGCAACCCGGTGAATGGTTCGCCCACGGCTACACCTTCGGCGGGCATCCGGTCTCGACTGCGGTCGCCATGGCCAACTTGGACATCTTCGAGCGGGAGGGCCTGAACGAGAAGGTCCTGGGGAACGAGGCCGCGTTCAAGGCCACACTCGACAGGCTGCTCGACCTGCCCATCGTCGGCGACGTTCGCGGTGCCGGGTACTTCTACGGGATCGAGTTGGTGAAGGACAAGGTCACCAAGGAGACGTTCACGGACGAGGAGTGCGAGCGCCTCCTGTACGGCTTCGTCTCGAAGCAGCTGTTCGCCGAAGGGCTGTACTGCCGTGCCGACGACCGCGGCGACCCCGTCGTGCAGATCGCACCGCCGTTGATCTGTGACCAGTCGCACTTCGACGAGATCGAGCAGATCCTGCGCACTGTGCTCGACAAGGCATACGCGCTGCTTTAGGCCCGCCGACGTTCGAGCCGGCGGCCATTTAAGTCGCCGAGGACGACGAGTGCCAGGGCGAGCACGAACATAACCGTGCCGACGACGTTTATCTGCGGCGGGATGCCGCGTTGGGCTGCGCCCCAGACGAACATTGGGAACGTCTGGGACTGACCGGCGTTCAGGTTCGTGATGATGAAGTCGTCGAACGACAGCGAGAAGCTCAGCAAAGCCGCGGACAGGATGCCGGGGAACACCAGCGGCAGCGTCACGCGGCGGAACGTCTGCCACTCGTTGGCGTACAGGTCCATCGCTGCCTGCTCCAGTGATGGATCCAACCCGGCGAGGCGGGCCTTGACCGTGACAACGACGAAGCTGATGCAGAACGTGATGTGCGCGATGAGGATGGTCCAGAACCCCAGTGACCCGCCCATGCCGACGTTGACGAACAGGGCCAGCAGCGACGAGCCCATGACGATTTCGGGCGATGCCATCGGCAGGAAGGTGCCCACGTTGGCCGCCGAGCGCCCGCGAAACCGGTGGCGTGCGAAGGCGAACGCCATAAGCGAACCCAGCAGTGTCGCTCCGAGCGTCGCGAACACGCCGATCCGGATCGACAGTCCGACGGCCTTGCACATGCCGTAGGGCTCGCATGGACGCAGCCAGTTGTGCATCGTGAAGCCGTCGAAGCTGTAGCTGTTGCGCGAGGCCGGATCGTTGAAGGACATCAGCACGACCACGAAGATCGGCAGGAACATGTAGAGCAGGACGCCGAAGCCGGCGATCAGCACGGCGTTTCGCCGCAGGTAGCCGGTCACAGCAGCTCCTCGGTCCCGGCTCGCCGGATGTAGACCAGCACCATCGCCACGATGGCGGCCATGAGGATCACCGACAGTGCCGACGCCTCGGGATACGAGCCGCCGTCGAACAGGTGCTGGATGACGTTGCCGACCATCTGCGTTCCCGGGTTGCCCAGCAGCTCGGCGTTGATGTAGTCGCCGGCTGCCGGGATGAACGTCAGCAGGGTGCCGGCGACCAGGCCCGGCATAGACAGGGGGACCGTCACCGTGCGGAATGTGGTCAGCGGCGACGCGTAGAGGTCTGCGCCTGCTTCGTGCAGCCGACCGTCGATCTTCTCCAGCGACGCGTACAGGGGGAGCACCATGAACGGCAGGAAGTTGTACGTCAGGCCGGTGATGACGGCCAGCGGCGTCGCCAGCAGGTGACCATCGGGTCCCAGCAGGTGGAGCGTGCGCAGCGAGTCGGCGATCCATGCGTGATCCCCGAGTAGCACCTGCCAGGAGAGGGTCCGGATGAGGAACGAGGTGAAGAAAGGCGCGATGACGGCCACCAGCATGAGGTTCTTCCATCGACCGGCTTTGAAGGCGATGGCGTAGGCCAGTGGGTAGCCGAGAACGACGCAGGACGCCGTCGCTGCCAGCGCGTACAGCGTCGACCGGATGAGGATCGGTGTGTAGTCCGCGAGGACGGTTGCGTAGTTCCGCGGGTTGAGACTCAGGGCGTAGCCGGTCTCGAGCGATCCGGCCGGGTCATACAACGACGTGCTCACGAGCGTGAACAGCGGAACGACGAAGAAGGCCGCGAGCCAGAGCGCGGCCGGCGCCAGCAGCAGATAGCCGGTGACTCCGTTCCGTCTATCCATGGGGCCCGCTCACGCTGGAGCGTCCTCCAGTTCGGCCCCGGCCATGGCGTCCTGGGAGGCGTCCAACAGGAAGGTGTGCTCGGGTCGCCACTGCAGGTCGACGGCGTCGCCGGGCTTGAAGACGCCGTGCGTGCCGGTGTTCTGCTCGAAGACCGCCAGTTCCTGGCCCCACGGCATGCGGACCAGATACTGCGTGCTGACGCCGATGAACGAGACGTCCGTGACGGTTCCGCCAGGAAGGACGTTGACGGGTGCGACATCGCCGCCCGGGCCGGGGCCTCCGGCCGCAATCAGCTGTACTTTCTCCGGCCGGATGCCCACCCACACCTCGCCGTCTCGCGAGGCGCACCGGCTGCCCAAGGCGTCGAGCGCCGTACCCTTCACGCCGACGACGAGGTCGGTGCCGTTGTCACGCGTGACGGAGCCGCGAATCAGATTGGACTGGCCGAGAAAGTTCGAGACGAAGGTCGTGCGGGGAAGCTCATACAGGTCCTCTGGCGCGCCCATCTGCTCGATCACGCCCTGGTTCATGACCGCAATGGTGTCGGCCATGGTCATGGCTTCTTCCTGGTCATGCGTGACATGGATGAACGTGATGCCAACCTCGGTCTGGATGCGCTTGATCTCGATCTGCATCTGCCTGCGTAGCTTGAGGTCGAGCGCTCCGAGCGGCTCATCCAGGAGGAGGACCTTCGGCCGGTTGATCAGGGCCCGGGCCAAGGCGACGCGCTGCTGCTGTCCGCCGGACAGCTGCTGGGGCCGCCGGGTGGCGAACTGGCCGAGCTCGACCAGCTCGAGGATGTCGTCGACCCTGGTCTTGACCTCCTTGGCGCCGGTGCGCCGCAAGCCGAACGCCACGTTCTCGAAGATCGTCAGGTGCGGGAAGAGCGCATAGCTCTGGAACACGGTGTTGACCGGTCGGCGGTAGGGCTTGAGCTCGGTGATGTCGAGAGCGCCGAGCCGAATCGAACCGGACGTGGGCGTCTCGAGCCCCGCCACCATGCGCAAGGTCGTGGTCTTGCCGCAGCCGGAGGGCCCGAGCAGAGCGAAGAACGCCCCCTCCGGAACGGTGAGAGACAGGCCGTCGACGGCGATGAAGTCACCAAACTGCTTCGTGACGCCGGCGATGACCAATTCGCTGCTGGCTTCGGTCACGCCCCAATCACCTGGTTGAACTCCTTGTTGTAGCGCTCGCGAACCTTCTCGTTCTTCGTCGTGAACGCGAACGTCTTCGCGAACATGGCCGCGTCGGGGAAGATCAGCTGGCTGTCGACGAGCGACGGGTCGATCTTCTTCATCGCCTCCTGTGCGCCCTTGACCGGGCAGATGTAGTTGACCCACGCCGCCAGCCGAGCCGCGATCTCGGGGTCGTAGTAGTAGTTCATCAGCATCTCAGCGTTCGCCCGGTGGCTCGCCTTGTTGGGCACCATCATGTTGTCGCTCCACAGCGACAAGCCCTCGGTGGGTGTCACGAACTTGATGTCAGGGTTGTCCGCCTGCATCGCGAGCACGTCGCCGGACCATGCTTCGCAGGCCACCAGGTCGCCCTTGTTGAGGGCCTGGACGTAGTCGTTGCCGGTGAAGCGGCGTACCTGGCCGGACGCCACGACCTCCTTGAGCCGGTCGGTGGCCTTGCCCCACTCGTCTTCGCTGTACTTCGCCGGGTCTGCGCCCACGAGCCTGAGCATGAAGCCCATCGTGTCCGGCATCTCGGTGAGGAGGCTGATCTTGCCCTTGAGGTCCTTCCGGGTGACCAGCTCTTCGAAACTGCTGATCGCCGCGGTGTACTTGGCGTTGTAAGCGATCCCGGTCAGTCCGCTCTGCCACGGCACGGAGTGCTTGCGGCCGGGGTCCCAGGGTGCTGCCTTCAACCGACTCTGCATGTTCGCGTAGACGTTGGGCATGTTGGCCGCATCGAGTTCCTGAGTCCAACCGAGTCCGACGACCCGCGCGGCCATCCAATCGGTCAGGACGAAGATGTCGCGGCCCGTCGCTTCGCACGCTCCGAGCTGGTTCCGCACCTTGGCGAAGAACTGGTTGTTGTCGTTCACGTCGGAGGTGTAGTGGACGTCAATGCCGGTCTTCTTCTCGAATGCCTCGAGGGTGGGCATGTGCTTGCCGGAGTCGTCGACGTCGATGTACTCAGGCCAGTTGGAGAAGTTGACGACCTTCTGGGTCTTGCTGAGATCGGTGCTCTCGCAATCGGTCTGCTTGGTACCGGCAGTGCCACATGCGGCCAGGAGCCCGCCAGAGCCGACCGCCAGGGCCGAGATTCCAGCGGAGCGCATGAGGGTGCGTCGGGTCAGTCCGCGCTGCCTCAGGGGAGCGAGCTGTCGTGCCACGTCGGCGGCAACCTGGTCGGCCGGTCCTGTCATCGGAAACCCTTTCCCGGTGCGACATCTGACACGTCGGATACTGGCACGCACCGTGGGGCACGACAAGGGATTTCGTCGTCAATTTACGCGATCGCAACGAAATCCATCTAGATGGACTTTCGTTGCCGCAGGACCAGTGCCACCATGGGCGAGTGACCAAAGCGCCCGCCCAACTCGACGACGTGTCCAAGCAGATCATCGAACTTCTGCAGCGGGACGGCCGCCGCGCCTATGCCTCCATCGGCAAGGAGGTGGGCCTGTCCGAGGCCGCGGTGCGGCAGCGGGTCCAGCGCCTCATCGAGTCCGGCGTGATGGAGATCGTGGCGATCACCGATCCGCTGCAGTTGGGGTTCGCCCGCCAGGCGATGATCGGCATCCGGGTCCACGGTCCGCTCGAACCGGTTGCCGACGCCATCGCTGCGCTCGAGCACGTCGACTACGTCGTCATGACCGCGGGCACGTTCGACCTCTTGGTGGAGGCGGTCTGCGAGAGCGACGATGCGCTCCTCGACCTCATCTCGAACGGGATCCGGTCGATCGAGGGTGTGGAGACGACCGAGACCTTCATGTACCTGAAGCTACGCAAGCAGACGTACTCTTGGGGTGTGCGCTGAGCGCCCGAGTGCGTTCGCTGTGGCTCGACCAGGCGCCGCCGGCCGACCGGCCAGAGCTGGTGGGCGATCACCGATGTGATGTCGCGATCGTCGGTGCCGGCTACACCGGGCTGTGGGCGGCGTACTACCTCGCGCTGGCCTCTGACGCCGAGATCGTCGTCATCGACGCCGAGCATGTCGGCTTTGGTGCGTCCGGACGGAACGGCGGCTGGTGTTCCGCCCTTTTTCCGGCGTCACTGCAGAGCTTATCCGGGCTGCCGGGCTCGTCCCGCTCGGCAGCGCTTGCGCAGGCCGGCGCGATGCGGGCAACCATCGATGAGATCGGACGGGTGGTGCAGGCCGAGGGCATCGACTGCGGGTTCGCCAAGGGCGGCACGGTCATCGCGGCGCGGTCGCCGGCCCAGTGGGCCCGCGCGCAGGCTGCCTACGAGGACGCGATCGGCTGGGGCCGGTCCGACCTGCAGCTGCTCGGCCGCGACGAGGCGGTGGCTCGGCTGAATGCGACAGGGACCATGGGGGCGACGTACACGCCGGACTGTGCCGCCATCCATCCGGCCCGTCTGGTCCACGGTTTGGCGGCAACCTGTGAGCGGCTGGGCGTTGAGATCTTCCACGGAACGCGTGCGACGAGGATCCAGCCGGGAGCGGTCGCAACCGAGCGCGGGACGCTGCAGGCCGACATCGTCCTGCGGGCAACGGAGGGCTACACCAGTGGCTTGCCGGGCCAGCGACGAACAGTCGCACCGGTGTATTCGCTGGTCATGGCCACTGCGCCGCTTCCGGCTGAGGCGTGGAACGAAATCGGGCTCGTGCACCGCGAGACGTTCGCCGATCACCGTCACGTCGTCGCGTACGGCCAGCGCACGGCCGACGACCGGCTGGTGTTCGGCGGACGAGGTGCGCCGTACCACCTCGGTTCGCGGATCCGGCCGGACTTCGACCAGGAGCCGCGGGTGTTCGCCATGCTGGAACGCACGCTGGTCGAGATGTTCCCGGTCCTTCGCGGCGTCGAGACGACCCACACCTGGGGCGGCGTCCTGGGCGTGCCGCGGGACTGGTGTGCATCAGTCGGGTTCGACCGCAAATCTGGCCTGGGGTGGGCCGGCGGTTATGTCGGGGACGGCGTGAGCACGACGAACCTCGCCGGTCGAACGCTGCGCGATCTGGTTCTCGGCGCGGAGACGGATCTGACCGCACTGCCGTGGGTGGGACATCGCTCGCCGCAATGGGAACCGGAGCCGGCCCGGTGGCTGGGCATCAATGCGGGCCTGCGTGCCATGAGGCTCGCCGACGCCGAGGAGCGCATCACTGGACGGCCCAGCCGGATCGCCCGCGTGGTGACGCCGCTGGTCAGCTGAGCTCGAACACGTCCTTGCCAATGAGCACGAGGTCGCCGAGCTCAGCCTCCGGAATCGGAGCGAAGGCGGCGACCCTCGGCTTCAAGGGGGTGGAAGGTCGTATCGAGAATCTCTTGGCTATCCGGAGTGAACGTCAGGATCCGCAGGTATCTTTGCGGGAGTGCCTGCACCATCATCGAGGGAGACGAGTGTGACCGGTGAGATCGACAAGGGATCGCGGTTCTACATTGCGGGGCACCGGGGTCTGGTCGGATCGGCTGTCTGGCGCGCCGCCGAGGCAGCCGGATTCACCGACCTGATCGGCCGCACGTCGTCTGAGCTGGACCTCTGTGACCAGGGAGCGACAATGGCCTTCTTCGAGGCCGAGCGTCCTCAAGTCGTCGTGATGGCCGCCGCTCGGGTCGGTGGGATCATGGCCAACTCGACCTTCCCGGCAGAGTTCATCTCGGACAACCTGCGCGTTCAGGTCAACGTCCTTGACGCGGCCCAGAAGTACGGCGTCGAGCGGCTGCTCTTCCTCGGCTCAAGCTGCATCTACCCGAAGTTCGCCGAGCAACCCATCCGCGAGGACTCGTTGATGACGGGGCCGCTGGAGCCGACCAACGACGCGTACGCAATTGCAAAGATCGCCGGCATTCTGCACGTCCAGGCCCTCCGCCGAGAGTACGGTCTCGACTACATCTCGGCGATGCCGACGAATCTCTACGGTCCCAATGACAACTTCGACCTGACCAGCTCGCATGTTCTGCCGGCATTGATCCGGCGCGCGCACGAGGCCAAGGCCACCGGCGCCGAGACATTGACGATCTGGGGAACCGGTCGGCCGCTGCGCGAGTTCATGCACGTTGACGACCTCGCCCGCGCCTGCCTCTTCCTGCTTGACACCTACTCCGACCCCGAGCCCATCAATGTCGGCACTGGAATCGACATCCCCATCGGAGAGCTGGCGCAGCTGGTCGCAGACGTGGTCGGCTGGGATGGCCGGATCGAGTACGACCATTCCAAGCCGGACGGCACACCACGCAAGTTGCTGGATGTCTCGCGTCTCCAGGCGCTGGGATTCGAGTCGAGCATCGACCTGGCGACCGGCATCAAAGAGACCTACGACTGGTACTGCCAGCAGCCTGAACTGCTTGCCACCTCGCCCGACCGGTAGCCGTCGCGCACCGGCCTGCCTGCTACCCTTGCCGTCAAGCAATCGACATCCTTTAACGGCCGTCCCGTGAGGCGGAGAAGGAGGTCGGGATGGCTGAGTCTGCCGACAAGGCAACGGACAAAGCGCCCCCCAACCTTGGTGAGACAGCCAGCGGTGCCTCCGGTCCTTCCCGGACTGTTCTAGACGGCCCCGACATCACCCGGGCGTTGACCCGCATCACGCACGAGATCCTGGAGCGGAATCGCGGATCGGCCGATCTGCTGCTGCTCGGCATCCCGACGCGCGGCGTGCATCTGGCCCACCGGATCGCCAAGCGGATGAGCGAGGTCGAGGGACGCACGATCACTGCCGGCGCACTCGACGCCACGATGTATCGCGACGATCTACGCCTGCGGCCCGCGCGGTCACTTGAGCACACCGACATCCCGGACGATGTCGACGACAAGGTCGTGGTGCTCATCGACGACGTCCTGTTCTCCGGGCGCACGATCCGTGCCGCACTCGATGCGCTCAACGATGTCGGCCGTCCGCGCGCGGTCCAACTGGCAGTACTCGTCGATCGCGGACACCGCGAGCTGCCGATCCGCGCCGACTTCGTTGGCAAGAACCTGCCGACGTCGCTCACCGAAAAGGTGCGAGTGCGACTTGCCGAGACCGACGACGCCGACGGCGTGACGATCGTGGGCGGTGCGGCTGAATGAAGCACCTGTTGAGCACCGGCGACCTGAGTCGCGACGACGCGCTTCGCATCCTCGACACCGCTGACGAGCTGCTGGCGGTCGCCCAGCGCCCGATCAAGAAGCTGCCGACCCTGCGCGGCCGGACCGTCGTCAACCTGTTCTTCGAGGACTCCACCCGCACCCGTATCTCGTTCGAGGCGGCCGCCAAGCGGCTCAGCGCCGACGTCATCAACTTCTCGGCCAAAGGATCGAGCGTGTCCAAGGGCGAGAGCCTCAAGGACACCGCGATGACCCTGCAGGCGATGGGCGCAGACGCCGTGGTGATCCGGCATCACGCCAGTGGCGCGCCCTACCGATTGGCGCATGCGGAGTGGAGTAGCGGCGCCGTCATCAACGCCGGCGACGGGATGCATGAGCATCCGACACAGGCGCTCCTCGATGCGTTCACAATGCGCCGGCATCTCGGCGAGCTGGCTGGCCGCAAGATCACGATCGTCGGCGACGTCTTGCACAGCCGGGTGGCCCGCTCCAACGCGCTGCTGCTCGACACGCTCGGCGCCGACGTCACGTTGGTGGCCCCACCGACTCTGCTGCCGGTAGGCGTCGAGAACTGGCCGGTCACGACGTCCTACGACCTCGACACCGCTGTCGAGAAGTCCGACGCCGTCATGATGCTGCGGGTCCAGCGGGAGCGGATGAACGCGTCCTACTTCCCGAGCGCGCGCGAGTACAGCCGGCGCTACGGCCTCGACGAGGCACGGATGAAGCGCATGCCCGAGCACGCGATTGTCATGCACCCCGGCCCGATGAACCGCGGTATGGAGATCAGCGCCGATGTCGCTGACTCCGTACGTTCGGTGATCGTCGAGCAGGTGACGAACGGTGTGGCCGTCCGCATGGCCGTCCTGTACCTGCTGCTCGGCGGAGCCCAAGACGCGAACGAAACTGGGGAAGACGAGTGACCACGACCGTTCTCAAGAACGCCAACCTGGTCGGCGAGCGGGTGGCTGACATCCTCATCGAGGACGGGCGCATCGCCGACATCGGCGTGGGGCTCAACGCCGACACGACCATCGACGCGGACGGCCTGATCGCGCTACCCGGCCTTGTCGATCTGCACACCCACCTGCGCGAACCGGGCCGCGAGGACGCCGAAACAGTGCGTACGGGCAGCATGGCGGCCGCCAAGGGCGGGTACACCTGCGTCCATGCGATGGCCAACACCGATCCCGTGGCCGACACCGCCGGCGTCGTCGAGCAGGTCTGGCGGCTCGGTCGGGAGGCCGGCTACTGCGACGTCCAGCCGGTCGGCGCGGTCACGGTCGGACTGGCGGGGGAGCGGCTGGCCGAACTCGGCGCCATGGCCGACTCCGTGGCACGCGTTCGGGTCTTTTCCGACGACGGCAAGTGCGTCTCCGATGCCGTGCTGATGCGCCGGGCGCTCGAATACGTGAAAGCGTTCGACGGCGTGGTCGCGCAACACGCACAGGAGCCGCGGCTCACCGAAGGCGCGCAGATGAACGAAGGCCAGCTGTCGGGCGAACTCGGTCTGACCGGCTGGCCCGCCGTCGCCGAGGAGGCGGTCATCGCACGCGACGTGCTGCTGGCCGACCATGTCGGTTCCCGACTGCATGTCTGCCACCTGTCGACCCGCGGCTCGGTCGAGATCGTCCGGTGGGCCAAGGGTCGCGGAATCAACGTCACCGCCGAGGTCACGCCGCACCATCTCCTGCTCACCGACGACCTGGTGCGCACTTACGACCCGATCTACAAGGTGAACCCGCCGCTGCGCTCGGCTGACGACGTCGAAGCCGTCCGAGAGGGCCTGGCCGACGGGACGATCGACATCGTCGCCACCGACCATGCCCCGCACCCCATGGAGGACAAGGAGTGCGAGTGGGATGCAGCGGCGTTCGGGATGCTCGGGCTGGAGACGGCCCTGTCCATCGTCCAGCAGACGATGGTCGACTCCGGCCGGCTGACCTGGGCGCAGTTGGCGGACCGGATGTCGTCGAAGCCGGCCGAGATCGGACGTGTTGCCGACCATGGCCGCCCGTTGGCCGCAGGCGAGCCGGCCAATGTCGTCTTGTATGACCCCGCGGCCACCTGGGTCGTCGATCCGGCCGACGTCGCATCGCTGTCACGCAATACGCCCTACGCCGGGCTCAAGCTTCCTGGACGCGTGGTCGCAACATTCCTGAGGGGAAAGGCGACACATGGCTGAGCCGAGTCATCCTGCGGTTCTCGTGCTGGAAGACGGCCGAACGTTCCATGGTGAGTCGTACGGTGCCGCCGGCACGACAATCGCCGAGATCGTCTTCGCCACCGGGATGACGGGTTACCAGGAGACGCTCACCGACCCGTCATACCGCGGGCAGATCGTGGTCCAGACCGCGCCCCACATCGGCAACACCGGCGTCAACGACGAGGACTTCGAATCGCGCCGGGTCTGGGTCGACGGCTACGTCGTCCGCGATCCGTCGCGGGTCCGAAGCAACTGGCGCTCGAACCGCAGCCTGGACAACCTGCTGGCCGACAACGGCATCGTCGGGATCAGCGGCATCGACACCCGGGCGCTGACGCGGCACCTGCGAGAACGCGGCACGATGCGCGCGGCTGTCTCGTCGGAGGGCCGGTCGGTCGACGACCTGGCGGCCGCCGTCAATGCCGCACCGACGATGACCGGCTCCAACTTCCTGGCCGACGTCACCACGCCCGAGACATACGTCGTCCCGGCGCAGGGCCAGAAGCGCTTCACCGTGGCTGCTCTCGATCTCGGTATCAAGGGCATGACGCCCAGACTGATGGCCGAACGCGGCATCGAGGTGCACGTGCTGCCGTCGACCTCCACACTCGACGATGTCCTGGCGGTACCGGGAATCGGAGGCTCGCCGGACGGCGTTTTCCTCTCGAACGGCCCGGGTGACCCCGGTACTGCGGACCATGAGGTCGCGCTGTTGAAGGGTGTGCTCGAGCGCAAGATCCCGTTCTTTGGGATCTGCCTGGGCAACCAGATCTTCGGCCGTGCACTCGACCGCGGCACCTACAAATTGGGCTACGGCCACCGGGGCATCAACCAGCCGGTCCAGGACTTGACCACCGGCAAGGTTGAGGTCACCGCCCACAACCACGGCTTCGCCGTCGACGCGCCCATCACCGGCACCTTCGACACACCGTTCGGCGCAGCGCGCGTCACCCACGTCAACCTCAACGACAACTGCGTCGAAGGCCTTGCGCTGTTGGAGCAACCGGGCTTCAGCGTCCAGTACCACCCTGAGGCCGCCGCCGGTCCGCACGACGCCGCCTACCTATTCGACCGCTTCGTAGAACTTTTGGAGTCGAATGCCCAAGCGTGAAGACATCAGTTCGGTACTGGTCATCGGTTCCGGCCCCATCGTCATCGGCCAAGCCTGCGAGTTCGACTACTCGGGCACGCAGGCCTGCCGCGTCCTGCGGGAAGAGGGGATCCGCGTCGTCCTGGTCAACTCGAACCCGGCGACGATCATGACCGACCCGGAGTTCGCCGACGCGACGTACGTCGAGCCGATCACGCCCGAGTTCGTCGAGATGGTCATCGCCAAGGAGCGACCCGATGCGCTCCTGGCGACGCTCGGCGGCCAGACCGCGCTCAACACCGCGATCGCGCTCGACGCCGCGGGGGTCCTCGAGAAGTACGGCGTCGAGCTCATCGGCGCATCCATCGAGGCGATCGAGAAGGGCGAGAACCGGGAGTCCTTCAAGCGCATCGTTGAGGCACTGCCGGCCGAATGGGACGCTGAGGTGGCGAAGTCAGCCATCTGCCACACCCTTGACGAGTGCTTCGCCGCGCTGGACGAATTGGGTGGCTTCCCCGTCGTGGTGCGCCCGAGCTACACGATGGGCGGCAGCGGTTCGGGCCTGGCCTACGACGAGGACGACCTGCGCCGCATCGCCGGCTCGGGCCTCGCGCTCAGTCCCACCACTGAGGTGCTCCTGGAGGAGTCGATCCTCGGCTGGAAGGAGTACGAGCTCGAGGTCATGCGCGACCGTGCGGACAACGTCGTGATCGTCTGCTCGATCGAGAACTTCGACCCGATGGGTGTCCACACTGGCGACTCGATCACCGTCGCGCCGGCCATGACCCTGACCGACGTCGAGTACCAACGCCTGCGCAATATCGCGATCGGCGTCATCCGCGAGGTCGGCGTCGACACCGGCGGCTGCAACATCCAGTTCGCGGTGAACCCGGACGATGGCCGTGTCGTCGTCATCGAGATGAACCCGCGGGTGTCGCGGTCGTCGGCGCTTGCGTCGAAGGCCACCGGCTTCCCGATTGCGAAGATCGCCGCCAAGGTCGCCATCGGCTACACGCTGGGCGAGATCCCGAACGACATCACAGCTGAAACACCAGCCAGCTTCGAGCCGACACTGGACTACGTCGTGGTCAAGGTGCCGCGATTCGCCTTCGAGAAGTTCCCGGCCGCCGACGACACCCTGACCACGCACATGAAGTCGGTCGGCGAGGCTATGGCCATCGGCCGCAACTTCACCGAGGCTCTCGGCAAGGCGCTTCGCTCACTGGAGAAGAAGGGCAGCACGTTCACCTGGGCCATCCCGGCGCGGCCCAAGGACGAGCTGCTGGAGGCAATCAGCCGCCCGCATGATGGCCGCATCCGACTCGTCCTGGAGGCCATCCGCGCGGGTGCGACGACCGAGGAGCTGTTCGACGCCACCGCAATTGACCCGTGGTTCCTTGACCAGCTCCTCCTGGTCCACGAAGTCGCCCAGAAGACAGCCCAGGCTCCCGAACTCGACGCGACGACGCTCCGGCGAGCCAAGCGGCACGGCCTCAGCGATGACCAGATCGCCGGCCTGCGCACTTCGGCAGGCTCGGTGACCGTGACGGAGGCCGAGGTGCGGGCAGCCCGGTGGGCCACGGGAGTACGTCCGGTCTACAAGACCGTCGACACGTGCGCTGCGGAGTTCGCCGCCAAGACGCCCTACCACTACTCGTCCTACGACGAGGAGACCGAAGTCGAGCCGCGCGAGCGGCCGGCTGTCATCATCCTTGGCTCTGGCCCGAACCGCATCGGTCAGGGCATCGAGTTCGACTACTCCTGCGTCCATGCCGCGCTCGCGCTGAGCGAGGTGGGCTACGAGACGATCATGGTCAACTGCAATCCCGAGACGGTCTCGACCGACTACGACACGTCCGACCGGCTGTACTTCGAGCCGCTGACGCTGGAGGACGTCCTCGAGGTCGTCCATGCCGAGGAGCAGGCCGGCCCGATCGCGGGTGTCCTGGTCCAGCTGGGCGGCCAGACGCCGCTCGGACTGGCCAAGGGCCTCGAGGCCGCGGGCGTTC
>DATLCL010000272.1:0-3081 GCA_035526415.1 Aeromicrobium sp.
ACTTGTCGACGACCGAATCCCACTTTCGCCAAGGGTTTGCGCCGATGTGCAGCAGCACCAACGGGGATCCGGCGCCTGCCCTATAGGTGGAAACCCCATTGATCGTCTGCTGCATGGAGGCAGGATGACACGGGAATCTGCGGTGATGCAGAAACCCAGAAAACAGGCACGCCGAATCGAGCTAACTTCGGCAAGTTCGCACGGTTGTCTCTCGACGGTCCGAGTCTGAGTTGTGGATGGCTGATCGGTGTCGAAATGGACTGTCGGTAGCGCCCTCTAGGTTGGAAGTATGTTCCGTTCGGCGCTCGATGTTGGCCCCAAGTGGGCCGGCCGTCTGGCCGGCTCAACTAGTGCGTCGGCCAGGGCCGAGTGGGTTCAGTGGAACGACATCGTGACGGTGGCAGATCGGTTGAATGAGCAGGTCGACCAGACCGAGGACTACTTCCGTCGAATGGTGGAGCGTTCGGCGATCCCGTTGACGATCGGACGGTTGGTCGGGTTGTCCGAAGGTCAGGTGTCGTCGCGGTTGGCTGTTGCCGACCGGGTACGCACGCATGCGCCGAGGACGTGGAAGTCGTTCAAGAAGGGTCGTGTCGACGCGGCTCGGGTGCGCGAGATCAGTTCGGCCATCAAGAAGCTCAAGCTGGCCAGCTCGTTTGAGCGGCTCGACAAGCTTGGTTTGGCCTACGCAGAGACTCACACGGTCGCTGAACTGCGTGCGTGGTTGAAGCGGTTCGTTGTCCGCGTTGAGCCGGAGAACTTCAATGCCCGCGCTGACGAAGAGCGCCGCAAGCGCAATGTCGAGATCGTCCATGGTGACGATGGGATGAGCTGGATGACGATCTACCAGTCGTCCCACATTCTGGCTTCGATCAGCAACCGGATCGACGTCAGCGCCAAGGAGCAGAAGCTCGGCGCCGACCCTGACGATGACCGCACGTTGGACCAGCGTCGTGCCGACTTGGCCAGTCAGTGGCTGCTGGCCGACAACCACGGGCCGGTGAAGTTGAACGTCGACGTCGCCGTGACGATCCCGCTCACTGCGTTGACCGGCGGAACTGGCGATCCAGCGATCAGTGCCGACGGCCAGTGGGCGATCCCGGCCGCCTGGGCGCTCGATGAGTTCATGCGCTCGGACACGTTCTGGCATCGGATGGTCCTCGACCCCGTCACCAACGATATGTTGGCCACCGAATACCTCGGCCGATACGCACCAGATGTACTCACGCGAGCGTTGTTGTTCAAGTACCAGGTCTGCCAAGCCCCCGGCTGCTGCAAACCGGCCGGCAAGTGCGACATGGATCACCGAAGTCCATGGCCCGACGGACCAACCTCGGGCGACAACCTCTGGCCACTGTGCAGACGGCACCACAACCACAAGGGACACGGAATCCTGCAGTGGCAGCTGCCTGACGGCCAGATCGTGCCCGTCGAAAAGCCCGACTACGCCCTCGCCTCCTAGACCGGTCTGTGAGAATGAGGCACTTCAAGCGGTGAGGTGTCCATGAGCGGGAATGAACGGCGGAGCCTGCTGTCTCCTGCTGGCATGGTCGGCCGCGCGGTCGGCGCCGCCAAGCTCGGGCTCAAGGTCGCCATCTGGAGCGAGCAGCAGCTGCTCGCACTCCTGCAGGGCGACGTCGACCTGGGCGACAACCGTGCGTTGCCGGCCACACCGACCCAGCCCCCGACTGACGAGCCACTGAACGCCAAGATGAGCCGCCTGCTCGACCGGGCCTTGCACCAGGGCACGCGGGACAGCCGGGCCGAGTACTTCCGGCGACTGGTCGACCAGCTGGTGGCCGACGAGGCGCGGATTCTCGGCGCGCTCTCGGACGGCCATGCGTCGCCGCTGGTGAACGTGCGGAGTCGCAGTCGCGAGTCGGGTGGGGCTGAACTGGAGAACGCGTCCCTGATCGGCCGGTCGGCGAGTGTCGCTCTCCCGGCCTTGGTGCCCCAGTACGTCAGCCACCTCTTGGCGCTCGGCTTGGTGGAACTTGGTCCCGAGGACGCGTCGTTGAAGTCCGAGTATGAGGTGCTGATGGCCGAGTCCCCGGTCCTTCGCGCCATGAAGGCGAGTGCCCGCGGACCCGTGCCGGCCCGAGTTGAGAAGCTCACGTTGCGGCTGTCCGAGCTCGGCCACGAGCTGTGGGAGGCGACGCAGGAAGAGCCGGCGGGATGATCGGCGCGCTGGTCGCGATCCAGAGCTGGAACGAGATCAAGGCGGACGTCGACGCCAACCTGTTCATCTACCTGTCCATGCCGTTCGTTGCCGCGTTCGTCGGCTGGAGCACGAAGATCGTCGCAATCGAGATGCTCTACCGGCCGGTGGAGTTCCGGGGCATCGGACCGATCGGGTGGCAGGGCATCGTTCCCCGTCGCGCGGGCAAGGTCGGAGCGAAGACGATCGAGCTCCTGACGACGAATCTGCTGAAGCCGGAGGATCTGCTGGAGAACTTCGACGCCCGCGAGGCGGTCGAGGCCCTCCGCGAGCCGCTGGCGCGCACCGTCGAGGAGATCTCGTACGAGTTCGCCGAAAAGGTCCAACCCGGGTTGTGGGACAGAATGCCCGAACGCGTGCGGGCAGCGGTCATGGCGCGGATCCACGCGCAGCTGCCGCACGTCCTCGATCGGTTGATGGCCGATCTCCGCCATGACCTCTCGCGTTACGTCGACGTCCAGTTCCTCGCCGTCACGACGCTGGTGCGCAACAAGGACAAGCTCAACCGGCTGATGCGCGGCCTGAGTGTGAAGTCCATGGTGTTCATGCGACGCAGTGGCATCTTTTTCGGCTTGGGCATCGGGATGTTCCAGATGGTGGCATGGGCCGTGTTCCACAACCCGTGGATCATGCCCGCTTTCGGCTTCGCCGTCGGCTTCATCAGCGATTACGTCGCCATCAACATGCTGTTCCGGCCGATCCGGCCCAAGAGGTACGCCGGGCTGGTGACTTTCCAGGGCATTCTGCACGCGGAACGGGAAGGCATCACGCGCGACTATGCGCGGATCCTGGCCGACGACCTGTTTTCGCCGGAGATCCTGTTCGACGGCATCCTTCGCGGGCCGGGGGCCGACAAGCTGTTC
>DATLCL010000278.1:0-13363 GCA_035526415.1 Aeromicrobium sp.
ATCGGCGGGATCGCCGTCCACATCGCAGCTCGCATCTCGGCGATGGCTGATGCGGGCGAGATCCTCACCTCGTCGACGGTGCGCGACCTCGTTGCCGGCTCTGGCCTGGAGTTCGACGACCGGGGGATGCACGAACTCAAAGGCGTTCCTGGCCAGTGGCAGGTGCTTGCCGCGCGATGACTCGGACCTTTGTCGCGATCTATCCGTCGCCCGAGGCCGTCGAGCACCTCGAAGCGTTCGTGGAGGTTCGACGTGAGTGTGGACGTTTTCGCTGGACGTTTCCGACCCACTGGCACTTGACGCTGGCGTTCTTCGAGGACGTCCCGGAGCGATCGTTCGAAGCCCTGGTCGAAGGCCTTGAAGCCGCCGTTGGCAAGCGGACGTCCCTGACGGCCGCCATCGCCGGTGGTGGAGCCTTCCCGCACGTCGGTCGGGCGAAGGTGCTCTGGGCTGGCGTCGACGTCGATGACGCGGCTGAGCTGGAGAAACTGGCCAAGGGATGCCGCGCTTCCGGAGCGACGGCCGGTGCGCCGCCGGCGGGCGAACGCCTCCGTCCGCACCTGACCCTCGCCCGGATCAACCCGCCGATCGAGGCGACGAAGTGGGTGCGCCTGCTCGACGCCTACCGCGGCCCCAACTGGCCCATCGACGAGGTAGCCCTTGTCGAGTCGCACCTCGGCGAGGGACCCAAGCGGCGACCGCGACACGAAGTTGTGGCCACGTTCTCGTTCTCATAGCGCCCGACCCATGCCACGATGCAGAGATGGAAAAGCGGCTGGGTGTCTGCAATCTGTGCGAGGCGATCTGCGGACTGGAACTGACCATCGAGGACGGCGCGGTCACGGGCGTCCGTGGCAATAAAGACGATCCACTGTCACGTGGACACATCTGCCCGAAGGGCGTGGCGATCGCGGACATCTACAGCGATCCGGATCGACTGCGCCGTCCCATTCGCCGTGTCGGCAATGGACCGAACGCCGAATGGGAGGAGATCTCCTGGGACGAGGCCTTCGATGAGGTCGCAGACGGGCTGGCTTCGGCGATCAACGCCCACGGCAAGGACGCGCTCGGAATCTACCTGGGCAATCCGAACGTGCACAGCCTCGGCGCCCTGACGCACGGGGTCACGATGATCCAGGCGTTCCGGACCAACAACAAGTTCAGCGCCACGTCGGTCGACCAGCTGCCGCATCAGTTGGTTTCCTATTTGATGTACGGGCATCAGTTCCTGCTTCCCATTCCTGACATCGACCGCACGCAGTACTTCCTCGTCTTCGGGGGAAACCCGATGGCGTCCAACGGCTCACTCATGACCGTCCCTGACTTTCCGGGCAGGTTGCGTGAGTTGAAGGAGCGCGGGGGCAAGATGGTCGTGTTCGATCCACGTCGCACCGAGACGGCCAAGGTCGCCACCGAGCACGTGTTCGTCCGGCCGAGCACTGATGCCTGGGTGCTGCTGGCCATGTTGAACACGCTGTTCGAGGAGGGATTGACCAACCCGCCGGGCCACGTTGATGGTCTCGAAACTATCGAGAGCCTTGTCGCGCCGTACACCCCGGAGCGCGCCGAAGCCGCCAGTGGCGTCCCAGCTGACACGATCCGGCGTATCAGCCGTGAGTTCGCGGCGGCGGATTCAGCTGCGGCCTACGGCCGCATTGGGGTTTCCACAGCTGAGTTCGGAACCGTGTGCCAGTGGGCCATCCAGCTGCTCAACGTGGTGAGCGGCAATCTCGACAGCGTCGGGGGAACGATGTTGACGTCGCCGGCCATCGACGTGATCAAGATGGGATTGCTCGGGCCGGGACATATCGGCCGGTTCAAGTCTCGAGTGCGCGGCGCGGCCGAGTACGGCGGCGAGCTGCCGGTTTCCGTGCTGCGCGAAGAGATCGAGACTCCCGGCGAGGGCCAGATTCGGGCGATGCTGACTCTTGCCGGAAATCCCGTGCTGTCGACACCGGACGGCGCCGCCCTCGATCGCGCGTTCGGCTCGCTTGACTTCATGGCCGCGGTCGACATCTACGTGAACGAGACCACGCGGCACGCAAACGTCATCCTGCCGCCGACGACTGTGCTGGAGCGCGACCACTACGACTTGGCCTTCCATTTCCTCGCGGTGCGCGATTCGGCACGATTCACGCCCGCGATCTTCCCCAAGGACGCCGACCAACGGCACGACTGGGAGATCTTCCAGGAGATCACTCGTCGAACGACCCAACGTTTGGCGAACAAGCCCTCGCTGGCCAAGCGTGCTGACACCTTCATGCGGATGGCGCTGAGCCCGACGCGCCTCATCGGCCTATTGCTAGCCCGGGGGCGGAAGACGTCCATGCGGGAGTTGCGACAGAACCCGGCCGGCGTTGACCTCGGTCCACTCCAGCCAGGGCAGTTCCCGGATCGACTCATGACGCCGAACAAGCGGATCGACGCCACGCCGGCCTTCGTTGTTGACGACCTCGCCCGCCTCGACGCGCAGGAGCTTCCGACCGGCGACGAGTTGTTGCTGATCGGCCGCCGTCACCAGCGGAACTGCAACTCGTGGATGCACAACTCCGAGCGTCTGACCAAAGGCCAGCCGCGGCACCAGCTGCTCATCAACCCGGCCGACCTCGCCTCCCGAGGTCTCCTGGACGGAGCGATGGTGAAGGTCTCCTCGCGGGTCGGAACGGTGAACGTCGAAGCGAAGGCATCCGACGACATGATGCCGGGCGTGGTGTCGTTGCCGCACGGCTACGGGCACCAGAAGGAAGGTATCCGCATGGCCCAGGCGTCGCAGGTGGAAGGTGTGTCGATCAACGATCTCACCGATCCCGAGCGGCTGGACGTCAGCGGCAATGCGGCGTTCTCCGGCGTCCCGGTTCGGATTGCCTAGTAACTTGTCATGAGCAACTTGCTCTAGGCAAGATGGTGGGGTGACCGACCGAACGCGAGAGCCCGCCTACGCCCTGCACGCCGTCGTCGCGCTGCTCGACCGGAGCGCCGATCAGATCCTGCCGTCGCTCGGACTGACGTACTCGCGCTACCTGACGCTGTTGACGATCGAGCGTCTGGGTGAAACGACCCAGCGGGCGATCGCCGATGCCGTGGGCGTCACGGAGCCGGCTGTGAGTCGCACGATCCGGGCGCTACAGGACGAGGGATTGGTGGCAGCCAAGGCGATTCCCGGCACCGGCAATCGTCGAGCCGTCGGCCTCACCAGGGCGGGCCAGCGGCTGGTGAACCGTGCGGCAGACGAGCTCGAGCAGGCGTTTGGCGGGCTGCTCAGGGCCGCCGGCCTGACGTCGACCGATGTCCTCGCTGTCACCGACCCGATCATCAAGCTGCTCGCTGAGGAGGAGTCATCGTGACCCCGCTGATTGCCACACATGCGTTCGCCGCGCTGACATCACTCCTGCTGGGCGGTTGGCAACTGTTCCTGTCGCCCAAGGGAACCCAAGTGCATCGCATCGTTGGCCGCGTCTGGGTCGCGCTGATGCTCTACGTGTCGATCTCATCCTTCTGGATCACCGAGCTCCGGCCCGGCCACTTCAGCCTTCTGCACATCCTGTCCGTTGTCACGATCACCACAGTCAGCCTCGGCGTCATCCAGGCGCGGCGCGGCCGGATCAGGAGCCACCTCGGGAACATGCGCGGCTCGTGGATCGGACTGTGCTTTGCCTTCGTCTTCGCCGTGGCGGTGCCGGTCAGGCACATCCCGCAGTTCATCGTCACCGAACCAGCCGGCGCCGCGGCGGCCGCAGCGGTCGTCGTCATCACGACGGCACTGATCATCAGGGCCGGGCGATTGATCGCTCGCGTCCCTGCGGTTGAATCGGTGCGTGCCTGACGAAGAGCGCTACGTTCCCGCTGCCGGACGCGCCGGCCTGACCCGCTTCTACGACGCCGGGGTGCGGCTCACGATGCGTGAGCGGCTGTGGCGCCCGACGATCGTCGACGCGGTGGCAGACGTGTCACCGAAGGTGGTTGTCGACATCGGGTGCGGGACGGGTGCACTGAGCATCCCGATCGCCGCGCGGCTTCCGAAAGCACGGGTGATCGGAGTAGACGGTGACCGTGAGGTGCTGGACATCGCGCGCCGCAAGTCGGGAGCCGCGGCCGTCGAATGGATCGAGGGACTGGCAGGGGCGCTCCCGATCGAGGACGGCGAAGCCGATGTCGTGCTGACGTCGCTGGTCCTCCATCACCTGCCGTTGGCCACCAAGCGCGAGTTGTTGGCCGACGCGCACCGGATCCTGCGGCCCGGTGGGCGGCTTATCGTCGCCGATTGGGCCGCTCCGCAGGACCTCGTCGCCAGTGCCGGCTTCGCGCTGCTGCAGGTGCTCGACGGGTTCGCCACCACGAACGACAACCGCCGCGGCCTGATCCCTCGCCTGATCGTCCAGGCGGGCTTCCCGGAACCGCGGCTACTGCGTCGCATCCGCACCGTGCTGGGCACGTTCGACGTGTTGCTCACCGACGTTCCTCGGTGACAGCTGCCCTCTAGGAGGCGATGCGGGTGGCCAGTTCCTTGCAGTTCCCGTACAGGCCCGCATCGCCCTTGGTGTCGATGCACACCACGACCGCCAGGTTGTTGCCGCTCTCAAGGATGACTTCGGCTGCCATGTCGTTCGAGGCAGCGCCGACGGCATGGTCCCCGATGCCGACCAGATCCTCGAACTTAGTCCCAACGGTTGGCTCGGACTTGGCGCTTTTCACGTAGGAGTCGTATTCGTTCGGCACGTTCGAGGCACCGGAGACGGTGACCGTTCGGTGTCCGGGGTCGTGAAAAGTGCAGGTGGTCGCCCCCTTGATCGGGAGAACCCCCATGGCCGATCCGTGCTCCTCGAACGCTGGTTCATCGCCAAAGATCTCATTGACGGTTGCGGCATCGACCGAACCGCAGGGCCACCCATGATGCTCCGGGGGGCTTTCCGATGCCGTCGGCGTCGCGGATTGACTCGACTCGGGTGTGGTCGATGGGGTGTTGTTGTTGCCACTGCACGCGGCCGGCCACAGAAGTGCCAGGGCAATGGCCAAACTCCGAAAGATCTTCATTTCATCCTCCTGATGGCACATCCGCCCCCGTGTCACGAAGATAGGCCGGGCCCGGGTCCCATGGTGCGAACGTTCGTGCCGTGTGCGGTCACACGGCCCTCGCCCACAACGGATAGCCTGAACACATGACTTCTCCGCTCGCCAGCGAAGCGGCCCCGTTCGGCCGGGTGCTGACCGCAATGGTCACGCCGTTCGCCGACGACGGGGAGCTGGACCTCAACGCGGTGCAGCAGCTGGCCACCTACCTCGCCGACAACGGCAGCGACGGCATCGTCGTCTCGGGAACGACGGGCGAGTCGCCGACGACGACGACAGACGAGGACGGCCGCACGCTCGCCGCGGTCATCGAGGCCGTGGGCGACCGGGCAAGTGTCGTGGCCGGTGTAGGCACCAACGACACGCGCCACAGTGTGGAACTTGCCGAGCAGGCAGCCAAGATCGGCGCCGACGGGCTCCTGATCGTCACGCCGTACTACAACAAGCCTCCTCAGTCGGGCATAGTCGCGCACGTCAACGAGGTGGTGCGAGCTGGCGGTGGAGCGCCCACGATGGTCTACGACATCCCTGGCCGCGCAGGTATCCAGATCGCCGAGGAGACCTACGTCGAACTAGTCAAGAACCCGCTGGTGGTTGCCGTCAAGGACGCGGTCGGCGACTTCGAGCGCGGCGCCTGGCTGCTGCGTGAGACCGGTATCAAGATCTACTCCGGCGACGACGCGCTCACGTTGCCGTGGCTGTCCATCGGCGCGAGCGGCGTCGTCGGGGTCACCACGCACGTCGCCGGCGACGCCTACGCGGAGATGGTCCGCGCGTTCGATGCCGGTGACATGGCAAGAGCCCAGGCGCTCAATGCCAAGCTCGTCCCGGTGGTGCGCGCGATCATGGGCCAGACGCAGGGTGCGATCGCGGCCAAGGCCGCCATGGCCCTCCTCGGCGTCATCCCCAACCCGGATGTGCGCTTGCCCCTGACCGGTGCCACCGACGAGCAGGTCGCGGTGATCCGAGCCGCGCTCGTCGACTTCGGTCTACTCGAGAACTGATTCCTTGAGCCACATCCACCCCGACCTGAGCGCCCCGCCGGCCCTGCCCGCAGGTGCCCTGCGCGTGACGGCCCTTGGTGGGCTGGGCGAAATCGGCCGCAATATGACGGTCTTCGAGTTCGGCGGCAAGCTGCTCGTGGTCGACTGCGGTGTCCTTTTCCCCGAAGAGCACCATCCCGGCGTGGACCTGATCCTGCCGGACTTCGGTCCCATCCGGGACCGGCTCGGTGACATCGTCGGCGTCGTCTTGACGCATGGGCACGAAGACCACATCGGCGCGGTTCCGTACCTGCTGCGCGAGCGCGCCGACATCCCGCTGGCCGGGTCGCGGCTGACACTTGCGTTGGTCGAGCCGAAGCTCAAGGAGCACCGGCTGAAGCCGCCGGTGGTGCACACCGTCGTCGAGGGGGACCGGCTCACGCTCGGGCCGTTCGACCTGCAGTTCATAGCGGTCAACCACTCGATCCCGGACGCGCTGGCGGTTGCGATCACCACGCCGGCCGGGGTGGTCCTGCACACCGGCGACTTCAAGATGGACCAGCTTCCGCTGGATGGCCGAATCACTGACCTACGGGCGTTCGCTCGGCTCGGCGAGGCCGGAGTCGACCTCTTCCTGACCGACTCGACCAATGCGGACGTCCCTGGCTTCACCGTCTCGGAGCGCAACATCACGCCAGCCATCGATGCAGTCTTCACGTCCAGCCCCGGAAAGATCATCGTCGCCTCGTTCGCCTCGCACATCCACCGCGTGCAGCAGGTGCTCGACGCTGCCGCCAAGCACGGCCGGAAGGTCGTCTACGTCGGCCGGTCGATGGTCCGGAACATGCAGATCGCGCGCGAGCTCGGCTACCTGCACGTCCCGGACGGTGTCATCGCCGACAAGATCGGCAATATCCCGCCGGCCAAGCTGGTGCTGATGTCGACCGGCTCGCAGGGCGAGCCGATGGCGGCACTGTCGCGCATCGCCAACAACTCGCATCCGGAGGTGCGAATCGAGGCCGGCGACACTGTGTTGATGGCGTCGTCGCTCATCCCAGGCAACGAGAACGCGATTTACCGCGTCATCGACGGTCTGACCGCCTTGGGGGCCCGCGTGGTGCACAAGGGCAACGCGCTCGTGCACGTGTCCGGGCACGCGTCGGCGGGCGAGCTCCTGTACTGCTACAACGTCGTTCGCCCGACGAACGTCATGCCGGTGCACGGCGAAGTGCGCCACCTCGTCGCCAACGGTGAGTTGGCGAAGGCAACCGGTGTGCCCAACGTGATCCTTGCCGACGTCGGTTTCACCGTCGACCTCGTCGACGGGCACGCCGCCGTGACGGGCACCGTCGAATGCGGCTACGTCTACGTCGACGGCTCAACCGTCGGCGACATCTCCGACTCGCTCATCAAGGATCGCCGCATCCTGCGAGACGAGGGCTTCATCACGGTTGTCACGGTGATCGACTCCAGCACCGGGAAGATCGTCTCGGGCCCGGAGATCCATGCCCGTGGCCTGGCCGAAGACGACTCGGTGTTCGACGAGGTGGTACCCCGCGTGGTCGATGCGCTGGAGCAGGCGCTCGCCGAGGGCGTGCACGACGCTGACCAGCTGCAGCAGGTCACCCGGCGAGTCCTGGGTTCGTTCGTCGGCCGCAAGCTGCGGCGGCGTCCGATGATCATCCCGCTCGTCCTCGAGGCCTGAATCGCTCGCGGCGGCCCGTGTTACAGCGGCGTGTCGTGCTGACCGGCGCCGTTTCGCCCGGATCGCCGGCGATTTTCGGCGAACGGTGACCGGCGTCACGTGCCTTCTCACATGATCATTTACATGGCTGTGCGCTAAGCGTTACCAACCCGCGCACGTCGTTCATGCATCGTCGAAATATCTCGTTCGTACGTTCGGGACAACGGTCCGGCACAAGACGTCGGCCCCCGGAAGTGGAGCAAGACATGAGCCCAGAGATTGGCACCGTGCAGACCGACGTGACAGTCGCCGGCTCGGCCAAGCAGCGCCGGACCGGCCGTTGGATCGACGAATGGAACGTTGAGGATCCGGAGTTCTGGGAGTCATCCGGCAAGAAGGTCGCCAAGCGCAACCTCATCTGGTCGATCTTCGCTGAGCACCTCGGCTTCTCCGTCTGGCTGCTGTGGAGCGTCAGCGCGGCCCTGCTGGCCAAGGTCGGCTTCAACTTCACCCCGCAGCAGCTCTTCCTGCTGGTGGCGCTGCCGAACCTGGTCGGCTCGCTCTTGCGCCTGCCCTACACGTTCGCGGTGCCGAAGTTCGGTGGGCGCAATTGGACGATCATCAGTGCGACGCTGCTGATCATCCCGACGCTGCTGTTCGCCCACTTCGTCCAGCGTCCTGACACGCCGTACTGGGTCTTCGTCGCCATTGCGGCGACCGCCGGTTTCGGCGGCGGCAACTTTTCGTCGTCGATGACGAACATCAACTACTTCTACCCGGCGCGCCTCAAGGGTGCCGCCCTCGGCCTAAACGCGGCCGGCGGCAACCTCGGCGTCTCCCTGATCCAGTTCTTCCTTCCGATCATCGTGGGTGCCGGCGGCGCCTTCGGCCTCGTCAAGGTGGCTGAGAAGGTCAACCTGCAGTACGCGGGTTACCTGTACGCCGCCTTGGCAGTCGTCGCTGCCCTGTGCGCCTACTGGTTCATGAACAACCTGTCGAGTGCGGTCGGCAAGCCGCGCGAGACCCTCGCCGTCGCCAAGTACAAGCACACGTGGGTAATGGCGTTCCTGTACATCGGCACATTCGGTTCGTTCATCGGCTATTCGGCCGCCATGCCGCTGTTGATCAAGATCAACTTCTTCCGCTCACCGATCCCCACCGAGTCGATCGGCATCAACTTTGCCTACTACGCGTTCATCGGCGCACTCGTCGGCTCGCTGACCAGGCCGTTCGGCGGTTGGCTGGCCGACAAGATCGGCGGCGCCAAGGTGACGGCTGCGTGCTTCCTGGCGATGATCGCTGGCACGCTGGGCGTGTACTGGACCTTGACGATGCTCAAGCCGGTTCCGGTGCCAGACCCGGCCAAGTTGAAGATGTGGCAGGCCGATCCCTCGACCTTCCCCGGCTTCAAGCCGGAGGTCATCGAAGCGGTGAACTACAACTCGCACATCTTCCCGATCTTCCTCGCGATGTTCGTCTTCGTGTTCGCAGCGACCGGTGTCGCGAACGGATCGACGTACCGGATGATCCCGCACATCTTCAAGGCGCAGGCCGACGGGGCGACCCAGGAAGGCACCGTGGAGCGGTACGCCGCCGAAGCCAAGGCGGTCAAGGAAGGCTCGGCGGCGCTGGGAATCATCGGCGCGGTCGGCGCACTGGGTGGATTCCTTATCCCGATCACCTTCGGGTCGCCGTGGGTCACCGATCCGGTGGCTGCCTGCAAGACGGCGTTCCTGATCTTCACCGCTTTCTACGTCATCTGCCTCGGGGTGACCTACGCCGTGTACGTCTCGAAGCGGACGGCAATGGGTAAGGCGGGAGTCTGACTGGAGTGACCGACACACACTGCCCGTACTGTGCGCTCCAATGCGCCCAGAAGCTCAGCGGCGAGGGACCCGAATCCCTCGCCGCTGAGCCGCGCGACTTCCCGACGAACCTCGGCGGTATGTGCCAGAAGGGCTGGACGAGCGCCGAGCTGCTCCGCGTCCCCGACCGGATCACCACACCCCAGCGTCGGGTTTCGACAAGCTCAACGAGCGGGAGTCCTCAGTTCGAGTCGGTCTCGTGGGAAGAGGCGCTGGACGACATCGCCGCCCGGGTGCGGGCCATCGGCGACGAGCACGGTACGGACGCTGTCGCCGTCTTCGGCGGCGGAGGGCTGACCAACGAGAAGGCCTACCAGCTGGGCAAGTTTGCGCGCATCGCCCTGCGCACCAAGAACATCGACTACAACGGCCGATTCTGCATGTCGTCGGCCGCCGCGGCGTCAAACCGATCGCTCGGGGTGGACCGCGGCCTGCCTTTTCCCCTGAGTGACCTCAACGACGGCGACGTGATCCTGCTCCTCGGCAGCAACGTGGCCGACACCATGCCGCCGGCGGTGCAGCACCTTGGTGCCGTCCGCCAGCGCAGCGGCCTCATCGTGGTTGACCCGCGACGCACCGCCACGGCGCAACTGACTGACAACGGGGGAGGCGAACACGTCCAGCTCGTCCCGGGAACCGACATCGTCTTCCTCCTCGGCCTGCTCCACGTCATCTTCGCCGAGGGACTGCAGGATGCCGCATACGTCGAGACGCGCACGACGGGTCTGGATGCGGTCCGCCGCAGTGTGAGCGAATGGTGGCCGGAGCGGGTCGCGTCGGTCACAGGTGTGCCGGAGACACAGCTGCGGCGGGTCGCGCACATGCTCGCGAACGCGTCCCCGAGTCGCGGCGGACGGGGCGCCTTCGTCCTGACCGGACGCGGCTCCGAGCAGCACACCGACGGCACCGACACCGTTACCGCGGCGATCAACCTCGCTCTCGTGTTGGGTCTCATCGGCGGCGGTGTCGACGGGAAGGTGCGCGGCGGCTACGGCGCCATCACCGGACAAGGCAACGGCCAGGGCGGACGCGAGCACGGCCAGAAGGCCGACCAGCTACCCGGCTACCGGATGATCGCCGACCCCGAGGCGCGTGCCCACGTGGCCGAGGTGTGGGGCGTCGATCCGGACCTGCTGCCGCCGCCGGGAATGCCGGCGATGCAGCTCCTCAAGAGTCTGGGCACCGACGGCGGTCCGCGGGCACTGTTCGTCCACGGAAGCAACATCGTCGTCAGTGCCCCCGACGCCACCGACATCGCACGTCGTGTCCGTTCCCTCGACCTCGTCGTCGTGTGCGACTTCGTCCCGTCCGAGACAGCGATGCTGGCCGACTACATCCTTCCCGTCACCCAGTGGGCCGAGGAGGAAGGCACGATGACCGGGCTGGAGGGCCGTGTCCTGCGTCGTCGGCAGGCTCTCGCAGCCCCGGCCGGCGTGCGCAGCGAGCTGGAAATCTTCGCTGAGCTCGCCAAGCGCCTGGACGCGCCCGGCCGATGGTCCACCGAGCCGCGTGAGGTGTTCGACGAGCTGCGCCAGGCCAGCTCCGGCGGCAAGGCCGACTACGCGGGCATCAGCTACGACCGGCTCGATGCAGGCGAGGCGCTGTACTGGCCGTGCCCAGACGAGACGCATCCAGGAACGCCGCGGCTGTTCGCCGAGTCGTTCCCGACGCCGGACGGCAAGGCCAAGCTGATCCCGGTCCGCTGGCTCGGCCCGGACGACTCCCTGCGACGGGACGCGCCGGTGTGGCTCGTGACCGGCCGAGTCCTGCAGCACTATCAGTCCGGCGCTCAGACGCGGCGCGTCGGCAAGCTCAACACCGCCCAGCCCCGCGCCTACGTCGAGATCCACCCGGTGCTCGCCCAGCGCATCGGCGTTGAGGGCCTGGAGGACATCGAGGTCACGTCGAGCCGGGGCACGATGCGCGCGCCGGCACGCGTCAGCAAGGACATCCGGCCGGACACGGTCTTCGTGCCGTTCCACTTCGCCGGCGAGGGCATGGTCAACGCGCTGACCAACTCGGCGACCGATCCCATTTCGGGGATGCCCGAGTTCAAGGTGTGCGCAGTGACGATCAAGAGGAGCGACGCATGACCGATCCCGCGCGGGTGGTCGTCGTCGGTGCCGGCATGGTCGGGCATCGCTTCACCGAAGAGCTCCATCGACTCGACCCGTCGGTCGACATCACGCTGCTGGGCGAAGAGGAGTACGAGCCGTACAACCGGATCCTGCTCACCGAGCTGCTGGCCGGTCGGGTCGATCTGGCCGGGCTGACAATGTCGGCGCACGACGAGTCCGTCACCGTGCGTCTCGGGTCGCCGGCGCTTGAGATCGACCGGGAGCGAAAGGTCGTCGTCACGGCCGGCGACTCCGTCCCGTACGACCACCTCGTGCTCGCGACGGGTGCGCGCGGCCGAGTGATCCCAGTACCGGGGCTGCGCGATGGGCTGCCGCGCGGCGCCCACCTGCTTCGTTCGCTCAACGACGCTCGCGACATCAAGGCGGCCGCTCTCAATGCGCGCCACGCTGTCGTGATCGGTGGCGGCCCGCTGGGCCTCGAGGCGGCGACAGCCCTGCGTCACCGCGGAGTTGGCGTGACTGTGCTCTCGCTCGAATCATCGCTGCTCGACCGTGATCTCGACCCGGATGTCGCCGCGATTGTGGAGGCCGGCGCAGGCGATCTCGGCATCGAGTTCCTCGGCGGTGTCGCGATCAAGTCCGTGGCCGTCGGCAACGGTCATGTGGCCGCAGTCCATCTCGGGGACGGCCGCCACATCGAGTGCCAATTGGTGGTTCTCGCCGCGGGTGTCGTCCCGGAAACCTCGCTGGCGTCGGCAGCGGGACTTGAAACCGCTCAGGGCGTCGTCGTGGGACACGACTTGCGCACAACGCTCGACGGGTCGATCTCGGCTATCGGTGACTGCGCGCAGACGCCGACGGGCACGTCTGGCCTCGTCGCACCGGGCTGGGCTCAGGCCCGCGAACTCGCCCGGAATCTCGTGCACGGGACGCTCCTGGAGCCGGTCGAGATCACCGGTTCCGCCATGAAGCTCAAGGCCGTGGGCCTCGACGTCGTCACGATGGGCCGTCGCGCCTCGACCGCCGACAGCCACGACCGGGTCGTGAACCTGCGCGATGCCTCAGCCCGTCGCCATGTCGAGGTGGTCGTCCGTGACGACACCCTCATCGGCGTGACGTGTGTCGGGGCGCCTGAGATCGCCGCCCACCTGAGCACGCAGTTCGACCGGCCCGGCATGATCCCGGCCGACCCCCTCCAACTGCTGTTGGGGACGTCGGCGGGGGCCGTCACCGAAGCGGTCAACCCGACGACGATGCCGTCGAGCACCACCGTGTGCCGCTGCAACGGCGTCTCCAAGGGCGACCTCGTGCGGGAGTGGGAGAACGGCTGCACCACGGTCGAATCGCTCGCCGAGAAGACGCTCGCGACCACCGGTTGCGGCGGATGCACGTCGTTGGTGTGCGGCATCGTCGACTGGCTCACCGAAGTCGACCCGCCGACAACCTCAGAGGCCCCGCAGCCCCAGACAGCGCGCGCCTGAATCGAGCGATCTTGCCGAAGTTAGCTCGATTCGGCGTGCCTGTTTTCTGGGTTTCTGCATCACAGCAGATTCCCGTGTCATCCTGCCTCCATGCAGCAGACGATCAATGGGGTTTCCACCTATAGGGCAGGCGCCGGATCCCCGTTGGTGCTGCTGCACATCGGCGCAAACCCTTGGCGAAAGTGGGATTCGGTCGTCGACAAGT
>DATLCL010000282.1:0-7261 GCA_035526415.1 Aeromicrobium sp.
GTCGTGGTGAAGCCGGACAACAAGACCGCGCTCTCCCCGCTGTATGGCATCGAGCTGCTGGAGCAGGCCGGCCTGCCGAAGGGCCTGTTCCAGGTGGTCTGCGGCGAGGGCCCGGATGTCGGCCCGTCGCTCATCGACAGCGTCGACTACGTCATGTTCACCGGATCGACCGGCACCGGCCGCGTCATCGGTGAGCGCGCCGGTCGCAACCTGATCGGCTGCTGCCTCGAGCTCGGCGGCAAGAACCCGATGATCGTCCTCGACGACGCCAATCTCGAGGAGACGGTCAAGGGCACGCTGTTCGCAGCTTTCGGCAACACCGGCCAGATCTGCATGCACATCGAGCGGATCTACGTCCCTGACAGCCTGTACGACGAGTTCAAGGAGAAGTTCGTCGCTGCGACGCGCGAGCTGAAGATCGCGGCCACCTACGACTTCGACGCCGACCTCGGCGGCTTGGTCTCCCCCGATCATCTGGCCCGCATCGAGAGCCATGTCGAGGATGCCGTCGTCAAGGGAGCCACCGTCCTGACCGGCGGCAAGGCACGTCCGGACATCGGCCCGACGTTCTTCGAGCCGACGATCCTCGAGGGCACGACAAACGACATGATCTGCGGGACCGTTGAGACGTTCGGGCCGGTCGTGTCGCTCTACCGCTACTCGACCGTGGACGAGGCCATTGCCCTCGCCAACGACACGGACTACGGCCTGAATGCGTCCATCTGGACGACCAACTTCAAGCGGGCCGAGGAACTGGCCCGCCGGATCGAGTCGGGCAACGTCAACATCAACGACGGCCTCGCCACTGCCTACGCGTCCAAGGGCACTCCGTCCGGGGGCGTCAAGCAGTCCGGCGTCGGCGCCCGGCACGGCGACCAAGGCATTCTCAAGTACACCGACACCCAGAACGTCGCGGTGCTGAAGAAGCAGGTCATGGGCCCGCGGCCTGGCCAGCCGTACGAGGATTACGCCAAGCAGACACAGACCTCGCTGCGGTGGATGCGAAAGCTGGGCATTCGCTGATGCGCCACGGCGTCGTCCTCTTCACGTCAGACCGCGGCATCCGGCCGGCCGAGCTCGCCGTCGCTGCCGAGGAGCGCGGGTTCGACACGATCTACGTCCCGGAGCACACCCACATCCCGGTGCGCCGCGATGCGCTGCATCCCACCGGCGGCAAAGAGCTTCCCGACGACCGGTACCTGCGCACCCTCGACCCGTGGGTGTCGCTCGGGACGTGTGCGGCGGTGACGTCCCGCATCGGCTTGTCCACGGCGGTGGCATTGCCGGTCGAGTCCGACCCGATCACGCTGGCCAAGTCGATCGCGACCTTGGATCACCTGTCCGGCGGCCGCGTGAGCATCGGCGTCGGCTTCGGCTGGAACACCGACGAGCTCGCCGACCACGGCATCCCCGGCGACCGTAAGCGGACGGCCCTCGCCGAATACGTGGCCGCGATGCGTGCGCTCTGGACCGAGGAAGAGGCCTCGTATGACGGCGAGTTCGTGTCCTTCGGCCCGTCCTGGGCGTACCCAAAGCCGGTACAGGATCACATCCGCATCGTCGTCGGGGCCGGTGGCGGGCCCAAGACGATGCAGTGGATCGCCAAGAACGCCGATGGCTGGATGACGACGCCGCGTGAAACCGAGGTCGCCAAGCGCGCTGCCCTGCTCCGCGAAGAGTGGGCCAAGGCGGGCCGAGACGGCGAGCCCGAAATCCGGATCCTCGTAGCCAAGCGGCCCGCGCCCGAGGACTTGGCCGATTGGCAGGACGCCGGCGCCGCCGAGATGATCTGGGGGGTCCCGGACGCCGAGCCGGACGTCGTCATCGCGCACCTCGACAAGCTCGCCGCCCGCCTGGGAATCGGCGGCTGACGTGCCGGCGCCCGCCGACCTCGAGGCGACCGAGGCCATCAAGGCCCTCAAGTACCGCTACGTCCGCTGCCTGGACACCAAAGACTGGGACGGCCTCGCAGACTGCATGACGCCGGACGTGACCGCCGACTACGCCGGTCTGAGATTCGACAACCGGGACGCCCTCGTCGCTTACATGCGGACGAATCTGGTCAGCATCCTGACCACCCACCAGGTGCATCACCCCGAGATCTCCGTCGACGGCGACGACGCCGCCGGCCGGTGGTACCTCTACGACCGAGTTCTTGCACCCGAACACGACTTCTACCTCGAAGGCGCCGCCTTCTACGCCGACCGCTACGTGCGGACGACCGACGGCTGGAAGATCGCGTACACCGGCTACGAGCGCACCTGGGAGCTGTCCGGAAACCTGTCCGACCTGGGAACCGTCAAGTCGGCGCACTAGCCTCGCCCCATGGAAAGCGTCGCGGCCGCGTGCCCGGCCTGCGGAAGCTCCGAGGTACAAGGGGCCGAGGCCGTCTGGGAATCCGGTCAGGTCGCATCTGTACCTCCACCCGTGCCGCGGCACGCAGCCACCCATACCGGCAGGTTCTACGGATTCGGCTTCCTTGGACTTGTGGTCTGGACTCTGGCGGCCATCTACGTATGCAGCTTTGTCGCCGCACGCGCCGAATCGGTCGTGCTCGTGGCGGCCGTGGCGGTGGCCGGCGGCCTGATGCAAGTCGTCAGACTCTTCACCGGGAGCCCCAAGCCGACCGCCGATCAGGTCTCGGCGCTGGAGGAATGGAGGACCGCACACAGGGACTGGCAGCGGACATGGCTCTGCCTACGCTGCGGGATGAGCTTCGTTCCCCGAGGCTGACCGGTCGCCGTACCAACCCGGGCGGGCGACGTCAGTCCATCAGGTACTGGTCGACCCACGCGCTGATGATGCGTGCGGCCCGCCGGGCCTGGCCCCGTGCGGTGAGCAAGTGGTCCGATCCCTCCAGTGAGATGAAGTTGCGGGGATGCCGGGCCGCCTTGAAGATGTCGCTGGCGTTGCCTATCCCGACGGTGTTGTCCGTCGGCGAGTGCATGACCAGCAGCGGCCGGTGCAGTGTGCGAATCGCGTCGCGAAGGTCGGCCTGCCGGACGTCCTCAACGAACGCACGTTTCATGGTGAGCGCCTTGTCACCGAACTGGACCGGCGCCTCGCCGTGGGCCAGCACCCGCTCCACGACGGCGTCGTACTGGCGCTCCACGTGGGAGGGGTCGTACGGCGCTCCCACCGTCGCCACAGCGTCGGCTTCGGGGATGTCGCGGGCTGCAGCGATGACAGCGGCACCGCCGAAGGAGTGTCCGACCAGCAATTCGACCGGTCGACCGCTCGCCCTCATGAAATGGGCAGCCTGGATGGTGTCGGCCACCTTGTGCGAGAACGAGCCGACCCCCCAGTCCCCCTCGGAGTCACCCAGCCCGAGGTTGTCGAACCGCAGCATCCCGATGCCTTCGGCCGCGAGCTGCTTGCAGATCCGGGCGGCCGCCGGTGAGTCCTTGCCGAGCGTGAAGCCGTGCGAGAACACGCCCCACCCACGCACCTCGCCGCGCGGAAGGTCGATCAACCCGGCGAGCTTCTCGCCGGAGACGCTCGGGAAGCTGACGCGGTCGGCCATGGCCGTCATCGTGGCAGAACCACGGGCAACCGTGACGGGCGATACCGTGCCCGCGTGAACACCGACGGTCGGACGGCCAATCCGCCGCTCGTCCTGCTGACCCTCGCTTTGCTGTTGGTCGGCACGAACGCTTTCGTCATCGCCGGCGTGCTGCCGAACGTCGCCGATTCCGTCAACGTGTCGATGGTGTCCGTGGGCTACGCGCTGACCGTGTACGCGGTGGTGGTCGCGCTGATCTCCCCGACGATGACGCGGGTGCTGACCCCCGTGTCGCGGGTGACTGTCATGACCGCCGGCATGTTCGTCATCGCCGCCGGGACCCTGATCACCGCCGTCGGCCCGACGTTCGTGTGGTTCGTCGTCGGCCGCGTCGTGGCCGCGGTCGGCGCAGCGGCTCTCGTTCCCACCGCCTTCGCGGTGACGCCCACGTTGGTGTCCGAGGAACGGCGCGGGCGAGCGCTGGCGTTCGTCGGGCTGGGGTTCGCCGTTGCGCTGGCCGTCGGCTCACCCATCGGCACGGCGATCGCGACGGTGGTCGGGTGGCGCTGGACGCTGGCAGGCCTCGCCGTCTGCGCGGGCCTCATCGCCGCTCTCCTTCCGCGCGCGCTGTCGGCCGCCGAATCGACCCGCGTCGTCGTGGCTGCCCCGAGCCTGCGAGACCTGGCGTCAGTCGACCTCGTGCTGCTCCTGATCGTGCGGCTCCTGATGACCGCGGCATTCCAGATGGTCTACGTGTACAGCGCGTTCGTCGTCCACGACTTCACGAACGGAGATGGCACCAAACTCGCGATCCTGATGAGTGCCTACGGATTCGGGGGCATGTTCGGCGGCATCGCCGGCGGCTGGTTGAGCGACGTCCGGGGCACCGGCCGCACCGGCATGGGCGCACTCCTCGCGCTCGTGATGGCGCTCGCGGCACTGGCTGGATCGCAGGAGTTGTTCACCACTGCTGTGGCCTTCCTTGCCTGGGGGTTCACGGTGTCCATGGCCGGTGTGCCGCAGCAGCATCGCTTGTTCGAGCTTCGCCCCGACCATGCGGCATCGACGCTCGCGTGGAACGCGACCGCCATGTACGTCGGCTTGGCGATCGCGCCGGTCGTGGGCGGCCTGCTCGTGCCATACGGGCCGGGTGCAGTGGTCCTCGGTGGGGCCTCGACGTCAGCGCTCGCCCTGCTGTGCTTTGCGATCAGCATCCCGCGAGTGCGCGCGACGTTCCGGCGTGGGTGAGCCTCGGTCCCGGCGGACTCGCTACCGGGCGCCCCGCGCAACCGAGTGATATGCATCCCGACGAGCCGCACAAACGAGAGGATCTGCAGCAGTTAGTTCGGCAGGTGCGCGTGTGGGCCGATCACCATCATCACGCCGTCCGACGGGCCCAGAGACGCCATGAATGCATTCACGTCAGCATCGGCGCTGACCGGTTCCCCGCCCGGGGCATACATCGGCTCGCGGTCCGCGTAGGTGTCAGAAATCTTTCCCGTCACGGGGTCCAGTCCTTCGAATCCGAGCCAGTCGGCCGCGGTGATGAACACACGTCGTAGTTCCTCCGGCACATCTTCGCGTGCATTTGGATACATCGCAGCGCCGTACGCCTTGATGTGCGTCCGTAGCCCGACCGGATTGCGTGTGCGGCCGATTAACCACACCGGAAGACCCGAAAGCTTCGATTCCAACGCAACGGCCGCTCGTTCAAGTTGGACGACTATGCCGTGCCCGCTGTGCGCCGGGTGCACGCTTGACGTGTCCCACCAGATGAACCGCTCGTCACCGATGGTCTGTGCGCGATATCCGGCCGTTGCAACGAAGTCGTCATTGGAGTCGAACACCATGAACCATCGGAACAACTTCTGCAGAAAGTCTCCGGAGAAGCGACCCGCCCATGACTTTGACCGGTCAGTGCCGAAAGCCGTCGACGACAGCGCCACGATTGCGTCGCGCCACGGCGCTAGTTCCGGTTTCAGGAGGTCGGTCGGATGGCGCAGCGCAAGACACCAATCGCCATCGGCGAGCGGATACCTAGCGGCATCGAGCGATTCCAGCACGGCGAGTTCCGGCGTCGGCGTCACGGCCCAAGGTCTACCGCATTCCCGCGCGCTCGGCTTCGAACGGAATCGTGCCACTTGCCGCAATTGGTGCTGATCGAGCGTCAGCCTTGGGCGCCGTAAACCGGTTCGGGAGCCGGAGCCTCGGCGAGCAGCTTCCGCACGGCCGGCCCAACAGCGGTCGCGTCCCAGCGAGCATCGGCATCGGCCGACGGTCCGTGCGCCCAGCCATTCTCGACCGTGATGACCGAGCCGTCGATCTCAATGACCCGGCCAGTCACATCGCCGGCCTCATCAGACGCGAGCCAGGCAACGATCGGGGAGTTGTCCTCGGGCAGCGCCATGGCTGACGTATCGAAGGCGCCTTCTGTCATCCGCGTTTTGGCCACTGGGGCAATGGCGTTGACCGTCACGCCATAGCGACCCATTTCGGCGGCCGCGACGAGCGTCAGCCCGGCGATTCCGGCTTTGGCGGCCGAATACGTGCCTTGGCCGATGGAACCCTGCAGTCCAGCGCCCGACGACGTGTTGATGATGCGGGCGGCGCGCTGGCGTCCCTCTTTGGCCTCCACACGCCAGTAGGCACCGGCGTGCCGTAACGGCGCGAAGTGGCCCTTCAGGTGGACGCGAATGACCGCGTCCCATTCCCCTTCGCTGGTGTTGACCAGCATCCGATCGCGGACGAAGCCGGCGTTGTTGACGAGGATGTCGAGCCCGCCGAAGGTGTCGATCGCCTGCTGGACCATCGCCGCCGCGGCATCGAAGTCGGCCACGTCGGCGCCGTTGACGACCGCAGCGCCACCCAGCTCCTCGATCTCCTTGACCACCTCATGAGCCGGCGAGTCACCGGCGTCCTCACCGGCGAGCGTCAGGCCGTAGTCGTTGACGACGACCTTCGCGCCGTGGCGCGCCAGCTCCAGCGCGTGGGCACGCCCGATCCCCCGGCCGGCTCCGGTGACGATGGCAATACGTCCTTCGAGAAGACGAGGCAACAGAACTCCTCAGTGAGATGTGACTAGTCGATGTGCAGGAAAACCGGCGGTTCGCCACCACCGTGGCAGCCGACACTGGCGCCGCTGACGTAGGAGGCGAGGTCGCTGGACAGGAAGACGGCAACGTTGCCGACCTCCTGCGGCCGAGCCATCCGGCCGAGCGGAATCGTGGCCTCGATCTTTGTCACGCGCTCGTCGCCGCCATAGTGATCATCGGTCTGCTCGGTCCGGCACAGGCCCACCTCGATGGCGTTGACGCGCACCTTCGGGCCCCACTCCATCGCGAGCGACCGGGTCAGCGACTCGAGCCCGGCCTTCGCCGCGGCATAGGCAGCGATCGTCGGTGCCGGCCGATTCGCCGACAGCGAGGTGATGTTCACGATCGAACCTCCGAACGTCTGCCCCTGCATCACCCGATTCGCGAGCTGCGCGACCAGGAGCGGCGCATTCAGGTTTAGTCCGATGATCTTGTCGTGGAAGCCGGGCGACGCATCCGCGGCTGAGACACTCGGTGCCCCACCGGCATTGTTGATGACGACGTCGAGACGCCCGTACTCATCGACGATCCCGTCAACCAGCGCATCGACCGAGGCCGCGTCGCGCACGTCGCATTGGAAGTGCTGGGTGCCGGCGACGGGTGCCTCGACCGGAGAACGCCCGCACGTGACGACGGTGGCTCCCGCATCGACGAAGGCCTGCGAGAT
>DATLCL010000311.1:0-4032 GCA_035526415.1 Aeromicrobium sp.
AGCTCGAATCAAGATGATCGGGACTATTCAAAAAGCCAGATTACTCCGCCACGCGGACGCGGCTACCGGCGCTTCGTGCGGGCCCGGTCGGTCGGGCTGAACTCGACCCTGGACGCTTCACCACGCCGGACCTCGCCGACCTTCGAGGCCATGGCGGTGTACAGGGCCGCGACGCCGTCGCCATCCTTGTCGTAGTCGAGGGCGGACGCCGAGGCGAATCCCAGGCTGCCGCCCTCGGCAATCGCATCCTGGTTCGCGGCCAGGAACAGGAACTGCCAACCGTACTTGGCTTCCTGGTGCCGGATCATGTCGAAGACCTGCTGCCGCGAGAACTCGCGGCTCGCGTTCTCGAGCCCGTCGGTCTGCACCGCGAGGACCACGACCTGCGGGCGGTCGGCTTCGGCCATCATGGCGAGGCGCGCGCCGGTCGCCACGATTGTTCGGCCGATGGCGTCGAGCAGGGCGGTCGAACCGCGCGGAACGTAGGTCTGGTCGGTCACCGGCGGCACGTCCTGCACCGGCACGTGGGCGTGGACCACCTCGTAATGGTCGTCGAACTGCACGAGCGTGAAGCAGGCCTCCCCTTCGACTTGTGCCTGCGCCCGGATGAAGGCGTTCAGCCCGCCGATGACGTCGCCAGCAATCGATTCCATCGACCCGGAGCGGTCGAGCACCACCGTAATGTCGGTCTTCATTCTGCCTCCACGACAGTAGGACGGACTCATCCGTCGGGTCTGACCGATGGTCTCGGCAACGTTCCCGAGACACGGTCAGATCCGCACCTTCCAGCCGTCTCTTCAGTGACTATGGCCAACTGGGTGAACGCCCGCCTTCTCGCCGACGGCCCCCGCGATGCCGTCTTGGCCTTCGCTGCCGCAACGCACGACGAGACGAAGCGCATCTTCACTGCCGACATGCTGGCTGGCGAGGCCACTCCGTCGCGGAGAGATCGCGTCAGGCGGGTCGGGGACGGGATCTACCGCAAAGGGTTCACGTTCCAGGTCCGGAACGACACCGGCGAACGGCATTTCACCCGGGTCTCGAAGCGCTACCGCCGGCTGTCGTTCGTGCTCGTCTACGGCGATCCCAATTCCGACACTTACGGCGCCGCGCGCATCGCTCGCGGTGAGCTCCAGGACTACGTACTTTCACCCCGCCAGGCGCGCGCGGTCTGGCGCAAGCACAAGGTCACGCTGGAGGATGAAGACGAGTGGCGGTTCTGGGAGGCGTCCTGGGAACTGATGGATCTGGCCGAAGCGCATTGGACGTCTCGATTGGCTTCGAAATGACGGCCTCAGACTTTGACCCGCTCGATCCCGATGCTTGGCGTCGCTCCGACGTGCGCGTCATCGAGCGGCATGCCGCCCGCGTGCACGCCTGCTAGCCGTGGGCTGCCGTCACGCGGACGGGCGAAGTCGTCCAGTTCGACCTGGACCGCGCCGCGTGTCGCGTCACCATCCTGGTGACCGCCGAGGCGCTGGAACTTCGGGTGGCTACTGTCGAATGGAGCGGCGCTCATTCGTGCAGTGACAGCACGCGGCTCTGGAAGCGCGTGTTGTGGAAGAATCCTAAGCTTGCGGTACGACGCGTCCGGCACATTTCGAATGTGGACGACCCGCGGCATGTGAGGACGATGGGCGCACATGCGCCGCGTGTCAATGCCCGGCTACACGTGCCCGAGGCACAGACTGCCAGCCGGGCCACTTGCTCTTCCTCTAAGCGCCTGGGACCAGAGACCGCGGCCGACACGCGACCAGGCGCGGCAGCTTGCCTCGCTGCCCGACCACGATCGCGAGTTGGTCGTACTCCCGGCCAAGCTGCCGCGCCTCACGCACGCCAATCCCCAGGACGAAGGCTGTCGGCTCGGGCGTCCACCGGCGCTTAGGGTCGGCTCCTTCGCCCTCGAGAATCCCAAAGCCGCCGCGCTTCAGTTCGGCGACAAGCCTTCGCTGCCGCCGCAGGTTCTCAGCCTTCGGCAGTGGGACGGAAGACGGATTCCAGGCCGTGATGTGAGCCCAACGCCTGGCGCCGTGGCGTTCCAGCAGCTTGTCGAGCCGCGGCGACGTCCGGCCGATGCGGAACGTGATCGGCCGGCCCTCGTCGAAGACACGGAACACAGCCTGCTCATAGGCGCGCCACAACGCGAGTTCCCGAGTGACATCGGCACGAGCCATTCGTCCATTCTCCTCGTTCCGCGACCGGCCGCGCCGCTGCGCATCGGATGACTCGGGGATCACTGCAGTGCCCCCGGCGCGGTCTCGTCCCCTCGAGCCGATCGATCAAGCCATTGCCGTCACACGCGGCGCATGACGCAGTGACGGCGGCGAGCAGCGTGTCACCGAGGCCGCGGTGCGGACCGATCGGACGCCACCCAAAGTGCAGCTGGTAGCGGAACATGCTGCCCGTGATGCCGCCTGCCGGTGACACCGTCCTGTCGACGGTCGCCGCGCCACGAGCGAGCGGTCATATGAACTGCGCCTCGAGTCCCTGCTGATAGTCGGGGATGTAGCCCGGCTCCCGGATGCGCGGTTCGTACAGTGGCCTGCGCTCCCACTCTCCCCTGCCGCAGAGCGACTTGAAGAGTTCCACCCTGCGCCTCATGCCGATCTCCTCAGAGGCGGCTCGAGCGCCGCCGCGGCAGGCGCTCACGAACAGCTCGAGGTCGTCGGCCACCTCGATGAAGTGGCGGAACGGCCACAGGTGCTCGGGCACGTCCGCCGTAGGGATTTCCGGGTCCGGCAGCCCGGCGAACCGACGACGCAGCCGATCGTGCCACCTTTCGGCGGGATCGAAGAGCCACGGAAAGCCTTGGTGGACCTCCATCCACGCCGTGTAACGACCTTCGATGCTCAGCCCGCCGCCGCCGAGCACCGGCGCGACTTCGAGCGGTCCAGGGCGTCCCTGTTCATCGACGCGCCTGGCGAGACGACCCGCCTGCACATAAAGCATGTTGATCGCGAGGACGGCGCGCTCCGCGAGCAGCCAGGCTGCCCGCGCGTCCTCGCCGTCCCGCCGAGCATGACGGAGCCGCGCCAATGACTGTCGCACCTTGTGGGGATCGCCGAAGTCGTCCTCGTACACCGAACCCCAGTTCGCCACCCGCCGACCGGCATGGTCGAGGAGAGACGGCAGCGCCGCCAGTTCCTCCTCACCGACGATGTAGCAGTAGCGGGCGGCAACGAAGTTCACGTGCACGATGAGCGTCTGCGGGAGGCGCCAGGCCGCTGGGTGCGCCTGTTGTCCTGCAGGCCACACGTCGCGGAGGTCTTTCGGTAAGAGGATGTCCGGGCCCGACTTGTCGGTGCGATGGCGCGGCCAACCGCACGCGTGGCACGAGAAGCGATACTGCCACTCCTCCACCGGCTCCTCGACGACGCAGTCGTCGCAGTAGAAGTTGTCGACGGCGAATGGGGACCAGATCTCGCTGTCGGTCGGCGAGCGATGCGGGCAGTTCGGATCCGGGCGCTCCCGGACGTAGGAGGCGAACTCGGCGGAGTCCGGCCGCACCGGGAGCCACGCGCCGCAGCGCCGGCAGATCTCCTGGGCGGCCGGATCCGTGATCATGAGCGCCTCAGAACTTCAGGGCCAGTCCCCCGCCTACCTGGAGGCCGCCCGTTTCAGGCTGACGACGTCGTCGTCGCCGGCCGCGGTCGCCAAGGTGTTCTCGAGGTCGACGCTGCCGCGGCTGAACTTCGCGAAGCCGCCGACGCCGACGATGCGGTTGAAGAACACCGACGCATCGGCGCCGCCGTGGAACCCCCAGCCGGTGCCTTCGGACCGCTGGGTGGTGTAGCTGGTGATGTCCACCACGTTCCCGCGACCGAGCAGCTGGAAGGCTGGTTGTAGCGGATGCCGTCCACGGCGTCCTGGCGGACGGCGAAGTAAGAGGGCCCGGCGAAGACGCGGAGGCGGAACCGGGGCGTCTGCGCGGCGACGAGCATGGCGTGGATGTGCCAGGCGCCCTCGGTCCGCTGAAGCGCGCTGTCGGTGACGGTCGCATCGGTCGCCGAGGAGTTGAAAAAGAGCGGATGC
>DATLCL010000314.1:0-4957 GCA_035526415.1 Aeromicrobium sp.
GGCTCCGCTCTGGCCGCGGATCGTCTCGCGCATGGCGTCGGTGGTCTCCACGCCGACCAGCATCAGCACGAAGAGGAACAGCATCATGATCGCGCCGGTGTACACGATGACCTGCACGGCAAAGAGGAACGGCGCGCCCTGCGCCGCGTAGAGCACCGCCAAGCTGAGCATGACCACGGCCAGGCAGAGCGCACCGTGCACCGCCTTGCGCGAGAACACCAGTCCGAACGCGGCGAGCACCATCAGCGGCGCCAGAATCCAGAACGCCGTCATGCCGGGTCCCCGAAGTCGACCAATGGAGCGTCGGGGTTCAGCCTGTAGTAGTCCCCGTCGTCCTCGCCGAGCCGCATCGGGTGCGGGGGCTGCTCCATGCCTTCCTGCAGCGGAGCAAGCAGGTCCTCCTTGGTCCAGATGAGGTCGGCGCGGTTGTTGTCGGCCAGCTCGTACTCGTTCGTCATCGTCAGCGCCCGCGTCGGGCATGCCTCGATGCAGAGCCCGCAGAGGATGCAGCGCAGGTAGTTGATCTGGTAGACGCGGCCATAGCGCTCACCCGGGCTGTAGCGCTCCTCCTCGGTATTGGAAGCGCCCTCGACGTAGATGGCGTCGGCGGGGCAGGCCCAGGCACACAGCTCGCAGCCGATGCACTTCTCCAGGCCGTCCGGCCAGCGGTTCAGTTGGTGCCGACCGTGGAAGCGTGGCTGCGTGGGGACCTTTTCGAACGGGTACTGCTCGGTCACCGGCTTCCTGAACATCGTCCGGAACGTCACTCCGAACCCGGCGATCGGATCCCACAGCGTCTCGCGCAGAGAGCCCATCAGTCCTCCTCCCACTGCTTCGGTACCGGGTAACCGGCCATCGCCGCCTCGTCCCGGACGGCGGACTGCGGCTTCGCCCGCTCGGGGACGAGGAAGGTCAACAGGAACACGGCGCCTGCGGCCACGGCGCCCCAGATCAGCAAGTCCTGATCGAGCATGCCGTCAGTCTTGAGTCGCCGAGCCACGGTGACCACGACAATCCAGCCGAGCGAAACCGGGATGAGCACCTTCCAGCCGAAGCTCATGAACTGGTCGTAGCGCATGCGTGGCAGGGTCCCGCGCAGCCAGACGAACATGAAGATGAACGCCAGGGTCTTGCCGAGGAACCACACGACCGGCCAATAGCCCTCGTTGGCGCCCGGCCAGACGTGGGCGATCCCGAAGGGCACCCGCCAACCACCGAGGAACAGCGTCGTGGCCAGGGCCGAAACGGTCACCATGTTGACGTATTCGGCCAGGAAGAAGAGGGCGAACTTCAGCGATGAATACTCAGTGTGGAAGCCGCCGACCAGCTCACCTTCGGCCTCGGGAAGGTCGAACGGCGCGCGATTGGTCTCGCCGACCATGGCGATGGTGTAGATGAGGAACGACGGCAGCAGCGGCAGGAAGAACCAGGTCTGCTCCTGCGCGGCGACGATCTCGGACGTCGACATCGACCCTGCGTAGATGAAGACGGCCACGAAAGACAGGCCCATCGCGACCTCGTAGGAGATCATCTGAGCGCTCGAGCGCATGCCGCCGAGCAGCGCATACGTCGAGTTCGACGACCAGCCGGCGAGCACGATGCCGTACACCCCGATCGACGTGACGGCGAGGATGTACAGCACCGCGACCGGCAGGTCCGTGAGCTGCAGCGGCGTCGTCACGTCGGTGAAGGGGATCCGCGCCTCTGGGCCGAACGGGATGACCGCCCACGCCAGAAAGGCCGGAATCGTCGCGATGATCGGCGCAAGGACGTAGACGACCTTGTCGGCGGCCGCCGGGAAGAGATCTTCCTTGAGTGCCAGCTTCACCCCATCGGCGAGGCTCTGCAGCAGGCCGAACGGGCCGTGGACGTTGGGGCCGATGCGGTGCTGCATCCGGGCCACGACCCGGCGCTCGAACCAGATGTTGAACAGCGTGTAGAGCACCAGGAGCACGAAGATCAGCAGTGCCTTGAGTGCGACGACCCAGAATGGCTCATGCCCGAAGAGGTCACTCACGCGGAGTCTCCGGACGTCAGCGACACGATCGAGCCGTGGCCCATGCCGAGGGCACCCAGGTGCTGGCCGTTGTTGGTCGGGGCCCAGACGACACCGTCCGGCATCGTCGGCTCAACCACGGTCGGGAACGACGCCGAGCCGGCCGACGTGCCAATGACAGCGACCTCGCCGGGCTCGATGCCCGCGGCGGCCAACGTCGCTGCGTTCGCCTTGAGCACGGCTGGACGCGCCGTCGCGCGGTACTCCGGCTGGCCGTCCTGGCAGCGTCCGTCGTCGATGAGCTGCTTCCACGTCGACAGCACCACTTGACCGACCTTCAGCGCCGAGGCCGGCGCCGGTTCCACGGTCGGTGTGCCGTACTCGTGCTCTTCACCTTTGATCTGGCTCTGCAAGGACTTGCCGAGCTCCTCGGCGATGCCGCGCAGCACTCGCGAATCGGGCAGCGCGGGCGTTTCGAGGACGCGCGGGAAAGAACGCGCATTGCCGTCCCACCCGACATACGTGCCAGCCTTCTCGACCGGCGGCGCAACGGGGAGCACGACGTCAGCGAGTGCGGTGACTTCGCTCCGCCGCACTTCGAGGCTGACCACGAAGGCCTGGTCCAGCGCGTATCGCGCCGTCGCCGGGTCGGGCAGGTCGTTCACCTCTACTCCGCCGACCACGAGCCCGCCGATTTGCCCCGATGCGGCGGCGGCCAGAATTGCCATGGTGTCGCGACCGTCGGTGCCGCTGTGGTTCGGCAGGCAGCCACCTTCGGCCGCCGTCCGGTCGCCGGCGCGGCGCGGGATCCATCCGACGCGCGGATTGGCCGGATGCGCGAGCACCGCGCTGAACGCCCCGGGAACGCCGGCCAGGCGCTCCCCTACGAGCAGGATCGCGCTGCCCTCCAGCTCCAGCGTGGCGATGGCGGCGGCCTCCTGGCCCGGCACCGTGGGGATCAGCTCGGCGTTGAGCTTCTCCAACCCCCGGGTCATGTGCGACGCGATCGCGACGATGCGTCCGCCTGCGCGGGCCCGCTTGCGCAGTTGGAGGAAGACTGTCGCCGCCTCGTCCTCGAGCTCAAGCCCGGCGATGGCGACAACGGACGCTCGCTCGAAGTCGCCCTGGTAGCCGACGTGCGCCATATCGAGGATCCAGTGCTGAAGGAACTGGGCCTCTTCAGCCGAGTGCCCTCGGGAGCGGTAGTCGATGTCGTTCGTGCCGAGCACGTCGCGCGCGAAACTGGCATAGGCGCGTGCGTCTTCAAGCGTGAGACGTCCGCCGGGAAGGACACCGACGCCATTCGTCGCCACCAGCCCGCGGGCAGCGACGGCCAGCGCACCCGGCCAGGACGTGACCTCCAGCTCGCCGGTCTCCGCGTTGCGGACCAGCGGCGTCGTCAGCCGGTCGTCCAACTGGGACCACGTGAACGCGAAGCGGTCCTTGTCGCTGATCCACTCCTCGTTGACGGTCGGATCGTCGCCCGCCAGGACCCGCATGACCTTTCCGCGCCGATGGTCGACGCGGATGGCGGCCCCACTGGAGTCGTGCTCGGTGATCGACGGCGTCGAAACGAGGTCGAACGGACGTGACCGGAACCGGTAGTCCGCGCTAGTCAGTGCGCCGACCGGGCAGATCTGGATGGTGTTGCCCGAGAAGTACGAGTGGAACGGCTCGCCATCTGCGATGCCGATCTGCTGCTTCGCACCCCGCTCGAGGAGCTCGATGAACGGGTCGCCGGCGATCTCCTCGCTGAACCGCGTACACCGCTGGCACAGCACACACCGTTCGCGGTCGAGCAGCACCTGTGCGGAGATCGGGACGGGCTTGGCGAAGTGGCGCTTGTGGTCGGTGAACCGCGACTCGGCGGCGCCGTGGCTCATCGCCTGGTTCTGCAACGGGCACTCGCCGCCCTTGTCGCAGACCGGGCAGTCGAGCGGGTGATTGGCGAGCAGGAACTCGAGGTTTCCGACCTGTGCCTTTTCGGCCACCTTCGAGGTCACCTGCGTCTCGACCACCATGCCGGCGGCGACCTCGAGCGTGCACGAGGCCTGCGGTTTGGGGAACCCACGACCGTTACCGGCGTCCGGCACGTCGACAAGGCACTGGCGGCACGCGCCGACCGGTTCAAGCAGCGGGTGGTCGCAGAACCGCGGGATCTCCACGCCGATCAGTTCGGCGGCCCGGATGACGAGCATCCCCTTGGGCACACTGACCTGGACACCGTCGATCGTCAGGGTGACTAGCTCCACCGGGGTCATGCCGAAACCTCCGCCCCGAAGAGTGTCGAGCGCTCCGGCGGGAACAGCTCCCACGACGGCGTGTGCATCCCGGCCTCGAACTCGTCGCGGAAGTACTTGATCGCACTGGTGATCGGGCTGGTGGCGCCGTCGCCGAGCGCGCAGAAGGACCGGCCAAGGATGTTGTCGCACAGGTCGAGCAGCAGCTCGATGTCACCCTCGCGTCCCTCGCCGGCATCGAGTCGGGCGAGGATCTGCGTCATCCACCACGTGCCTTCACGGCACGGCGTGCACTTGCCGCACGATTCGTGCTCGTAGAACTCCGTCCACCGCAGCACGGCACGGACGACCGACGTGGTCTGGTCGAAGACTTGCAGTGCTTTGGTGCCCAGCATCGAGCCTGCCGCGGCGACAGCTTCATAGTCGAGCGGGACATCCAGGTGCTCGGCGGTGAGAATCGGTGTGGACGACCCCCCAGGTGTCCAGAACTTGAGCTCCGAAGGTGTGCCGTACGAGTTGGCCCGCATGCCGCCGCTGAGATCGAGCAGCTGGCGCAACGTTATGCCCAGCGGCGCCTCGTATTGTCCGGGCCGATTCACGTGTCCGGACAGCGAGTAGATCGTGTAGCCCTTGGACTTCTCGGTGCCCATCTCGGAGAACCAGGCCACGCCCTCATTGACGATGCTCGGGACCGACGCGATCGACTCGACGTTGTTGATCA
>DATLCL010000315.1:0-7872 GCA_035526415.1 Aeromicrobium sp.
GGCGATGCCGGCCCCGCCAAACAGGACAGCGGTGACGGCGGCGACTATGGTCATGGCGGTCATCTTCGGAGCGTACCGGCAGCGGATCAGGCCAAATCGAGGAATCGGTCGAAGACGCGCGCGCCGAACTCCAGGGCATCCACCGGTACACGTTCATCGATGCCGTGGAACAACGCCGTGAAGTCCAGGTCGTCCGGCAGCCGCAGCGGGGCGAACCCGTAACAGGTGATGCCAAGGCGGTCCCAGCCCTTGGCGTCGGTTCCACCGGACATCAGGTACGGCGCGATGACCGCCTCCGGGTCCTCGGCATGCAGCGAGACCGTCATCGCATCGATGAGATCCCCCTCGAACGCGTACTCCAGGGCCGGCTGCAACACGTGCGGGGACACCTCGACCCGGGGACCGACCAGGTGCTCGACCTCGGCCCGGAACGATGCCTCCTGTCCCGGCAGGAAGCGTCCGTCGACGTACGCGACCGCGTCGGCGGGGATCACGTTGTGCTTGAAGCCGGCCTGGGTGATCGTCGCGTTGGTGCTGTTGCGGAGTCCGGCACCGATCATTCGTGCCGCCGGCCCGAAGTGCTCGAGCACCTCCTCGGCACTCCCCGCCCCCGTCAGTTCGTGCACCTTCTCCAGCAGCAGCTTCATCGAAGGCCCGACGTCCTCAGGCCATGCGTGGTCGGCCAGCGCAACCAGAGACCGCGCGAGGTGGTTCACAGCGTTGTCGGGGTTGGCCATCGAACCGTGGCCCTGGGTGCCACGGGCATGCAATCGCAGCCAGGCCATCCCCTTCTCACCGGTCTGGATGAGGTAGAGGCGGCGGCCGGCCACCGGGACCGAGAATCCGCCGACTTCGCCGACGGCCTCGGTGATCCCCTCGAACAGCTCGGGACGGTGCTCGACCAGCCAGTGGGCCCCTAACAGGCTGCCGGCCTCCTCGTCGGCGGTGAACGCCAGCGTGACCGGGCGATCCGGGATGGCACCAGCCCGCTGACGAGCGCGCACCACGGCCAACACGATCGCGTCGAAGTCCTTCATGTCGACGGTTCCACGGCCATAGAGGTATCCGTCGGCGATCTCGGCGGCGAAAGGGTCGACCCGCCACTGGTCGGCGAACGCCGGCACGACGTCGAGGTGACCGTGCAGCAGCAGGCCCGGCCGACCGTTGTCCGTGCCCCACCGGGCCACCACGCTCGCCCGCCCGCGCTCAGACTCGATGATCTCGGAGTCGATGCCGACCTCGGCGAGCTGCCCGGCGACGTATTCGGCGGCCGCACGCTCACCCGGGCCCGATCCGTCGCCGTAGTTCGTCGTGTCGATCCGCACGAGGTCTCGGCAGATCTCGACGACCTCGGCATCGGGGACGTACGTCACACCGCCAGCCTAAAGGGCGGTCAGCGGCAATAGGCTGGCCCAATGGCGACGACCTCCTTCACTTCGGTCAGTGACGTCAAGACCCAGTTGGCCTCGGCCGGGTACCTGGCCTCCGATGCCATTGCCACGACGGTCTACCTGGCCAGCGAGCTGGGCAAGCCGTTGCTGATCGAGGGTCCGGCGGGGGTCGGCAAGACGGCGCTCGCCGAGGCGGTCGCCGCCTCCCAGCAGGCGACCCTCGTGCGGCTGCAGTGCTACGAGGGCGTCGATGAGGCGCGGGCACTCTATGAGTGGAACCACGCGAAGCAGCTGCTGCGCATCACCGCCGGCCAGGACGAGTCCTGGGACGCCGCGAAGACCGACATCTTCAGCGAGGAGTTCCTGCTCCCCCGGCCGCTGCTCTCGGCCATCCGCAACAACGGGCCGACCGTGCTGCTGATCGACGAGACGGACAAGGCCGACGTCGAGATTGAGGGCCTCCTGCTCGAGGTGCTCGGCGACTTCCAGATCACCGTCCCCGAGCTGGGCACCGTGAAGGCGACCCAGCGCCCGTTCGTCGTCCTGACCTCGAACGCCACGCGTGAGCTTTCGGAAGCGCTCCGCCGCCGTTGCCTGTTCCTGCACATCGACTTCCCCGAGGCCGCGCTGGAAGAGGAGATCGTCCGCCTGAAGGTGCCCGACCTCGACCAGACGCTGGCCGAGTCGGTCGTCCGGCTGATCAACGCCATGCGCGCACTCCCTCTGCGCAAGTCGCCGTCCATCTCCGAGACGATCGACTGGGCACGCACGCTGCTCGCGCTGGGCGCCTCGACCCTTTCCGAAGAGGTGGTGAACGACACCTTGGGCGTCGTCCTGAAGCACGCCGACGACGCGACGAAGGCTCGCGCTCAGCTGGAGCTGTGATGACAGCCGTCACCGACGACCTGGCCGGCCGACTGGTCGAGTTCGTCGAGGCGTTGCGCTCCAAGGGTATCCCCGCAGGCCCCAGCGAGTCGGTGGACGCCGCCGAGGTCATGCGGGTGCTTGGCCTGGAAGACCGCGGCCTGCTGCGCGAGGGACTGGCGGCGGCGCTGGTTCGCCGCGGCGGCCAACGCGACGTGTTCGACAAGACCTTCGACCTGTACTTCCCGCTCGCCACAGGTGCGACGCAGGTGGTGCGCGATCAGCAGGGCGAGGTCAGCCTCGAGGACCTGCGAGACCTCCTCACGATGGCGCTGGCGGAGAACGACCCGCGCGTGCTGGAGCAGGTCGCCGAGCTGGCGGTGGACGCCCTGGGTCGGGTCGGCGAGGGCACCACGGGCCAAGGCGGCTTCTCTGCGTACCAGACGCTGGACCGGATGCAGCCACAGACGACCTTGGTGGCGGCCCTCGCGGCACGCGGCAGCGGTGCCGGTGGAGCGCGGTCGGGCGGCGGCTCCGGGGGCGGCTCCGAGGAGCTCACGGACCGACTCGCACCGGCCGAGATTCGCCGGAACATCCAGATCTTCCGTGAGCTGGTCGCCGCCGAAGCTCGTCGCCGCACAGCTGAGGAACGCGGCCGTGAGGTCGTCACGCGGCACGCCGTCCAACCCGGTGGCGACCGCATCGAATTCCTCAGCGCCAACCGTCAACAGCTGGAGGAGCTGCGGTCGGCCGTCCGCCCGCTGTCGCGCAAGCTCGCGACCCGGCTCGCCGCCCGTCGGCATCGGGCGCGGCGCGGTCGCATCGACATCCGACGGACACTCCGCCGGTCCATGGGCACCGGCGGTGTCCCGATCCGCCCGGCGTACGCCAAGCCCCATCCGTCACGGCCGGAGCTCGTCCTGCTGTGCGACGTCTCCGGCTCGGTTGCCGGCTTCTCCAACTTCACGATGCTGCTCGTCCAGGCGCTGTCCGACCAGTTCAGCAAGATCCGGGTGTTCGCCTTCATCAACGCCATGGCCGAGGTCACCGACCTCGTCAAGGCCGACGAGTCCGACCTGAATGCCCGCATCAACAACGAGGCACGCATCACCAAGTGGCACACGAGCAGCGACTACGGCGAGGCCTTCGCGGACTTCGTCGACCTGCACCTGGATGCCATCGGCCCGCGCACGTCCGTCCTCATTCTCGGCGACGCCCGCAACAACAACCAGGACGCGAACCTGGCCGCACTGCATCGGATCGCCGAGAAGGCGAAGCGAGTGTTCTGGCTGAACCCGGAGTACCACCTGCGCTGGGGACTCGGCGACTCGATCGCGCCGGTCTACGCCGAGGTCGTCGACATGTACGAGTGTCGCAACATCGATCAGCTGAGCCGGTTCATCGGACGCTTGCTGCCGGTGTGACGGAACATCCAGACGATCACCGCTGCCCACAGCAGCATCGGCACGGTGTCGACGATGACGTCCGGCACAGGCACCGAGCCCTGGGCCAGGGGCACATCGCCCTCCGCCGCGGACAGGCTCATCCCCACCATGTTGTTGACGATGTGCAGCGCGATTCCGGCCTCGAGTCCGCCGGTCTGGACGACGACCCAGCCGGTGACGACGGCGAATGCGCCGATGTCCAGCAGGCCCCAATCGGTGTAGGCGTGCCCCGCCACGAACGGGATTGCCGCGAGCAGGATGGCCGGCCACGGCGTGCTGAAGACCCGCGCGAGCCGACGCCCGGCCCTGCCCGGTCGGTCCTCGAAGGTGAACGAGCCGATCGCCTGCAGCACCCACCCGCGAAACGCATACTCCTCGGCTGTGGCCTGGATCGGCACCAGAAGGACGATGACGAGCAGCGCCGGCCAGAAGGCGTGCCAGCCGATCCAGTCGCCGATCGGGTCGTCAGCGCGGTGCGTGATCGCGTCCGCGACGTACGACCCGCCCACGACGGCGAGCATGTAGCCGATTGCCGGCAGGAAGCACAGCGCAAGCCACCGCCACCGGACCCGCCCGGCTGTCGAGGACAGCGAGCCGATCCCCCGTCGCTCCACGACCAATGTCACGACCCCCACGATGGGCAAGAGCACCCCGATGGAGCCGATCATCGCGATGAGGTTGGCCAAGTGGTTGGTGAACAGCTCCTCCGGCCCCCTGCCGAACCGCAGGACCTCTCCGGTCGCAAACCAGACGAGCGCGAAGACCACGCCGACGAAGACGGTGCCCGCGATGGTGGTCAGGACGGCGATCGCCAGGAGGCCCACGATCGGGCGCCACCACGCGTGGACGTCCGTGCGCCCGAGCTGCTGGTACGGCCGCCCGGTCGGCGGAGGCCGCAGCCAGTCAGTCATGCGCGGATCGCGTCGACGGCGTCTTTGACGGCCCCGTTCCACACCCGGCCATGGCCCGGCACGACGACCGATGCCTTGGTCGCGGCCAGGCGGTCCAGGGCAACCAGGGCCTGGTCGGGGTCGGTGTGGAAGAAGTCCGGCAACATCTGCGGGCCACTGCGGCCGGAGACGGCATGGCCCGTCATCAGTGCATCGCCCGCCAACAGTGCCTTGCCGACCAGAAGGCAGATGTGGCCGCTGGTGTGGCCCGGGGTCCAGATGACCTTCGGCCGGCCGGGAACGTCCAGCGTCGAGCCATCGGCCACGCCGATGGCCTCGGGAACCTTCACATGCGCCGCGCCGCCGGCCAGGGTGATCCGCACACTCCACGGGACATAGCGCGGCTTCCACAGGTTCATGGCGACGTCGATCGGACCTGCAGATTCGACCCAGGCACCCACAGCCATGGGGACTTCCGCCTCGCCGACGTAGACCGGGACCGGCCTGGAACGCAGCAGCGCCGGCACTCCCCCGATGTGGTCGACGTGCGCGTGCGTCACGACGATCGCCTCCAGGCCGGCCATGGTCAGCCCAGCCCGGCGCACTGATTGGCGCACGGCATCGACATAGCGCGGGTAGCCGGCGTCCACCAACGTGAATCGCTTGCCGTCGCGCAGGATCGTCCAGTTCACGTCTCGCCCGCGGACGGCTATGACACCGTCACCGACCTCCGTCAGCTCCATCGCGCCGAGACGGTCTCAGTGCCGCTTGTCGTCGCTGCTGTCGCTGTCACTGCTGTCGCTGTCGCTGTCACTGCTGCTCTCGTCAGCCGGAGCCGCCGGCGCGCCGTCGTGAGTGACCTGGAGCTTGTAGATGACGACCTCGCCGTAGGAGTTCGGGTCCTCGTCCGGGTTCTTCTCCAGGTTCGACTGGTTGTAGACACCGGTCTTGAAGTACATGGTGTCGCTGGCCTTCTTGTAGGTCACCGTCTTCTTGCCGTTGTACGTGACCCGGATGACGCCCTGCGTCGCCTGGATGCGCAACGAGAATCGCGTGCCGAGCCGGTAGTGCGAGTCGAGCGTCTCGTCGAAGTTGCCGCGGTCGGCGTTCGCGAACAGACGCGTCCCGCGCAGCTTGATCAGGATGACGTCGTCGTCGTCGTTGTGGATCTGGGCACAGACCACGCTCGGGTAGTTGCGGGGGGTCGAGATGATGGCTTGCTCGACATCCATCGTGTGCACGGCTGGGCCCTTGTTCGACCAGCGGGCCTCGACCTCTTCGCCCTTGTCGTTGGCGGGGGCGAGCTCGCGAAGCTCCGAGCGCGCGTTCTCGGAATTGACCGTGGAGGGTGCGCGAACCGGAGCGCGGAAGACGACACCGTTGCGCTGCTTGTTGATGTGGAACCAGCCGTCGCTGAACGGCTTCTTGAAGATCGGGTTGTCGTACATCTTGCGCTTCGGGTCGTAACAGGCGACCGCGAGGCAGGGCTGCCGGATCTCGTCCGCGCGGCCGTCGCCGTCGGCATCGACGGGAAGCGTGATCTTCCAGTTGGTGAGGTCCAGGACCTGCGACGGGTACGCGTCCTTGACCGGCTGCTCGGGCTCGGCGACCGGCTCGTCACCGCCGAACCAGAGCGCAAGGCCCGCGACGACGAGGAAAAAGCCCCCCACTGCAGCCATGATCAGCACCGGGCGCCGAGTCAAGATCGGACGACGACGCCTGGTGAACACCCGGTACCTCCACATGTGAACATCTGATCGCTTGGCTGCGACGGTCCACGGTACCGGACGCCCTGAAACCTACGAGTGGCTGACCGCCAACTTGTAGATGACGACTTCGCCATACTCACTCGGGTTGTCGAACGTCGTGTTCGACAGGGTGTAGCAGCCGGCCTTGAAGTACATCCCGCTGCTGGAGCGCTGGTAGTCGACGACGTGCGTGTCGTTGTACGTGACGCGGATGTGGCCGTTCGCGGCAACGATGGTGACCCGGAATCGCGTACCGAGGACGTACGAGTCGTCCAGCGGCAGCTGGACCCGGCTGTCCTCGGCGTCGACCACGAGCCGCCGGCCGTACAACCGGATCATGATGACGTCGTCGGAGGCGTCGTGAATCTGCGCCGCCACGACCTCCGGCTTGGTTGCCGGCGTCCTGGTGATGGCCGCCTCGACCGTCATCACGTGCGTGCCCTTGCCGGAGGCGTTGGACCATTCAGCGCGGTCTTCGCCCTTGTTGGACATCTCCCGCAGCTCCGAGCGCGGGTACTTCGTGTTGGACGACGTGCGAGCGCCGTCGGCCCGGGCCCGGAAGACGACACCAGTCTTGGCGGAGTTGACGAAGAAGGCTGTCGCGTCCTTGAAGGACGACAGCTGGGGCTGGGTCACCTCATCGGCCCAGGTACCGCTGTCGCAGCCGTCCGTCGGCAGCGTGAGCTTCCAGTTGGTCAGCGGCAGGACCGAGGAGGGCGCCGGACCGTTGCCCGCCGTGGTTCCGCACGGTAGCGGGACGTCGTCGCCGCCCGTCTCGTCCGTGCCGTCGTTCTCGTCGTCGCCGCGGCCGATCCCGGTCATGGGGACTGAGCCCGACTTGCCCTTGTCCGGGTCCGCGGTCAGCTCGGCGTTAAGCTCACCGTCGTCATCAGGCCGGAACGCGGCGTACACGGCGCACGTCTTGCCCGGCGCAAGCGAACCGTCTCCGCAGTTGTTGCCCAGGATAGTGAACTGGTCGTCGTCGTCTCCGTCCACATCGAAGTCGATCTCGCCGGACGGCATCTGGCCGACGTTGCGCACGACGAATCGCCGGGTCGAGGACGAGCTTCCGACCACGATGGACCCGAAATTCGCCGCGCGGGGCGCGAGCACCAGGCTCGCCGGCTTGCCGGAGACTCTCAGGTCGGTGCGCTTGGGGCAGACGAGCGTGGTGCGACACGCCAGGACGCGGTACTTCGCGGGCGGCATGTTCGCCGGGATCTTCGCCGTCACCGCGAAGGTCGCGCGCGACTCGGCCGCGACGGCTGGGAGCTTGCCGGCGATGATCGTGCGTCCGTCGCCGGCCTGGCCGGTCCGGGACAGCCGCAAAACGATGGGTGAGCGGCCGGAGGGCCGGGACGCCTTGTTCTTCACGGTCACGCGGAACGTCGCGCGGTCACCGGCGAACGCCTTGCTGGATACGGCATTGATCTTCGTGATCGACGGCATGGGGGGGCTCGCCGCAGCGGCCGGCGAAGCGAGGCTCGCGCCGAACGCACCTACGGTGACGAGCGCCAGTCTCGTCACTTTAGTC
>DATLCL010000128.1:0-11192 GCA_035526415.1 Aeromicrobium sp.
TAGAGGGCGCCGATCTCGGCCCAGGACGCTTCATCGTGCGCCTGCTCTGCCAGGTCGAGTTCCTCGGCTGCGCCGACGGCGTCGTACAGGACCAGCAGAGTCTCCTCGCTGCCAGGCCGCTGCTCAATGCGCCGTGTCATGAACCCAAGGCTATCGGCCTGAGCTGACAACCCGCGAGAAATGGAGCCTCCGCGACCAAGTACCTGGTGTCGGGGTGACAGGATTTGAACCTGCGGCCTCACGGCCCCCAGCCGCGCGCTCTACCAACCTGAGCTACACCCCGTTGTCGGCGGACCGACCGTCGGAACCTTACCCGAGGGTGAGATGGGCCGCCCACGGGACGACCCACTCCCCTGTCCTGCGTGAGGCGCTACTTCAGTTCGCTGGACGTCAAGCCCAAAAGACGACGAGCGACAATCAGCTGCTGGATCTGCTGGGTGCCTTCGAAGATGTCGAGGATCTTCGAGTCACGCGACCACTTCTCCAGCAGCTCGGTTTCGCTGTAACCCAGCGTGGTGGCTAGCTCGACACAACGCAGCGTGATGTCGTTTCCGACCCGGCCGGCCTTGGCCTTGGCCATCGATGCTTCCATCGAGTTCGGCTTCCCGTTGTCGGCCATCCAGGCAGCCGCGACGGTCAGCTGCAGTGAGGCCTCCCAGTCGGCTTCCATCTTGATGAACTCCGCTGCTGCCGCCGACTGGGACTGGGCCGGCCGGTCGTAGTCGATGACGACGCCAGCTTCCTCCAACAGCTCACGGATGACCTCTAACGATGCACGGGCGCAACCGACGGCCATACCGGCCACCAGTGGACGCGTGTTGTCGAAGGTCGCCATGGCGCCGGCGAAGCCACCCTTGGGATCGATGTCCGGGGTGCCCAGCATGTTTTCGGCCGGCACGCGGCAGTTGTCGAGAACGATCACCGCAGTGTCCGAGGCCTTGATGCCGAGCTTGTGCTCCAGTCGCTCTACCCGGATGCCGGGCAACGACTTCGGCACTACGAAAGACTTGATCGCAGCCCGGCCGAGGCTCTTGTCGAGCGTCGCCCACACGACCACCGAGTCCGATCGCTCCCCCGACGTGACGAAGATCTTTTCGCCGTTGAGGATGTACGCCTCGCCGTCCTTGACCGCGGTGGTGCCGACCTGCGATGAGTCCGAGCCGAAAGACGGTTCCGTGATGGCCATCGACGCCCACGTGCCCTTGAATCGCTCGAGTTGTTCGTCGGTGGCGACCGACGCAATGGCCGAGTTGCCGAGTCCCTGGCGCGGCATCGTCAGCAGCAGGCCAACGTCGCCCCAGCACATTTCGATGATGGACAGGACCGACGACATGTTGGCGCCGTTCCTGACCTTGCCGGCCTTGACGTTGTCCTCGTCGTTTTCGCCACGGCGGACGCCCGTGGCACCCGCGCCCTGACCTTCGCCCGAGTCCGACATGCCGTCGATGAGCGAGGCGAGGAGGTCGAGTTCCTTCGGATACTCATGCTCGGCGAGGTCGTACTTGCGGGAATTGGCCCGCAGGAAGTTGTCGGCGACCTGATTGGCTTGGTCGATGAACGCGCGGAACTTGTTCGGTGGTTCGAGGTTGATGCTCATACGAGGATCGCTCCTTCCATGACGCCGACGGCTCGCAGATCGCGGTACCAGCGCTCAACTGGGTGTTCTTTGACGTAGCCGTGACCACCGAGGAGCTGCACGCCGTCGGTGCCGATTCGCATGCCGTACTCCGCGGTGAGTTTGCGAGCCAAGGCGGCTTCGCGAGCGAAGTCCTTCCCGAGCTCGGCCCGAGATGCGGCACGCAGCGTCACCAGGCGCATGCCTTCGAGCTCGATCGCGATGTCGGCGACCTTGAACGCGACGGCCTGACGGTGCGCAATCGGCTCGCCGAATGCCTCACGAGTCTTGACGTACTCGCTGGTGTAGTCGAGCACGGCCTTGGCGGTGCCGAGCGCGAGGCCGGCCCAGGCGATCCGGGACAACCGGATGCAGTCGCGGTAGTCGTCGGCCGTGCCCAGCAGAGCTGACTCCGGAACCGTGACGCCGTCCAGGCTAAGCCGACTCAGGCTCGCTGCGCGCAGCCCCATGCTCGGGTCGGCTGCGGCTCCGAGGCCCTTGGCCTTCGCATCGACGATGAAGAGACGCGGCTGACCGTCCAGGTCGGCGCCCACCACAAACACTTCGCAATCCGCGCCGCGCACGACACCGGACTTCACACCATTGAGCCGATAGCCCTCAGAGGTCTTGATCGCCGAGGTTTTGAGGTCGAGCGGGTCGAACAGCACGGTCGGCTCCGCAATCGCAAGAGCCGCTCCCGGGACGTTGTCGCCGGTGAACTCCGGCAAGTAGGTCTGCTGCTGCTCGTCGCTGCCCCAGAGGGCGATCGCGGTGGCGACGGCGGCGGGTGCGAGGCAGGCAACGGCCTGGCCCATGTCGCCCTCGGCCAAGGCCTCGGCGACCAGCACGCCGGTCACCGCGGAGCGCTCCTCGGACAGTCCGCCGAGCGCCTCGGGAACGTTCAGCAGCGTGAGCCCGAACTCGGCGGTCTGCGCCAGGACCTTGTCGGGAGTGTCATTGGCGGCGTCAGCGTCAGCGGCGCCCGGTCGAAGAACCTCCTCGGCGAACTCCTTGACCACCGCGACGATCATCTCCTGATCCTCGGTGGGGTTCAGGTCGTAGACGCCGGCGCTCGAATGTGTGCTCAGGCGGGACGGCTTGCCCGATCCCTTGGCCTTCTTGAATGTCCGGCTGGCCGCGCCGACGGCTTGGAATCCGCTCTTGGCGCCCGCGTAGACCGCTCGTTCAGTTGCCCTACGCAAACCCAGCTTGTCGATCATCTCTGAGCTCGCGATGCGGTTCAGGACCGCAAGACCGATGCCCATGGGATCTCTGCGATTGGCCACGAAATCTCCTCGTACCGGGGTGGATGAAAACCGCCTCAGCAGCTCACGGCGCAAGGCTACCCCGTCATGGCAATCCGCGTACCGGCGGTATCCGAAATTCTTCGGTAGCGTGTCCCGGTGCCTGAGTCAGCCGCCAGACCCCTTCCCGCCGACGGCTCCGTGCGCCCTATCACGCGGTGGGGAACGCCGGTCATGCATCGGGCGTTGAAGGAGGTCACGACCTTCGACGACGACCTGCGCGCTCTCGTCGCCGACATGGCCGCCACCATGTACGCCGCGAGCGGAGTGGGCCTGGCCGCCAACCAGATCGGCGTCGACCTCAAGGTCTTCGTCTTCGACTGCCCGGATGCCGAGGGCAACCGCGTCGCCGGTGTCGTCTGCAATCCGGTGCTGTCGCTGCCCGAGGGACGCGACCGGCAACTCGATGAGGAGAATGAGGGCTGCCTGTCATTGCCAGGCGCATTCATCGAGTGCACGCGTCCGGACACGGCGCACGTCTCGGGATTCGACGAGTACGGCGAGCCGGTCGAGTTCTCCGGGACGGGCCTGCTCGCGCGCTGCCTGCAGCACGAGACCGACCACCTGTTCGGCACGGTGTTCGGCGATCGCATTCCCGAACGCGTCCGCAAAAAGCTCTACAAGCGGCACAAGGAGCTGGCCGACCGCTACCCCGACGACTGGCCGGTCTCCCCCGCCATCGGCGACGACGAGGACTGACTTAGCGGGCGCCGGAAGTGCCAGCACGCGATCGCCACCGACGCAGCGATGTTGAGCGAGTCGATCCCGGCCGCCATCGGGATAGTCATGCGAACGTCGGCCTCCCGCTGCCAGTGCTCGGTGAGCCCGGGTCCCTCGCTGCCGACGATGAGCGCCGAACGCGCGGCAGGCTCGATCGTGTCGATCGGCACGGCGCCGCTGGCCAAGGTCATTGCATAGGTCGTGAATCCCGCCTCGCGCAGCAGAGCCGGTGCGGTGTACCAGTCGTCCAGGCGGGCATGCGGCAGCGAGAACACCGCGCCCATGGCGACCTTGATGGACCGCCGATAGAACGGATCGGCGCAACGTGGAGACAGAACCACGCCGTCGAAGCCCAGCGCTGCGGCGTTGCGGAACACCGAGCCGATGTTCGTGTGGTCGACCAGATCCTCGACCACGACGATCCGCTGGACGCGGGCCAGCAGTTCCGTTATCGGCATTGGTTCTGGCCGCTCGAACGCGGCGAGTGCGCCTCGATGCACGTGGAAGCCGGTGACGCCCTCGATCTCACCCTCATCGAGCTCGTGGCACGGGACGTCGAACCGGTCGAGGATGTCGGCCAGCGACTCGACCCAACGTGGTGCCAAAAGGAATGAATGCGGGCGGTGACCCGCCTCCGCGGCCCGCCGGATCACCTTCTCACCTTCGGCGATGTACACACCCAGTTGCGCTTCCATGGCCGTGCGCAACTCGACGTCACGCAGCTCGGTGAATATGCGCAGCTCTTCTGGCACGCGACCGACCACGCCGCTAGCGTAGGCGCACATGAGCAGCATCGAACGCCCCGTCGCTCCCAACCCGTATCTCCTCCTTCCGCCAGTCCCGTCGTTCACGGTGACCAGCACCGACGTCACCGAAGGCGCACCGCTCAAGGACGATCAGGTCTACGCATTGGGCAACACGTCGCCGCAGCTCTCGTGGAGCGGTGCTCCGGCCGAAACGCAGTCGTTCGTTGTGACCTGCTTCGACCCCAATGCGCCCATCGTGTCCGGGTTCTGGCACTGGGTGGTCGCCGACATCCCGTCCTCAGTCACGTCCTTGGAGGCCGGCGCCGGCGCCGCTGACGACTCGCTACCGGGGGGCTATCACGTGCGCAATGACTTCGGCGCACTCGACTTCGGCGGCGCCGCCCCGCCTGAGGGCGATCAGGTGCACAACTACCACTTCGTGGTTCACGCGGTCGGCGTCCCAACCCTGGAGGTCCAGGGCGCGACGCCGGCCGTAGTCGGCTTCAAGCTGGCCTTCAACACCCTTGCCCGCGCCATGATCACCGGGACCTACCAGCACTAACTCATCGCGTCGAGCGCGTACCTGTTGGCCCGCTTGTTGACGGCCAAGACGTACTTGTTGCTGTGGTTGTAGGAGTGGATCGCGTCCGACCATCCCTCGCCCGTGCTCAGGTCGCGCCCGCCCGCACACAGGTACATCGCTGCCGCCAGGGCGGCGTCGTCGATGCTGTTACGGTCGACGATGCCGTCTTGGTTGCCGTCGATTCCCCACCGCGCCCAGGTGCCGCCGATGAACTGCATCGGCCCGGCTGCGTGGTCCCAATCGGGGTCGCCGGTGGCGGCGTGGTCGGCGACCGTTGCTTCGATCGCCCGCGTGCCCTTGGTCCCGTCGAGCGCCGGCCCCAGGATCGACTTGGACGTGCGGCCGTCCGGCAGGAGCACCGAGCCACGGGACGTGCCGTGCCCGGATTCGATCCAGCCGATACCGGCCAGCGTGTTCCAACCCAGACGGCAGGAGGGCTTCATCGCCGCGATCTGGAGCTGCGCCTTGCCGTAACCCTCAAGCGCTCGCGCCGAAATGCCGGTCATGGCCGACGTCTGCTGGAGCCAGTTCGGATCGACGACAGGGCCACCGCTCACTTGGGTGCTGCCTGACGAGCCCCCGCTGGATGGCGCGGCGGCCGTCGCCATCGGGGTGAGCGCCAGAGGCGGGGCGTCGACCTGGAGTGCGCGGTGATGCGTCACGACCGCGCGAAGGACGATGCCGAACGCGGCCAGGATCATGAGGATCAGCGGGACGGCAATGATCGCTGTGACCCGTCGCACAGACCGTCGGCGCTCGCGCCGGGTCGGAGTGGTCTCGGCCGGTGGCCGGGTTTGGGTGTCAATCGTCATCGTGGGAGCCCGCGGAGTCGGTGAGGAAGCAGGCTTCACATGCTACGCGACCGTGTGGAGCGCTGGTTACCGGTTTTCCGCCGCCGATACCGCATCGCAATGCGGCGGCGCGTGACCGAGCGATCAGGCGCGGGGCTCGCCCGGCGTCTCCGTGCTCCCCGAGGATGATTCGGGCGGCATGCCGCTCCCGGGTGTGGGTGCCTCGGCCTGCTTGGCTGCCTCCAGCGCCTGGTCGACGGCTGCTTGGGTGTCGGCATCGTCGATGCCGTCGTCCTCGACCGGTGCATCGAGGTCGACACGCGTCTTGCTGCCTCCCCCGTCGATCGGGATCTTGCCGATCGTGCCGCCGAGGGTGCCCAGCGCCTTGGTCAGCTCAGCCGGAATGATCCACGTGCTGGCGTTCGGGCTCTGGGCGATCTTGGGCAGGGTCTGGAGGTACTGATACGACAGCAGCTTCTGGTCCGGGTTGCCATCATGGATTGCTTGGAACACCGCGCTGATGGCCTGCGCCTCGCCCTGGGCGCGCAGGATGGCTGCCTGGCGGTCTGCCTGCGCCGTGAGGATCTTGGCCTGCCGCTCACCTTCAGCCGACAGGATCTGAGCCTGCTTCTCGCCTTCTGCGGTCAGGATCGCCGACTGCCGTTCGCCTTCGGCCGTCAGGATCACCGCGCGCTTGTCCCGCTCGGCGCGCATCTGCTTCTCCATGGCGTCGATGATGGAGGCCGGAGGGTCGATGCCCTTCAGTTCGACCCGGTTGACCCGGATCCCCCATTTGCCGGTGGCTCCGTCGAGCTCGCCCCGCAGGTGGGAGTTGATCTGGTCGCGACTGGTCAGGGAGTGCTCAAGAGTCATGCCGCCGACGATGTTGCGCAAGGTCGTCATGGTCAGCTGTTCGATCGCCTGGATGTAGTCGGCGATCTCGTAGGTTGCCGCGACCGGGTCGGTGACCTGGAAGTAGATGACCGTATCGATGGAGACCGTCAGGTTGTCCTCGGTGATCACCGGCTGTGGCGGGAAGGACACGACCTGCTCCCGAAGGTCGATCAGATACCGCATCTTATCGACGAACGGCACGACGACGTTGAGTCCGGCCGACAAGGTGGCGCGGTACTTCCCGAATCGCTCGACGATGCCGGACCGCGCCTGCGGCACGATCTTGACCGTCATCGAGATGAAGGCGATCGCGAGGACCGCCAGCAGCACTACGCCAATCGTGAATTCCATCAGGATTTCCCCTCGGTGGTGGCAGTGACCACTGCGGTCGCTCCGTCAATGGCAATGACAATGGCCTCGACGCCCGCATCGATGGGGTGGCCGTCGGGTGTTCGCGCCGACCATTCCTCGCTGCCGATCCGGACGCGTCCGTCGCGGGAATCGACGGACTGGAGCACCAGTGCGCTTTTGCCGACCAGGCTCGAGAAGCCGGTGGCCAACGTCGGGCCACTGTGCAGCCGCTGCAGCAGCGCCGGACGGAGGAGGAACAACAAGGCGACGGACGCGACGGCAAACACCGCGACGGCGAGCCACAGCGGCGCGCCAAGAACCGTTGCGCTGGCCGCCGCGAGTGCACCCAGACCGAACATGAGCAGGACGAAGTCCATGCTGAGCAGCTCGACCACAGCGAGCACGACCGACGCAGCCAACCAAGCGAGCGCCGCGTGACTGGCAATCCAATCAGTCATGTCGACTCCTTGTTCTGGCGGTCATCCGGCTCGATGCCCAAATGCTGCCCGACGCGCGGCGAAGCGTCCATCGATGATGTCGAGATGTAACCGCATGCCGAAGGTCCGGCCCAGGTTCTCGGCCGTCAGGGTCTCCGCGAGCGGGCCGCTGGCGACCACTCCCCCGTCGCGCAGCATGAGGATGTGGGTGAATCCGCGCGGAATCTCTTCGACGTGGTGGGTCACGAGCACCAGGACCGGCGACTCCGGTACACCGGCCAGCAGTTCCAGACTGGCGAGGAGGTCCTCGCGCGCGCCGAGATCAAGCCCGGCACCGGGCTCGTCGAGCACCAGCAGTTCGGGATCGGTCATCAGCGCGCGGGCCACGAGCGTGCGCTTGCGCTCTCCCTCGGAGAGCGTGCCGAAGGTGCGATCCTCAAGAGCACGGACACCGAGCTCGCCGAGGATCTGGTCGGCCCGGGCGACGTCCTGTGCCTCGTACACCTCATTCCACCGTCCCGTAACCGCGTGCGCAGCGGACATGACGGCATCGAGCACCGTCTCCTCCGCTGGGATCCGGTCGGCGACGGTGGTCCCGGTGAACCCGATGCGTGTGCGCAGGTCGAACACATCGACTTCGCCGAGCCGCTCGCCGAGGATGTCGGCCTGGCCGGACGTCGGGTACATGGTCGTCCCGAGGATCTGCATGAGCGTGCTCTTGCCGGCGCCGTTGGCGCCGATGACGACCCAGCGGTCCCCCACCTCAGCCCGCCACGACACGTCATTGAGCAGCGCCTTGCCCGATCGGACCACCGTGACATGGGCGAGCTCGAACGCCGCTGACATCCACTCTCCCTCGCGCCCACGTGCAGACGGTCCCAACGATAGCCTCGGACCCGATGTCCGAACACGTGCCCATGCCGCACCTCACCGACCCGACGATCTTGCTGACCCTGACTGGTCCGGACCGACCGGGCGTTTCGACGGCCCTCTTCGAGCGCCTCTCCGCATTCCCGCTGGAAGTGGTCGACGTCGAGCAGCTTGTCGTCCGTGGCCGGCTGGTCTTGAGTGCGCTCGTCACCCGTCCGGACAAGCACGAGCAGCTGGCCGAAGCCGTGCGCGACCTGGCCGCCGACTTGGCCCTCCATGTCGAGATCGAGCACGGCGTCGGCGACAACCGGCCGCGCCGCGTGGGTCGGGCGAATGTCACTGTTCTGGGTCACCCGCTCGAGCCATCCGCGATGGCGGCCCTCACGTCGCGTATCGCCTCGGCCGGCGGCAACATCGACCGCATCCTGCGACTGGCCCGCTATCCGGTGACCGCGCTACGGCTGGAGATCTCCGGGGCCGAGCCCGACGACCTGCAGACGCTGCTGCTTGAGGTCGCCGTCGACCATGGCATCGACGTGGCGGTCGAAGAGCATGGGATCCTGCGCCACGCACAGCGCCTCGTGGTCATGGACGTGGACTCGACGCTGATCCAAGGCGAGGTCATCGACATGTTGGCCGCCCATGCCGGGATCGAAGCCGAGATGACATCGGCGACCGAATCGGCGATGCGCGGCGAACTCGACTTCGAGACGTCGATCCGGCAGCGGGTGGCGATGCTTGCCGGGCTCGATGCATCCCTGCTCGACAGCGTCCGTCGTGACATCCAGTTCACGCCCGGAGCGCGGACGATGATTCGCACGCTGAAGCGCCTTGGATACCGCTTCGCGCTGGTCAGCGGCGGCTTCCGCCCGATCATCGAACCACTCGCCGAGGAACTCGGTATCGACTACGTCGCGGCCAACGAGCTGGAGATCGCCGACGGGCGGCTCACCGGCCGGCTCACCGGGCCGGTCGTCGATCGCGCCGGCAAAGCAGATGCCCTCCGCCGGTTCGCCGATGAGGCCGGCGTGGCATTGCGGAACACGATTGCCATCGGTGACGGCGCCAACGACCTGGACATGCTCGCCGCCGCCGGCCTCGGCGTGGCCTTCAACGCCAAGCCGCTGGTACGCGACCAGGCGAAGACGTCGGTGAACGTCCCCTACCTCGACTCGATCGTCTACCTCCTGGGCATTACGCGTGAGGAGATTGAGGCTGCGGACGCCGCAGACTGATCATTCTTGGTCTTCCAGGCGGAAGCCGAGCTTCAGCGTGACCTGATAGTGCGAGACGTCGGTGCCTTCGATCTGACCGCGGATGCCGGCCACCTCGAACCAGTCGAGGTGCCGCAGCGTCTGCCCGGCGCGAGCGATGCCGTTCTCGATGGCCTCAGAAACGCCGTCCGGCGATGTTCCGACGATCTCGGTGACGCGATAGGTGCGGTTGCTCATATGTTGAGCGTAGCGGGGGCAGCTGGGGGTACCTCCCGCCGGCGAAGCCAGGAGGGGGAAGCGCCGGAGCGTAGGCTGAACGTGTGGACCACGAACCGGTGTACTCCGTCACCTCAGCGAGGGCGGCCCAGCGCGATGACATCGGCGGCCGGGAGCGCCGGTACATCATCTCGATGGCCATCCGGACGGCGTGCTTCGTCGGCGCCGTGATCGCCTGGCAGACGGTCGGGCCATGGCTCGGCGCCATCCTGTTCGTGGGCGCGCTCGTCCTTCCGTACACATCGGTGATCCTGGCCAATGCGGGCGGTCGCGCACGCGCTTCTGGTGCCGATTTGTTGAGCAACCCGCCGGGGACGGTCGAGAAGCACAACTAGAAGCGTCAGCCGCCAATTGCGGACATCGGGCGGCTTGGCTGCAGGAACGTTGGATCGTCGATGCCATGGCCGGGCAATTTCGACGCCATCGCGATCATCCAGCGTTCAGCCAGGTCCGTATCCGAGGCGCCGGCCCGCAGCGCGGACCGGAGGTCGGATTCGTCGCGCGCAAACAGACAGTTGCGTACTTGACCGTCCGCGGTCAGCCTGACCCGGTCACAATCCCCGCAGAAGGGCCGCGTGACCGAGCCGATGATGCCGATGACATGAGGCCCGTCGTCGACCAGGTAGCGCTCCGCAGGAGCCGAACCGCGTCCGTCGAGCGCTGTCAGACGGTGCGAAGCGCTGAGCAGCTCCAACGTCTCGTCGGCGGTGACCATGCCGTCGCGGGTCCAGCCATGCTGCGGATCGAGCGGCATCTGTTCGATGAAACGAAGCTCGTAGCCGCGATCGAGGCACCACTGCATGAGGTCAGGCGCCTGGTCGTCGTTGATGCCGCGGAGAAGCACCGCATTGACCTTCACCGGACGAAGGCCGACGGCGGCAGCCGCCTCAAGCCCGGCGATCACATCGGCCAGCCGGTCACGCCGGGTGATCGTGGAGTACGTTCCCGGATCGATCGAATCCAGGCTGACGTTCACCCGGTCCAGTCCGGCGTCCTTCAGTGGCTGCGCCAAGTGCTCCAACCCGAGGCCGTTGGTGGTGAGGGCGGTCCGTGCACCGAGCCTGTTGGCGGCGGCAACAATCTCCGGCAGGCCCTTGCGCAGAAGCGGTTCTCCTCCGGTGAACCGAACGCTCGTGACACCTAGCCGCGTCACGCCGATTTCGATGAGCCGGATGACTTCGGCATCGGTGAGGACCTGCTCAGTCGGTGTCCAGTCCAGACCCTCGGCCGGCATGCAGTACTGACAGCGGAGGTTGCAGCGATCGGTCAACGAGACCCGCAAGTCCGTGGCCACACGTCCGTGGCGGTCTGCCAGCTGCATGGGGTCAGTCTAGTTCGCGCCACATGTAGCCTCGCGCCATGCTGAACCGCAGGACGATCCTGCTCACGCT
>DATLCL010000035.1:0-21301 GCA_035526415.1 Aeromicrobium sp.
TTTGTGCTCGGCGAGCGCCCGTGCGATGGGTGCCATCTTCACGAAGGCAGGCGTCCCCTCCTGCATCCGTGTGCCGCCGGAGCAGGTCGACGCCAGCAGCGGCAACCGCTCGGTGGTGGCGCGAGCGATGGCGTCGAGGAGCCGGGCGGCCGCGCGGCTACCGACAGATCCGGCCAGGAAGTCGAATTCATTGACGATGACGGCGACCGGACGCCCGTCGAGGCAACCGGACCCGGTGATCACGGCCTCGTCGACGCCGGATTTCTCTGCAGCCTTGGCGAGCGAGGCACGGTAGCTCTCCGGCAGGTCCTTCAGATCGATGGGCTCGTCCCACGATGCATAGGAGCCCGGATCGAGGACGGCATCCACCAACTCGACGGCATGAACCATGCTGGGTCGGCGTTCCGTCAGGCCGACGTGGCGTCGGCGGCCTCTGCCTCGGCCGATGTCTCGGCCGGCGCGTCCTTGGTGACTTCGTCCATCTTGCTTGCGACGAAGCGGTACCCGACGTTGCGCACCGTCCCAATGAGCGTCTCGTGATCTGTTCCGAGCTTCGCGCGGAGACGGCGGACGTGGACGTCGACCGTGCGCGTGCCGCCGAAGTAGTCGTAGCCCCAGACCTCCTGCAGCAGCTGCTGGCGGGTAAACACGCGGCCGGGATGCTGGGCGAGGAACTTGAGAAGCTCGAACTCCTTGAAGGTGAGGTCGAGCGTGCGGCCCTCGAGCTTGGCCGTGTAGGTGGCGTCGTCGATGACGAGCCCGCTCGAGGAGATGACGTGGCGGTCGCCCTCGTCGTCGGACGCAGCTGCGACGCGGCCGATGGCGAGCCGGAGGCGCGCGTCGAGTTCGGCTGGGCCGGCCGACGTGAGGAGGACATCGTCCATGCCCCAGTCGGCGGCAGCGACGGCGAGGCCGCCCTCGGTGAGGATGAGCAGCAGCGGGCATTCGACGCCGGTCGTGCGAATGACGCGGGTGAGGCTGCGTACCTGGGCGAGGTCGTGCCGACCGTCGACGAGGACGGCGTCGGCGCGCGGGGCGTCAATCAGCGCACTGGCCTCGGCCGGAATGACCTTGACCTGGTGCGGAAGCAGCGCCAGCGCCGGCAGCACCTCGACCGAGGACTGTGTGCTCCGCGTGAGCAGCAGCAGGTGGGACACTGGCACCCCAATCAATGGCACTGCTTGAAATGAAGGTCCAAGAATAGGCGATATGTCAGGGGCATTACCACCAGAGCACAGACCCGGTGCCCGGGATCACACCGTCCCCCGCGCCAAGTCAGCGCGGGAGGTACCCTCACCCGCCGCGCCGGTCGTGAGCGTGCGCTACTGGGCGGCCGCCCGTTCGGCCGCCGGGATCGACGGGGAATCGGTCGCCGGCACGACTCTGGCCGACGTGCTCGCAGCCGTTCATGCGAAGCATCCGGAGCGGCGGTTCGCCGACGTGGTGGCGATCTGCTCGGTGGTCGTCGGCGATCGCCCGGTCGGATCGCGTGACCCGGCCGAGATCCGCATGGCGCCTGGCGACACTGTCGAGTTTCTGCCGCCGTTCGCCGGGGGCTGACCCCGGCGATGCCGTGCGGACGGGCATCATGCGGTGGTGTTCAGCGTCCGGGCCGCCTTCGTCACTCTTGCGCTCGTGACGGTCATGGGGCTGGCCGCTCAGACCCGGGTCCTGTTGCCCGTCCTGGCGACGGTGTTCATCGCCCAGGTGCTCATCGCAGTGGGGCCGTCACCGGCCGACGAGCGTGGACGAGCTATTCCGACGCCGCAGCTGACCGCGACCCTGATCGGTGGCGCGGTCTCGTCGGCGATCGCCTATCACCCCGGTCTGCTGTTCGGTGCACAGACGCGGGCCAGCCTCGACGGCCTGAAACCGGGCGTCTTCGCCGGCGTGCTGCTCGGCATCGCCGCCGGCCTCACCGTCGCGATCGTCGCCCAGGCTGCGCGGACGGACGGCCGGGGCCATCTCGTGGAATCGCTCGCCGCGGTGAGCTCCTTGGTGGTTTTCGCCGCGTGTGCCTCGGCTTGGGTGGGTGCCGCACGGGCGAACACCGGACCGGAGGTGGTCACGATCGGATGCGCCGCCGTGCTCGCAACCTTCGCGGTGACCCTGGCGCCGGGCGATCGTCGCGTGGTCTTGCCGTTCGCCCTGCTGGTCGGCACAGGGGCAGGTGCTGCGGCCTCCCATTTCGTCGACGGCCAATCCACCCTGCCATTCGCGGCCGGCGTCGGGTTGGGTGCCGGCGGTCTCGCTCTCCTCGGCTTGGCGGTCGGGACGCAGTGGACACACGGCCGAACCCATCTTCCGTCGGCGTGGGGGCTGCCGGGCGCACTTGCGTTCGTCATGGCCGGACCGCTGGTCTTCATGGCCGGTAACTTCCTTGCGGCGGCGGTGTAGGCCCGGAGCCGTGTTCCTCGCGCAAGGCGCTCGTCAACGAGCTCAATCGCCTCGGGAATGAGCGCAAGCGCTCCTTCCGCTCGGCTCAATCGCCCGTAGGCTGGTGCTCGTGAACGGACGGTTTCGGCGCCGGCGCCGCGGCGACATCCTGACTGCGGCTGAGCTCGGCTCCGAACTCGGATCGCGGGCGACCTTGGTGCAGTTCTCCAGCGCCTTTTGCAGTCCGTGTCGCGCGACGCGCACGCTGCTGCGAGACGTGACCTCGCGGCTGGACGACGTCAGCTACGTGGATCTCGACGCGGAGTCCCACCTGGACCTGGTCCGGCAGCTTGGCGTCGTCCGGACGCCGACGGTGGTTGTCCTGGATCGTGGGGGAGCGGTCGTCCGGCAGGCTGCTGGCCTTCCGCGGCGCGAACAGATCCACGCGGTTCTCGCTGGCATCTGACGCGCCCGAACGGTTGTCTGAAATGTGGGACGCTGTCTCATATAATGATACGCAGAGAATCGGGTTTCTGTAGGGGCCCCGTACGCTGCAGATATGCCGACCGTGACACGCCTGACGAGACGCTTGGTCGTTGACCATGGCCACATGCGCTCCTCGCTGTGTCGCATGTGTTGATCCCGGACCGCCCGACTGCAGGTTCACGTGATTCCCGTCGTCCAACGCAGGAGATCTCCCATGTCCCGGCCCGTTGAGTCCGATCTTCATGGCCAGCTTTACTAACCAAACCCACCTAACCTGTGTGCCTCGCCTGACCGCGGGGTCCGCACCCGAAAATGGAGGAACACCATGAGCCGCGAGTCTGCGCTCGTCACCGCTGACTGGGTCGAGGAACACCTCGACGATCCGAACGTGGTGCTCATCGAAGTCGACGAGGACACCGAGGCCTACGTCGGCGGTCACATTCCCGGGGCCGTACGGCTCGACTGGAACAAGGACCTCAAGGACGGCGTCCGTCACGACTTCGTCAGCACCGAGCGACTCGAGGAACTGCTGTCCAGCAAGGGTGTGTCGAATGACCAGACGATCGTTCTGTACGGCGGCAACAACAATTGGTTCGCCGCTTACGCGTACTGGTTCCTCAGCTACCACGGCCACGACGATGTCCGCCTGCTCGACGGAGGTCGCAAGAAGTGGGAGCTCGAAGCCCGCGAACTGACCAAGGACGTGCCGGATCGCCCCCGCACCGACTACAAGGCCAAGCCAGGCGACGAGACCATTCGCGCGTACCGCGACGAAGTCGTGTCGGCCATCGGCGACAAGAACCTGATCGACGTCCGCAGCCCGGACGAGTATGCCGGCCGGCTGCTCGCCCCGGCCCACCTGCCGCAGGAGCAGGCGCAGATCCCCGGCCACATCCCCACGGCACTCAACGTGCCCTGGAGTAAGACCGCCAACGACGACGGCACGTTCCGCAAGGATGAGGAACTGAAGGAGATCTACGGCGAAGCCGGGTACGACTTCGGCAAGGAGACCATCGCCTACTGCCGTATCGGCGAGCGCAGCTCGCACACGTGGTTCGTCTTGCAGGAGATCCTGGGCCAGCCGGGCGTCAAGAACTACGACGGATCGTGGACCGAGTACGGCTCGCTGCGTGCCGTTCCGGTTGCGCTCGGCGACGAGCCGGGTGCCGCCTGATGTGCGGCGCAGTGGCCGGAGGCCCGAGCCTGGAGGGTGTGAACGTCGCGGTTGAGGCGGTGGTCCAAGGGGCCGTGACGCGCGGCGGCGAGCCGGTGAGTACCGCCTACGTCCGTTTGCTGGACCGCACGGGCGAGTTCACCGCCGAGGTCCCGGTGTCGGCGACCGGCCAGTTCCGGTTCTTCGCCGGCCCGGGGACGTGGACGCTGCGTGTGCTGGCACCGCGGTCCGAGGCCGTTGACCGGGTGGTCGAGGCAGCGATCGGATCGGTCACCGACGTGGTGATCGAACTCGAATCGGCGAACGTCTGAAGCTTTCCGTCAACCGGTGATCATGCCGGCGCCGACGGTGGCGCCGGTGGCTTCGTCGATCAGGATGAACGACCCGGTCGAGTGGTTCATCCGGTATGGATCGGTGATGAGAGGCACCGTCGTGCGCAGGTGGACGCGGCCGATCTCGTTGAGCCCGAGGTCCATCGCGTCCTGGTCGCGGTGAAGCGTGTTCACGTCCAGTCGGTAACGGATCTCCTGGACCATCGCCCGAGCCGAGCGTGTCGTGTGCTTGATGGCCAGCTTCTGGCGAGCACGCAGCGGTTCGCTGGTCATCCAGCAGATCATCGCGTCGACGTCCTGCGTCGGGATCGGTGCGTTGTGTGGCCGGCAGATCATGTCGCCGCGCGAGACGTCGATGTCGTCCTCGAGCCGTACCGTGACCGACATCGGGTTGAATGCCTCATCGACCTCCTGCCCGAAGAACTCGATCGACTCGATCCGGCTCGGCATCCCGCTGGGAAGCACGACGACCTCGTCGCCTGGCTTCAGGATGCCGCCGGCGATGCGGCCCGCATAGCCGCGGTAGTCGTGGAAGTCGTCGGACTTGGGCCGGATAACGTACTGCACCGGGAACCGGGTGCCGATCAGGTCGCGGTCGGAGGCGATGTTTACGTGTTCAAGGTGGTGCATGAGAGATGCGCCCTGGTACCACGGCATGTTCTCGGACCGTGTGACGACGTTGTCGCCGAGTAGCGCAGAGATCGGGATGACCTCGAGGTCCGGGACGGACAGCTTGGAAGCGAAGGCGCTGAACTCCTCGCGGATCTTGTCGTAGACCGTCTGGTCCCAGCCGACGAGATCCATCTTGTTGATGGCCAGCACCATGTGCGGCACCCGCAGGAGCGACAGGATGACGGCGTGGCGCCGTGACTGCTCGGTGAGGCCCTGGCGTGCGTCCACGAGAACGAGGCCCAGATTGGCCGTGGATGCACCCGTGACCATGTTGCGCGTGTACTGCGTGTGCCCGGGCGTGTCCGCGATGATGAACTTGCGCCGTGGCGTGGCGAAGTAGCGGTAGGCGACATCGATGGTGATGCCCTGCTCGCGCTCGGAGCGCAGGCCGTCGGTGAGCAGCGCGAGGTCGGTGTAGTCGTAGCCGCGCTGCAGGCTGGTGGCCTCGACGGACTCCAGCTGGTCCTCAAAGATCGCCTTCGAGTCATAGAGCAGTCGTCCGATCAGGGTGGACTTGCCGTCGTCGACAGAGCCGGCCGTGGCGAAACGCAGGAGGTCCATGGTTAGAAGTAACCCTCCTTCTTGCGATCTTCCATGGCGGCATCGGAGAAGCGGTCGTCGCCGCGGGTGGCGCCGCGCTCGGTGAGACGAGCCACCGAGATCTCGTCCATGATCTCCGCGACGGTGGACGCTGTGCTCTCGATGCATCCAGTCAGCGTCAGGTCGCCGACGGTGCGGAACCGGACCGTTCGCTCGGTGACCTCTTCGCCCTCGCGCAGCGGGTTGTGCTCGCTCTCGCTGAGCAACATGCCGTCGCGCTCGAACACTCGACGCCGGTGCGAGAAGTAGATCGACGGGATCGAGATTCCCTCCCGGCCGATGTAGTCCCAGATGTCGAGTTCGGTCCAGTTCGACAGTGGGAAGATCCGCATGTGTTCACCCGAATGCAGCCGCGCGTTGAACAGATTCCAGAGCTCTGGCCGCTGGTTTTTGGGATCCCACTGGCCGAAATCGTCGCGGTGCGAGTAGATGCGTTCCTTCGCGCGTGCCTTCTCCTCGTCACGCCGGCCGCCACCGAATGCGGCGGTGAATCCGTTCTCCTCGATGGCATGCAGCAAGGTGCCGATCTGCAGGCGGTTGCGCGAGGTCTTGCCGTCGTCGACGACAATGCGATCGGCGATGGCCTGTTCGACGGACGCGATGATCAACCGAGCGCCCAGCCGGTCGACCCACTCGTCGCGGGTGGCAAGAACCTCGTGGAAGTCGTAGCCGGTGTCGACCTGCAGGACCGGGAACGGCAGCTTCGCCGGATAGAACGCCTTCTCGGCCAGCCGCATCATGACAATCGAGTCTTTGCCGCCCGAGAACATGAGAACCGGACGTTCGAATTCGGCAGCAACCTCGCGGAAGATGTGGATCGACTCCGACTCCAGCTCGTCGAGCTGGCTGAGCCGATAGTCCGCGTGGGTTTGCATCGTCCTAGCATCCCATCGACCGGCGGTCGGAACCAATCGACCCAGACAACCCCGCTGCTACAGTCGCCGCGTGGGAGGAGTTGGAGCCGAGAGCGACCGCCACGCGGCCGCGGACTCCCGGCCGCAATTCACCCCGACGGCCCGCGAACTCGACGATGTCGAACTGCTGCGGATGGGCCTGTTCGGGTCGCCAGGACGGTTCGAAGGCGCCGACGGTCCGACCCGGCTGTGCTTGCCGCCCGATGTCGCCGAAAGTGCGCGCCAGGCCAAGGGTCTCGAGATCACCGATGCCGAGGGTGTGCCGCTCGCCATCGTCTCCGTTGAAGGCATCTGCCCAACGTGTGAAGGCCACGTCGGCGTCATCGGGCCGGTGCGACCCCTGCGCGGCAACTCGCGCCGCGCCTTCGACAGGCTGTACGTGTCGCCGTCAGCGTCGCGCACTGGATTGCCAGACGAGACGGTCACCGTCCCAGTCGATGGTCCGCTCACCGAGGACGACCTCGTCGCGATCAGATCGCTAAACCGGCCGGTGCTGTTTTTGGTGCTGGCGGGTTTCGAGACGCCCAAGGGCATGTCCGCGCCGGGCCTCATCCGCGCGACGCTGGCCGCCGCCGACCAGTTCAAGGACGCCACCGTCATAGCCGTGCCGCTCGCTTCGCGACCCAATGTGCGAAGCGACGACACCTTCCGCAAGCAGGTGGTCGACGCATATGCCCCCGGTCCCGACGTGTGGTGGCCCACGGGACGCGGCGCCGTCGGCGGCGGCGTTGCCCGGGTGGTCGAAAGCGACCGCCCGTCCGGCCTCGACCGGGGCGTGGTCATCTTCTTCACTGGTCTGTCCGGAAGCGGGAAGTCGACGCTTGCGCAGGCCTTGTGCAACCGGCTCATCGAAACGGGCGGGCGGTCGGTCACACTGCTCGACGGTGACCGCGTGCGCCGCAACGTCTCGCGAGGTCTGACCTTCAGCCGCAAAGACCGCGAACTGAACATAGAGCGGATTGCCTGGATCGCTGCCGAGGTCGCCCGACACGGCGGCATGGCGGTCTGTGCCCCCATCGCGCCGTTCGACCGAACGCGCAAAACGGCCCGGGCGATGGCTGCCGAGGTCGGCGCCGATTTCGCGCTGATTCATGTTGCGACTCCGCTTGAGGTCTGCGAAGCCCGCGACCGCAAGGGCCTCTATCAGCGCGCGAGGCGAGGTGAGGTCGCCGATTTCACTGGCATCTCCTCGCCCTACGAGGTGCCCGCCGACGCTGACCTCGTGATCGACACCTCCGGACAGTCCGTCGATGACGCGCTGGGCACGCTGACCGCCTTTCTGGTCGATCGTGGATGGTTGCCGCAGCCGGTGGCCGGTCAGATCAATCCCGGGCACGCCAGACGCGGAACATGAGGAAGTTCCCGTAACTTGCACCAAACGGGCGTCGTTGTGCCAGAATGACGCGGACACAGTTACCCAACATTCGCGTGAGATGGCAAGTGGGGGCCTTGCGAACATGACCAAGTTGCGTATTGCACTTGCTGCGGCGACCGTCGCGGCTATTAGCCTGCTCGGCCTTACTGCGCCTGCCCAGGCCTACCCTGTGCAGGGCCTCTTCATCAGCAACAATCACAACTGCTGTGGCGACTTCGACGTTTCGGTCCAGATCACTTCGTCCCCTAGCGGAATCACCTGCCAGACGCTCACGGTCAGCGCGACCAACGGCGCGCAGGTCGTCAAGGGCGATTCACGGGCGTCCTCTCAGACGTTCACCAATGTCACGACGCCGTTCTCCGTCACGATCGGGGTCAACCCGAATGACGAGGACGATTGGGAAGCCACCACGCATGCGACCTGCACGTATGACGACACGCAGGTGCCGCAGTCGCTGGCCGGCGCGGCCGATTCGGGATCGCACTCTCTGCTCGCGGGCGGCATCGGCCGGTTCTCGACCAGCCTCACTTCCGCCATCCAGTCGATTTCGGCCTCCGGCACGCTCGACACCGACAATTGCCCCAACGACAGCGACAGCGACAGCGACAGCGACAGCGACAGCGACAGCGACAGCGACAGCGACAGCGACAGCGACAACGACGGCCTCCCGGACACGGGTGGTGAGCGGCTGCTCTGGCTGCTGATCGGTCTGCTACTCGTCGCCGGTGGTACGACCGTCATCATCAGCTCCCGCCGAGAGGACGGGGCCGAAAGCTGAGGTCAGGCTGGTTCGCGGCGCTGCTTCAGCGGCTGCGAACGCCAGGTGCCGCGCGTCGACGCCTGCTGGTCCAGGTCGCGCTGGTTTTGGTCGCGCTTACCGCGATTGTCGTCATCGTTCAGGCGTGGCTGGCAGTTCGGGCGCTCGACGAGGCCGAGTCGCTGTCCCAGGGCTTGTCCGATCGCATCGTGCAGGGCGACGTACAGGGCGCGCGGGCTCAACTGGGTGCGTTTGACCGGGCGACGACGACTGCCCGGAGGAGCACTGCCGGACCCATCTGGTGGTTGGGCTCGAAGCTCCCATACTTCGGCCGCAACATTGGTGCCCTGCGCACCATTGCAGCGTCGAGTGATGCTGTCTCCGACCGAGTGCTGCCTGGCGTCGTCAACGTCGCAGACCAAGTGCGGTTGGAGACATTCCGGCCCAAGAACAACCGCGTCGACCTGAGGGCGGTCGCTCGTGCACTTCCGGTCCTGGCCAGGGCTGACCAGACGTTGGCCGAGGCCGATGCGCGCGTCATGGCCATCGACGTCGACCGCCTCCTTCCTCTCCTTCAAGCGCGGGCCGGCGATGCGCAGGCGAAGGTGCACCGGACCGCCACGGCTGTTGCCGCCGCTCACGACGCGGCGCGTCTCCTTCCGACGATGCTGGCCGAACACGGTCCGACCCGGCGCTATCTGCTCTTGATCATGAACAACGCCGAGGTCCGATCGTTGGGTGGCATGCCCGGTTCGGTCGCGGTCATCATCGCCCGGCGCGGCAAGGTCGAAATGCGTGAGCAGGGCGGTATTCAAGACGTGCTGCCGCTGGACAAGGCTCCGCTGTCGGTCAGGAATGAGATGGCCGCGGGCTTCCCGAGCAGCGTCGGCACCGACATCCGCGACACCGCGACGATTCCAGACTTTCCGCGCGCCGCGCGGATCGCGGCGGCGATCGTCGGCAAGCGATGGCACGTGAAGTTCGATGGCGTGGCCGCGGTGGATCCCGTGGTCATGAGCTACGTCTTGGGTGGCGTCGGGCCTGTCGACGTCGGCGACGGCATGAGCATCAACCGACAGAACGCGGTGGCGACTCTGCTCAATGGCGTGTACCGGCGGTATCCAACGGACGTGAACCGCCAGGACGACGTGTTCGAACTCGCGGCGCGTCGAATCTTCAACGCCTTGGTGGACGGCCGGGGCAACTCGGTGCGCACGATCCGCGGTCTCGTGCAGGGGGCGCAGGAACGGCGAGTTTTCCTGTGGTCACGTGATGCCGCCGAGGAGGGTCGGATTTCTCGCACCGGCATCGCGGGCGCGATGTCGCGCGACGCGGGCGCTCCCGAGGTCGGCTTCTTCGTCAACGACAACGCCCCGTCAAAGATGGAGTTCTATCTGGGCATGGGTTCCAGGCTGGATTTCCGACGTTGCTACGCCGGGGGCGTGCAGGCATTGCGGTTGACGTCCACCCTGCGGTCGGACGCGCCACAAGGCGTCCAACTCCCGATCTCGATCGCCAGCCGATTGCCCTATCTCAACGTCGGAGACATCTTCCTGCAGGGTGTTGTTCTGGCACCGCCCCGTGGCCGGATCACCGACCTGTGGATTGACGGCAAACGCGCGCCGGTGAGCCCGCAGACGTACCGAGGCCGACAGGTGGCGCGTTTCTCCCGCGCTCTGCCGCCGGGAACGACCTCCGTGGTCAGGGCCGACATTCAAACGGGGCGCGCTGCCGCCGCTGCAGCAACCCTGCGGACGACCCCGGGTGTTCAGGCCAACGACGACGCGGTCCACACGAGAGCTTGCGTCAGCTGATCTCGCGGTCCGACTTCAGCACGTCGTCCGGATGCGCCTCGACGTAGTCGTCCATCTCGTCCTCGGCCATCGCCGTGAAGAGCTCGGTGGCCTTGGCCTCGTCCAGCAAGACCACACTTCCGACGCCATCGATCGTCTCGGTTTTCGCGACGGGTGCGGTCATGAAGGTGACGTCGTCAGTCGTCGTGTTGCGCAGCGAGAGAGCGAGCGCGCGCATGTCGGCCGGGTCCCAGTCTTCGTCCACGACGACGTTCTCGCTCAGCGCCGATAGCGTCTTGGTGAGCCGGACCGGGTTGCGCGTGGTGCCCTTGGCCAAGAGCTTCTTCATGAGCGACCGCATGAAGTTCTGCTGTCGTGCGATCCGGTCGAAGTCGCTGCGGGCCAACCCGTAGCGGGTGCGCACGTACTTGAGGGCGAGATCGCCTTCGAGATTCTGGTTTCCGGCCTTCCAGTACACCTTTTGGCTGGGGTCGTAGAAGGACTTCGGGACGTAAACCTCAACGCCACCCACGGCTCGCGTGATGTCCTTGAAGCCGTTGAAATTGATGAGCGCGAGGTGCTTCATCCGCATCTCGGTCAGCTGTTCGACAGTCGCGATGGTCCCATTCGGGCCGTACTCGGCGAAGGCAGCGTTGATCTTGTCCCGCTGGAGTGGGCGTCCGGTGTTGTCGTGAATGACGGTGTAGGTGTCGCGGGGAATCGAGACCAGGTACACATGGCGACGATTCGCGGCGATGTGGACCATCATGATCGTGTCACTGCGATAGCGGCCGGTCGGCCATTGCTTCGCACGCACGTCCTCGGAGAGCCGCGTCGGCTTGCGCCCCGGGATCTTCTTGCCGCGGTCGACACCCAGGACCAGCACATTCAGCGAGCTTCCCTTGTCGGGATCTGGCCGATTTTGGATCTCGTCGGTACGGAATCGGGCGATGTCACCGAACTTCGAGTTCAACAGGGCGGCGTAACCGGTCCCCGCGACCGCCACCGAGATCGCTACGACGATCGCGGTCCGCAGAAGGAGCCGGTACCGCTCGATGAACGGGACGTGGCGCCGGCGACGGCCAGGCGCGGACCGTCCGTTCCGGTAAGCCATGAGTGCCTTCGATCAGATCGGCCGCGTCGGGCGGGATTAGACAACCCGCCCATTGTGCCGTGACCACGACGGTCGTCCAAACCATTCAGCCATCGAGAATGAGCGTGACCGGTCCGTCGTTGACGAGCTCGACGGCCATGTCCGCCGCGAACTGGCCGGTGGACACCGGAACGCCGAGGTCACGCAGGTGTGAACAGAAGGCGTCGTAGAGCGGCTCCGCAACGGGCGCCGGGGCCGCGGCGTTCCAACTCGGCCGCCTGCCCTTGCGCGTGTCGGCGTACAGCGTGAACTGACTGACGACGAGCGCAGCGGCGCCCGAACTGGCGAGCGACTGCTCCTCGCGCAGGATGCGTAGGTAGTACACCCGCTCGGCCAAGGCGCGAGCGTCGTCGACGGTGTCTTCGTGGGTGACGCCCAAGAGCGCAACGAGGCCGGTCCCGATGGATCCGACGATGGTGTCGGACACGCGCACGGCTGCGCTGGAAACCCGCTGGAGCACGACTCGCACGAGGGCAACCTTAGGACGGCGCCAATAGGATCACGGTATGGCGTTCGAGATCCCCACGGACCTCCACCCGGACCTGATGCCGGTGTCCTGGCTGCTGGGCACGTGGCACGGCAACGGCAAGGGCGAGTACCCGACGATCGAGCCGTACGCGTTCGAGCAGGACGCTGTGTTCGCCCACGACGGGCGCTCGTTCCTGCACTACTTCAGCCGGACGTGGGTCACCGACGGCGGCGGAGAGCGGGTTGGCCCGGGTGAGCTCGAAACAGGCTTCCTGCGGGTGGGCAGCGACGCAGAAGACGACGGCTACCCGCTCGAGCTGGTGCTGGCCCATCCGACCGGTTACGCCGAGGTTTGGTACGGCCTGGCCGATGGCCCACGGCTGACATTGGCCACCGACGTCGTCGCGCGTACATCCACTGCGAAGGACTACACGGCCGGCCAGCGCATGTACGGACTCGTCGAGGGCGACTTGATGTACGCCTGCGACATGGCCGCCATGGACCAACCGATGCAGTCCCACACCTGGGGCAGGCTCACCCGTGTCTGAGCTGCTGGCCCACCCCGGGGCCGTCGAGGCCGACGCCCCGGACGACGGCGTGGCCGCCCACTACGGTGCCTTGGCCCAAGAGCAGCGGCGGCTCGAGGCCGGCGACGGCTTCGTCGACCTGTCCAACCGGGCCGTCGTCGCCATCGCCGGCCCGGACCGATTGACGTGGTTGCACGCGCTGACGTCGCAGGACTTCGAATCGCTCCAGCCCGGCCACCTCACCGAGGCGCTCATTCTGTCGCCACAGGGCCACCTGGAATTCGCCTTCACCGCCATCGATGACGGCGAGACGGTACTCATTCACACTGAGCCGCGGGCTGGTGCCGGTCTCGTCGAGTTTCTGGAGCGCATGAAGTTCATGTCGCGGGTCGAGGTTGTCGAGCGACCTGATCTCGCCGTACTCGGACTGCCTGGACTCGCGACCGCTGTCATCACGCGCTCCGAGCTGTCAGCGGTGCCGTCTCAGCGGGGAGAGCCGTCGGGCCTGTGGGCGTGGGAGGCGCTGCGTATCGCGGCCGGCATCCCCCGCATCGGGCGGGACACCGACCACCGCACCATCCCGAACGAAGTCGGCTTGCTCGGTAGGGCCGTACATCTGGACAAGGGGTGCTACCGCGGCCAGGAAACGGTCGCGCGGGTCCACAACCTGGGCCGACCGCCACGCCGGCTGGTGCTCCTTCACCTTGACGGTTCGGCCGACCGGCTCCCGGCTGAAGGGTCGCCGGTCAGCCTTGCCGGCGCTGAGGATGGCGCCTCTGTCGGCCTCGTCGGGACATCGGCTCGCCATCACGAGCTGGGCCCCCTCGCACTGGCGTTGGTGAAGCGGAATGCCGATGCCGCGGCCGACCTCGTGGTCGACGGCATCGCGGCGGCCCAAGAACCGATCATCGATCCGGACATTGGGCTGCACGTACGCCCGTCGCTTGGGCGCAAGCCGTGAGTCTCTTTCGCATTCTCACCGTGTGCACGGCGAACATCTGCCGCTCCCCGATGGTTGAGCTCCTGTTGCGGCAGAGACTCGAGCCGGAAATCTTCGAGGTTGCATCGGCCGGCGTGCAGGGCTGGCGAGAAGCCTCGGTGGACAGCATGGTCGTCCTCGAACTCGAACGGCTCGGGGTCAGTGCGGAAGGCTTTTGCTCCCGAGCCTTGGAACCACAGATGGCTGAGGATGCGGACCTCATTCTGACCGCCACCCGCGACCAGCGGTCGGAGCTGCTCAGCCGGTATCCCAGTGCACTCCGCAGGACGTTCACCTTGCGGGAGTTCGCCGTTTTGGTCGAGGACATGATTGGCGTTACGTCGCCGGCCGAGATGGTTGCCGAGGCCTTTCGCCGTCGCAGCGAGGCCGGAGCCGACCTCGATTTGGTCGATCCATTTCGCCGCCCCCCTGACGTGCACCGCGCAGTCGCCGATCAAATCGCCGAGGCCGTGAGGATCGTCGCTGAACGACTGTCGGTTACTGTCCAGCATTAGCCCCGACCTCGTCGTTTTCCATGCAGCCTTGCCGGAAATGAGCAACAATGGCCAAGCCCGTCGGGGGACGTAGTGAGGAAGGCTGTGGGGTGCCTTGGCAGAAGTGCTACTTGACGATCGCAGTGATGTCCTGATCACACCGGCGCGAGCCCCTCGATCCGCTTCGGCCAATCGCCGACGCCAGCGTCGTTTGGTGTTCTGGGTATTCGCCACGGACGCACTCGTCCTCGCGGCGGCGATCAGCATTGCACATGTCGTGCGCTACGCCGTGCTTGCGTCACCCGGTGAGATGACGCCCACGGACCCGAAGCTCCTCATCGGAAGTGGGGCTCTCTTCGTGGGCTGGATGACCGCGCTGTCGATAAGCCGGACTCGGGGTTCCAAGGTACTCGATTCCGGGGCGGGGCAATATCAAGCCGTCGCCAAGGCCAGCTTCAACGTATTCGCATGGATCGCCATCGTTGCGTTGGTCTTTCATGCCAACCCGGCGCGCATGTTCGTCGGGATAGCTGGGGTCTTGGGAGTCTGCCTGCTATTTCTCAGCCGACGTATCTGGCGAACTTGGGTTCTGACGCGTCGGGCACATGGCTCATTCCTGGCGAATGCATTGGTCATCGGCGGCGTACGTAGTGCGCAAGACATCATGCGGCGCTTCATCACTGATCCGGCGCATGGCCTGCGGGTCGTGGGTGTCTGGGTGCCGGACAGGGTCGCCGGAACTCGTGAGCGGATCCACGTCGGTGAGGTCGATGTCCCGGTGATGGGCACTGAGACCGGGCTGGAAGAGGCGTTGGCCGTGGACTCCGTGGACATCGTTGTCGTGACGGACACCGAACACCTCGGCCACGACGGCATGCGCGAACTGGCCTGGTCGCTCGAGGGGCACGACGTCGACCTGTTGGTCGCGCCCAACGTGGTCGACGTGGCCGGTCCACGGGTGCACCTCGAAGCGCACGGCAACATGCCGCTGATCTACCTCTCAGGCCCGGCCTACTCGCGTGCGCGGACGATCCGGCGTGCGGTGTTCGACCGCTCCTTCGCCCTTCTCGTTCTCGTTGCGGCGTCGCCGATTCTGCTCCTGGCGGCGCTGGCCATTCGCCTCACGAGCAAGGGTCCAGTCTTCTACCGGTCCGAACGCATCGGCATGCACGGCGTTCCGTTCGAGATGTTCAAATTCCGCACGATGGTCCTCGATGCCGATCAGGTACGCGAGGAGCTGGTGAAGCACAACATCGGCGCCGGGCCCCTGTTCAAGGTGCGGGACGACCCGCGCGTCACGCCGGTCGGTCGGATTCTGCGGCGGTTCAGCATCGACGAGATCCCACAGTTCTTCAACGTGCTGCGCGGCGACATGAGCGTGGTCGGCCCGCGCCCGCCGTTGCGGTGCGAGGTCGACACCTATGACGAAGCCGTCATGCGCCGACTCCTGATTAAGCAAGGAATCACCGGGTTGTGGCAAGTCAGCGGCCGGTCCGATCTGTCGTGGGAGGACTCGGTCCGGCTCGACATCGACTACGTCGAGAACTGGTCGATGTTGCGCGATCTGCAAATCATCCTGCGGACACTCCGTGCGGTCCTCGCGCGGGATGGGGCCTACTGACCGTTCGTCGAGCCGTCCCGTCATTCGGCGTCGGGCCGCGAAACGCTATCGTCGGCGACGATGTTTCGACTTGGCGCCGCGGTACAGAACTATGACTGGGGTTCGCTGACGGCGATCCCGGAATTCGTCGGTGAGCCTCCGAGTGGGCACCCGGTGGCCGAGTTGTGGTTCGGGACGCATCCGCTCGGGGCTTCGATGGTCGAGACCGAAGATCGTCCGCAGGCGTTGGCCGACCAGGTCGGCGACCTACCCTTCATGCTGAAGGTCCTGGCGCCGGCCCAGCCGCTGTCGATCCAGGTGCATCCGGCAAGCGACCTTGCCGCGTCCGGTTTCGCGGCGGAGGAGGCAGCCGGGATCGCATTGTCAGATGCTGCGCGAGACTACAAGGACCCTCACCACAAGCCCGAGATGGTCTACGCGCTGACGCGGTTCGAGACGCTCGTTGGGCTGCGGCCAGTCGACGAGGCGGTGCAGTTGCTGTCAGCCCTCGACGTGCGCATCGCGAGGTCGCTGCTGGACCGATCCGGTGACGGCACCCTCGCGATGGTCGACTACGTCCTGACCGCCGAGGTCGATCGTGACGCTGTGGACGAGTTCGTCGAGGCCTGTACTGCGCAGCTCGACGGTGGCGCCGACGTGCGGCGTGGCTATCTCACCGTGGTTGAGGCCGCGCGTATCCATCCGTCCGACCCCGGGCTGGTGGTGGCACTGCTGCTGAACCGGCTCACGATCGAACCAGGGCGGTCTGCCTTCATCGGGCCGGGCCTCATCCACGCGCACCTGCACGGGCTTTGCCTGGAAGTGATGGCATCATCCGACAACGTCTTCCGCGCCGGCCTCACCACGAAGAGGGTCAACTCGCAAGGCGTGTTGGCCAGCTTGGACGCCACCGACGGCGGCGATCCGGGAATCGAGCCCACTCGAATCGGCGCCGCCACCGAAGTCTTCGAGCCGGCTGGGGGCTTCTTCGCGCTGTCCGTCACCCGCGGCAGCGAGCCCCGCCTGCCGGGCTCGGGGAATCGCATCCTGCTGTGCCTCGATGGCGCAGTCGAGGTCGTCGCTGAGTCCGGGGACCACGTGTCGCTCGTTCAGGGGCAGGCGGCCTTCGCATCGGCAGCCGACGACGGCCTCGAACTTCGCGGGTCAGGAACGACGGCGCAGGCTTACATCCCGTAGCCCTGGCGCCGGCTGAGGACGCCGGACCGACGAGGCCCGATGCGTGAAGCGCTCCCGGGTGCGTCAAGAAACAGCTAAACCAGGTCGGTGCGACCGCGCTGCTTGAGCGACTCCGGTACTTCCTTGACCCGCTGCGCGTGCTCACGGGTGGTGACCAGGAGGGCATCGCGCGTCCGTACGACGACTGCATCCGGGATGCCAATGACCGCGATCAGCGTGCCGTCGTCGGCGATCGCCAGGCCGTCGGAGTCGATCCAGAGGGTGTCGTCCGACGCTCCGCTCGCGCCGGCCAGTTCGCTCAGTGCTGCGAAGTCGCCGATGTCGTCCCAGCCGAAGTTGCCGGGCACGACAGCCATGCCGCCCTCCAGCGAGACGGGCTCGGCGATGGCGTGGTCGATGGCGATCTTGGTCAGGCCGGGCCAGATGGACTCCAGCGTTGCCTGGCGCTCTGGGCCGTCCCACGCCTGCCCGATGGCGGCGAGGCCGGCATGGAGCTCGGGGTGGAGCCGCTCGAGATGCCCGAGGAGGACGTCGACACGGCTGATGAACATGCCGGCGTTCCAGTAGTGCGAGCCGCCGGCGACGTAGTGCTCCGCCGTGGGTCGGTCCGGCTTCTCGACGAATCGGGTAATCGCGCGGGCGGAGACGGTGTCAGCCAAGGGGTCGCCGGCTTCGATGTAACCGAACGCAGTGGACGGCCCGCGAGGCGTGATGCCAAGCGTGCAGATCAGGCCGGCGTCCGCAACCTGCTTCGCCTCGTGGACCGCCGCTACGAACGCGCCGGTATCTGCGATCGTCTGGTCGGCGGCGAACGATCCGATCACAGCGTCCGGGTCGCGCTGGCCGATGATTGCCGCGGCCATGCCGATGGCCGCCATGCTGTCGCGCGGCGCGGGTTCGGCGTAAAGGTTGGCCAGCTCGGGCAGTTGATCCTGGATGAGCGGAGCGTGTGCCGGCCCGCTGACGACGTGGATGTGATCGGCCGGGATCACCTTGAGCAAGCGATCCCACGTCTGTTGGATCAGCGACCGTCCGTCGCCGGTCAGGTCGAGCAGGAACTTCGGTCGCTGCGCGCGGGAGAGAGGCCACAGGCGAGTCCCGGCGCCGCCGGCAGGTATGACGGCGTGAAAGTCGGTCACGGTCGTTCATGATACGTGCAGCGCCGGTGTGACCCATCTCGCATAGCGGACCGGTTGCAAAGTGCTTGCAAGAGCAAGCACAATAGGGGCATGGCAAAGCTCAACGTGGGAAAGACCGTCGAATCTCTCGGCGACTACCTGCGTGAACAGCGGAGCCTGGCGCAGATGTCCTTGCGACAGCTGGCCGAGCAATCGGATGTTTCCAATCCGTACCTCAGTCAGATCGAGCGGGGCCTGCGTCGTCCCTCAGCCGAAGTGCTCCAGCAGATTGCTCGGGCGCTGAAGATTTCGGTTGAGTCGCTGTACGTCAAGGCCGGCATCCTCGATGCCAGCGAAGTGGAGGAGGGATCGGTGGAACACGCCATCGCTCGCGACGCCCGATTGACGGACCGGCAGCGGACGGCGCTGATCGACATCTACCGCTCGTTCATCAGTGACACAGGACGTCACAACGAGCTCGATAACGCGGCCACCGCAGCCGACCAGGAGGAAATTGCATGACCATCGCAGATCAGATCAATGAGCAGGTGAAAACCCTGCGCGACGAGGTCAAGAACCTCGCCGACTCCATCAAGAAGCTGAACGTCGACGACCTGCGTACGCAGGCGACCGACTTCGCGAACGACCTCTCGACCAGGGCCACGACTTCGTATGAGGATGTCGTGAAGAAGGCCGAGGAGCTCGTTGAGTCCGCCCGGGACCTGAAGTTGGACAAGGTCCAGAAGAAGGCCGAGGATCTCGTCGAGTCGCTTCGCAAGGACGCGAAGAAGAACATCGCCGACATCTCCAAGAAGGCCAAGGGCTACCGCGCCGACGCCAGGAAGCGTGCCGAAGACCTGTACGGTGACGCCCGCGCCACCGTGGCCAAGGTCACCGGCCGGAAGGCTCCGACCAAGAAGGCTCCGGCCAAGACGGCCGCGCCGGCTGCTGCCAAGAAGGCTCCGGCTAAGAAGGCGCCGGCCAAGAAGGCCGCTGCAAAGAAGGCGCCGGCCAAGAAGACCGCTGCGAAGAAGGCTCCGGCCAAGAAGGCCTGACGCTTCGCACGTCATCACGTCGATGGGCTCCTCCCGCACGGGAGGGGCCCATCGCGCTTTGGCATGGTGTGGGGCCGGATAGTCTTCGCCTGTGGGTGAGCTTCAGGCGTATCTCGGCCTCGCGCTGAGCCTCATTCTGTTCGGCGTGAAGGTCTTTGCTTTCGTGGACTGCGTCGCGCGCACTCCTCAGACGCTCCAAGCGGCCACTCCGGTGGCCAAGAACGGCTGGCTCGTCATTCTCGGGCTCAGTGTCGTCGCGCACATCGTGACCTTCGACAACCCACTGCGTCTCTTAAATTTGGCCGGCACACTAGCGGCCTTCGTGTATCTCGCCCAAGTACGCGGCTCGCAACATTCCCACTAGAACATACGTTCGATCCGGGTTAAAGTGCCCGTATGTGGTTCCAAGGCTCGCTGCTCGACGCCGGGAACGGTCCGCCACGGCCAGAGACCGCCGTGGTCGAGCGGCGGCACCTGGCGCACGGCGCTTGGGTCGACTACGGGCCGGGCTGGCTTTCGGGAGCGGACGAGCTGTTTCTCCGGCTGCGCGACGTCGTGCCGTGGCGGGCTGAACGGCGCGAGATGTACGACCGGACGGTCGACGTTCCGCGTCTCGTCTGTTCCTACGGGGCTCAAGATGACCTGCCCGCTCCAGTGCTCGTAGCCGTCCGCGACGCGCTCAACGCGCGCTACGCCGAGGAGCTGGGTGAGCCATTCGTCACGGCTGGCCTCTGCTATTACCGCGACGGTCGAGACAGCGTTGCCTGGCACGGCGACCGCATCGGGCGTGGCCGGAGCGAGAACACCATGGTCGCCATCGTCTCGCTCGGCGCCGAGCGGCGTCTCAGCCTGCGGCCTCGGGCCGGAGGGGAGTCCATCGGCTTCCCGGTCGGTCACGGCGACCTCCTCGTCATGGGAGGCACCTGCCAGCGCACCTGGGATCACGCCGTCCTCAAGACGGCCAAGCCCGTCGGGCCGCGGATCAGCGTCCAGCTGCGGCCGCTCAACGTGCTCTAGTGCTTAGGGTGCGCGTGGTCGTTCGGTTTGCCCGTCTGCTGTTCCATGTGCTCCCAGATCTCCGGGTCAACAGTGGTGCCTGCGCCGTCGCCCTTGTCCCACTCCGGCGGATGGCCTTCGAGGTTGTCCCGGAAGTCCTCGGATTCAGGCACCCACTCCCGCGTGGTGTTGTTGACCTCGGCGTTCGCCGGTCGGTTCGCGGGATCGAGGCGTTCGGCCCGCTCCCGTTCGAGTTGTGCGATCTCCTCGGGCGTGGCAGCCCGTTCGAGCGTCTCGTTCTCCTCTTCAGTCGTCATCGTCATCCTCCTGAGATTCACCTATGACGTAACCGTTTTCCCGTCTGCCTAAACCGCGCCACGGTGCGGGCCCGTCACTTGGCCGGCAGGCGGGCCGCGGTCGTCGTGCCGACCTGCACCCAGTGGGCCAAGGCGGCGTCGTCGGCAACGCACTGGTCGGAGACGCGGAGCCACCCGTTCATCGGCTTGCCGCGCATGATCATTGGCTCGGCGCCGTCGACGACGTGGTCCGCGGTTTCCGCCGGGTCGCACCGGACCATGAGACCGCCTCGGCCGCTCGCGGCCACCGCCATGTTGCCTCCGATGAGAAACGCCAATCCGCCGAACATCTTCTTCTCGGTGACGTCGCCACGTTCGGCCAATTGCCCTCGGATCCGCTCGGCCAGGTTCTCGTCATAGGCCATGGCGAGACGCTACCGCCAGGGACCGACAGACGGGCGGCGTTACAGATTGCGCGGCGAGCGATAATCGAGCGTGTGCCTGATCCTGGCCGCGTGGGACGCCCACCCCGACTACAAGCTGGTTGTGGCGTCCAATCGCGATGAGTTCTTCGAGCGAACCTCGCTCCCGATGCACTGGTGGGCCGATGTTCCGGTGCTGGGCGGCCGGGACCTGACCGCGGGTGGGAGTTGGATGACCCTATCGGCCACAGGCCGGTTCGCAGCGGTCACGAACGTTCGCGACTTCACCCGGCCCGACGCAGCGCTGAGGTCCCGCGGTGAGATTCCCGTGGGGTTTTGTGCGGGCAACGACTCACCGGCGGACTACTGCCGCCGGCTCCCCACCGAGGAATTCACCGGTTACAACGCCTTGGCGAGCGACCTCGAGACCCTCTGGTGGACCAGCAATTGGGCGGGCGCAGCGCTACCGCTGGATGCCGGCATCTATGGGATTTCGAATGCTGCGCTCGACACACCA
>DATLCL010000040.1:0-2876 GCA_035526415.1 Aeromicrobium sp.
TGTTGGGCGAGCGGCTCAACGACCTGGTGCGTGCGACGTGGCGCGAAGTCGACACCGTTGGCGTGTGCTTGCCGGCTGATGAGCGGATCGGTCCCGGCGACCGGTTCCTCATCGGCGAGATCGCGCGGCTCCGGCGCAAGCCGGTGCTGGCCATCGCCACGAAGATCGACCTGGTCTCCAAGGAGCGGTTGGCCGAGCACCTGGCGTCGATCCAGAAGGCCGGTGACGATGCTGGCGTCGCTTGGCAGGACGTGGTTCCGGTCTCGGCGGTGGCGGGGGAGCAGATCAAGCTGCTGGCCGATCTGCTCCTGGCCACGTTGCCGGAGGGTCCGCCGCTGTACCCAGAGGGACAGCTCACCGACGAGCCGGAGGAGACGCTCATCGCCGAGGTCATTCGCGAGGCCGCGCTCGAGGGCGTCCGCGACGAGCTGCCGCACTCGATCGCGGTGACGGTCGACGAGGTCATCCCGGGCAAGACCGTCAAGGTCCACGCCAGCCTCTTTGTTGAGCGGGACAGCCAGAAGGGGATCGTGATCGGTCATAAGGGAGCGCGCCTGCGCGAGATCGGCTCGGCGTCGCGCTCTCAGATCGAGCGGATCCTGGGCTCGCCGGTCTTCCTTGATCTCCACGTGAAGGTTGCCAAGGACTGGCAGCGCGACCCCCGACAGCTGCGCAAGCTGGGGTTCTGAATCGTCGCCAAACTGAAACGCATTTCGACGTCGGCGGGTGCTTCACGAGCCTATGGTCGACCGGTGAAGCCCCGCTGCGCCTCCTTCGCCGCGCTCGTCGTCGCCCTCCTCGCGTCCCTCGGCGTCACCGCGCCTGCTCATGCAGCCTTCCCCGCACCCGCGGGCCTCGCGGCGACCTCGAGCAGTTCGAACGCGATCGCCGTCAGGTGGGACCCGGTCCCGAACGCGTTCGGCTATCGCGTCGACTACGCGACGAGGTCTGACTTCGTCGGCTTGACCAAGGAGACCACTACCTCGACAACCCGCGTCCTCAAGAACGGAACGAGGGGTTTGCTTCCCGGCACGCGGTACTACTTCCGCGTCATGGTCATCGACCGCAACCTGAGCCCGGTGGGCCCGCCCTCGACAACCGCGAATTACACCACCAAGCCCGCGATGAAGTTCGCGGTGGCCTCATACAACATCAAGAACCCGGACTCGTCGAGCGCCAGGCCGTGGACCTGGCGCTGCCCGCTGATCGGCCAGGATATTGCCAAGCTGGCGATCCGGGTGGTGGGTGTCCAGGAGGTCTACGGGAGCAACGATCGACAGGAGTTGCTCGACTGCATCAACGCAGCCGCGGGCGGTCAGTTTTTCAGCATGACTCCCGGTCCTGGCTCCGATGCCGGCAACGACAGTCGTGTCATCTTCGACACCCGGGCCTTCCGACTGCTGGCGTCGGGCGCGTACGCGTACCCGACCCAATTCGCAGGTGAGACGAGCCGCCAGATGTCGTGGGCAAAGCTCGAGTACCTGGCGACCGATCGAGTGGTTCTCTTCACTACCACCCACCTGTCGCCGTCGAGTGACGCCGTCGATGTCAAACAATGGGACCAACTCATTGCCCACGTGAATCGTGTGAAGGCAGTGTCGCCGGTCCCGACCTACGTCATATTCACCGGAGACTTCAACAGCACGAAGTTCGAACTGCCGTCGAGGACGCAACTGTCCAAGATGCGGAGCAGCGGCTATGAGGACGTACTTGGTCAGCAGTACCGGAGCTACTCGACGTATCGGAACCCCACCGCACGGGTGGACGCCTGGATCAGCACGTCCAACCGCAACAAGCCGGATCTCCGCCAGTGCGGATGCCTTGTCTCGACGGACCGCAACGCCAACAGCATCGACTACGTATTCGTCTCAAGCGCCCTCAAGGCCCTCTACTACAGGACCTACGCCCAGCCGCGCCGTGGCTACGTGATGGACTACCTGTTGTCTGATCACTTCATGGCCGTGGCAGTCATCTCCGAGTAGCCTTTGAAGCTCGGCATCGTTGAAGGTGGCGTGCCTACACTCACTCGGTGAAGTTCTGTCGCCATGGCATCGTCGCAGCGCTGCTCGGCTTCGTCATGTCCTTAGGGCTCCACGCCGTTACCGCTCAGAGAGACTGTCCTGAAGGCACGTGTCCATTCGCTGCGCCGACCGGTTTGCGCGGGATTGTCAGCACGCCGACGGCCATGCAGGTCGCGTGGAACGACGTCCCGAAGGCGTTCGCCTACCGCATTCAGGTGGCTCCGCAGAACAACTTCTTGGGGGATCACGTCATCACGGTCACGAAGCAGGAACCGACGACGCCGAAGCCGCTCGTCATTCCCAAGCTGGACGTCGGCACGACGTATCACGTCCGGGTGAGCGTCATTGACCGTGCACAGCAGCAGCAGAGCGAATGGTCGGCCCCCGCGGTCTATGCGACCAAGGGCCCGATGAGCCTGGCGGTCGGGACTTATAACGTCCGCAATCCCCTCCGCGACGACTGGGACGAGCGCGGCCCACTCGTCGCGGACGGGATCGTCAGCGAGAAGCTGAATGTTGGCGGCGTCCAGGAGGTCTACCGACGGTGGGAGCGCCGCAGCCTGCTGGACCACGTGAACGCCAAGGCAAAGGCGGCGTTCGGACGGCCGGTGTACGACATGACGCCTGAGCCCTACAACGAGCTCGGATACGACGCCCGCATCCTGTATGACGCGCGGTACCTCCAGGCGTTGAACGCCGGAGCGAAGCGTTACGACTTCCAGGTGGGCGACGGCGATGTCGATCGTTGGTTCTCCTGGGCCACCTTCAAGCACCGGGCGAGCGGCTGGACCTTCCTGTTCGTCACCACACACCTGGCGCCCGACAACGACCACGCTGACTTGCGGCAGTGGAAGG
>DATLCL010000067.1:0-9660 GCA_035526415.1 Aeromicrobium sp.
CGCTTGCCGTCCGGGCCGACGTAGCGAGCCTGATGGCGACCGCTGGCGAGGGTCTGGATAGTCCCGAAGCCCCGCTTCTCGTCAGCCATGCCGCTCCATCCCGTAGGCACTACGTAGGCAATGACAGGCTATATCAGGGTAGTTGTGTCCAGATACCCGACACGCTACTGTCAGCCATAGTCGCAGGTAAGCCTAGGGTTTTCGCAGGTCTGGGACAGTATCGTCAGACTAAAGCCGTACTGGTTCAAACCCAGTATCGCCCACCAACACGGAACGGCTCCTGAACAATGGAAACACTTCCGCTCCGTGCGGAACGGCTGTAGATTCACCGCCACGGGAGCCCTCACAGCCACTCCCGGCCGGTCACGCCCCTGCTAGGTCCCGTCTCACCCGAGAGAGACGAGTACACACGGGGGCGTGACTGTCGTTTCCCCGCCATCCGGGCCGCGATGCCTTCGGGGTGGCTAGGTTGAGTTCCGCAGGTTGGGTAGTACGTGCCCGTCAACCGGCGGGCTGTCCTGAAAGGACACGACATGGGTATTGGAACGGGCATTGTGCTCATCGCGCTCGGCTTGGTGCTGCTGCTGGGGGTCGTCCAAGTGGACATTCCGTGGATCGAGGACTACACGTTGGGGCTCATCTTGACCGCACTCGGCGTTTTGTCGCTTGTATTGGTGATGATTTTGGCTTCGAGGCGGCGTCATACAACGTGATTGAACGCGACCGCGACGCCCTTTGAAACTCCCGTCGCTCTCGACGAAACCACTCGCGGCTTGAACGAGACAGCCGGCCGCATGCACCGGGTCGCGCCGGGTACGTGTACGAATGTGTCCATATTCGTCCCCTATCTGCTCGCAATCGGCCTCGCCCCGTTCGGGGTCGCGCTCTTGCTGTTCGTTGCGACGCGCCTCGAGGCTTCGTTGCCGCGAGACGAACGGGTGGCGTTGCCCAGGCGGCAATAGAAGGGACGAGCCTTATGGATCATTGCCGCCCGCCCGCTCGTCTGGTCTACTACGAGCAAGAGCGAGATTGGTGGCAGCGATCTTCCTTGATGGCTGAGGAGAATCCTGCCCCCATGAGCGAAGAAGCTTGGCTGGTTCAGATCTATCAAATGACCGATGAGATCACACAGTCCTCGGCCGCGAGGTTGCTGTCCGGCTTCAGAAAGTTCAGTATCGACACGCGGACCTGCGAGCGCGGCTCATTTCTCATCGTCGAGTCCGAGGCAACATCGGCTGTGTCGGTGCACGAGACGGTGATGATGGTCGACCCGAATGCGGAGCTCATCCACTCAGCCGCAGGGCAATCGACCCAGCCGGCGTAGCGTCGCTGTCGAGAACCCGAGCACGACTAGGTTGCCCGACATGGACGAGAAGACCGGGGTAAATCAAACGTTCGTCCGTCGGATGCTGGCTGAAGCACGCGAGGACGTGGCCAACGCAGATCAAAAGGCGTCAACCGTCCTGGCCGGACTGGGAGTCGGCGTCGGCGCGGTTGTCGGCGGCGTCCTTGCGGGCGACTGGCGGCCAGCTAGCTTGCAATCCCCCGCGATGGTGCTGTGGTGGGCCGGGACTGTCGCCGTCCTGGCGGCAATGGCGTGCGCGGCCTTTGCTGTCTGGCCGCGATACAACAGCCGCGACACCGCCGAAGGCGTGTACTCCTGGGCGCACGTGGCGTCGTACAAGAGTCTTGCTTCCTTCAGCCAAGCACTCGACACGACGGATTCGCTCGCTCGTACGCGATATTGCCTGTGGGAAATCTCGAAGATCGTGGCCACAAAATGCCGGCTCGTGCGGTGGGCGATGGGGCTCGCCGGAACGAGCCTGGCCCTCATCTCGGCCAGCGTCATTCTGAACGCGATCCTTCGATAGGCAGCTCTCGTCGCCAACAGGCTGGATCCCGCGCGTCGGGCGGGTGCTACATCGTCTTCAGCGAGTCGATGAGGTACAGAACACCGACGAGGGTCCAGACAATGAGAAAGATGGTGACAAGTAGCGGGTGCGTGTCTCTTCCGAAGTAGGCCATTTTTTTCCCCTTTCGCAGAGCAGATACCCGATTCGACCAGTGAGCATGTCCGTGGCGCAGGAACTCGAGGCGCACCGCGGCGAAAGCTGAGCGTCAGGCCTCACAGTCGGCCTTGTCCATGCCCCACTCGATGTAGGCGACAAGGTCGTCGCTGCCCGATCCGTACGAGCGCTTCTTGGCTTCGTCGATGGCATGCGCGGTGACCAGCTCGGCCCGCAGGGATTTGCAGTCCTTTTTCTTGACGAGTCCGTCGAGCCGCTCCTTGACCGTCGTGGAGTACTTGCCGCCCCAGTCGACCGGCGGAGCCGAGTTTCCGCAACCGGCGAGGACGAGCAGACCCAGCGCGATCGAGCAGACAGAAGTGCGCATGGCCCGCACCTTAGCGCTCAGTCAGCACATCCCGATCTTCTGCACGAACGACCGGCAGGTAAGGTTAGGCGAGCCTTACCATCCCTGCTGACGAGGTCCCGACCCATGCGCTTGCGAATCGCCGCCGTCCTTGCTGCCACCGTTGCCGCCACGCTGTCCGGGTGCGGCACACCGGAGCGGTCGATCACGGTCTACAACGCCCAGCACGAGGAACTCCTCGTTGCGATGGCGCCGATCTTCGAGAAGCAGACCGGTATCCAGGTGCGCCTGCGCAACGGCAAGGACTTCGAACTCGGTAACCAACTGGTGGCCGAAGGCGCCAAGACGCCGGCCGATGTCTTCCTCACCGAGAACTCGCCGGCGATGTCGCTCGTCGAGTCCAAGGGACTCTTTGCTCCCCTGCCCGCCAAGACCCTCAACAAGGTCCCGGCTCAATACCGCCCCAAGAGCGGCGAGTGGACCGGCTGGGCCGGCCGCGCCACCGTCCTCGTCTACAACACCAAGGCCGTCAGCCGGGACGACCTGCCCGCCTCGATCATGGATCTGGCCGACCCGGCATGGAAGGGACGCACGTCGTTCTCACCGTCCGGCGCCGACTTCCAGGCGATCGTCAGTGCCGTCCTGCAGCTCAAGGGCGAGAAGGCCACCGCCGCGTGGCTCAAGGGCCTCAAGGCGAACGGCACGGTCTACCAGGGCAACAACGTGGTCATGAACTCGGTGAACGACGGCCAGGTCGACACCGGCGTCATCTACCACTACTACTGGTACCGCGACCAGGCTGAGGCCGGCCAGAACAGCAGCGGCTCCAAGCTGCACTACTTCGGCAAGAAGGACCCGGGCGCCTTCCTCAGTGTCTCCGGCGCCGGCGTCCTCAAGGCCAGCAAGCACAAGGCCGACGCGCAGAAGTTCGTCGACTTCCTGGTCAGCAGGACCGGCCAGAAGGCGCTGGCCAGCAGCTACGCCCTGGAGTATCCGCTCAACCCGGCCGTCGCGGTCAAGCCGCCCGTTCCGCCGCTGTCGAAGATCGACCCGCCAGCCGTTGACGTCACCAAGCTCAACGGGCCGAAGGTCATCGAGCTCCTGCAGAAGGCCGGTCTGCTCTGACCACGCTCGATCTCATCGAGGTCGTACGACGAACTCGCCCCGGGCGACCGTCGTACGGGCTTCTCGCTGCAGCCGCGGTGGTGGCAGCGTTCACACTGCTGCCCCTTCTGCATGTCGTGGGGTATTCGGCGGGTGTCGGATTGGACGTGGCGCGCACCGAGCTGCTCCGGCCGCGGATGGCGTGGCTGCTTTGGCACAGCGTGGCGCTCGTTGTCGGCGGTGTGGCCCTCAGCGCAGTTCTCGCCACCGCATGTGCGTGGACGGTCGAGCGCACCGACATCCCTGCGCCCCGGGTCTGGCGCGCGCTCCTGGTGGCGCCACTCGCGGTTCCGGCTTTCGTCAACGGCTACGCGTGGGTGTCGCTGACGCACGCGGTCGAGGGGTACCTGGGCGCCGTCCTCATCGTGTCGCTGTCGTACTTCCCGTTCATCTACCTGCCGGTGACCGCGTCGCTGCTGCGGGTCGACCCGGAGTTCGAGGACACCGCTCACACGCTCGGCCTCGGCGGGTGGGCGACCTTCACCCGCGTCGTCCTTCCCCAGCTGCGGCCGGCCCTGCTCGGCGGTTCACTGCTCGTCGCGCTGCACCTGCTGGCCGAGTTCGGTGCGCTCCAGATGCTGCGTTTTCCGACCTTCACCACCGCCATCTACGAGCAGTTCGGCACGACGTTCAACGGCCCGTCGGCGAACCTGACCGCCAGCGTCCTGGTCCTGCTGTGCCTCGTGGTCCTCGTCGCTGAACTCCGCCTGCGCGGCAACGCGAGCCTGGTGCGCGTCGGCAGTGGCGTGGCCCGCACGCCGGTACGCACCGCACTCGGCGCGGGTCGCGGCCCGGTGATCGCCGGGCTCACGCTGGTCGCAATCCTCGCGATCGGCGTCCCGGTGGCCAGCCTCATCCATTGGATGGTGATCGGCTCGTCCACCGCATTCCCGGTTGCTGACCTCGTCCGCACCACCTTGACGACGCTCGGCTTCGCGGCCGCCGGAGCGACCATCGCGACGATCGCCGCCATTCCGGTCGCGGTGCTCGTCGTGCGCAGGCCGTCGACGATCGCGATCCTCATCGAACGCAGCACGTTCACCGCGAGCTCGCTTCCCGGCATCGTCATTGCTCTCGCGCTGGTCGGGCTCGTGCTCAACCTCGCCCCGCCGATCTACCAGACCGCTGTAGTTCTCGTCGGCGCCTACGTGATGATGTTCGCGTCGCGCGCGGTGGTCGGTGTCCGGTCGGCGCTCGATCACGCCCCGCCGGTGCTCGAGGACGTGGCCGGGTCCCTCGGCCTCACGTCGTGGGGCACGTTCCGTCGCGTCACCTTGCCGCTGGTGGCGCCCGGCGTCGGTGCGGCCACCGCGCTCGTGTTCATCGCGATCGCCACCGAGCTGACCGCAACCCTGCTGCTGGCACCGATCGGCACCCGCACTCTCGCAACCCAGTTCTGGTCCGAGTCGTCGGCCATGGCATACGGCGCCGCTGCGCCCTACGCACTCCTGCTCGTGCTGCTGTCCATCCCGGCGACGGTCATGCTCGGACGCATGGCCACGCCCGCGCCGGATGCGAGGCCCATGTGACCGCCCGACTCACGACCCGTGGACTGGTCAAGCGATACGGCTCGGTCACGGCGCTCGACGGTGTCGACCTCGACGTCGAGGACGGCGCCATCCTCGCCGTTCTCGGCCCGTCCGGCTGCGGCAAGACCACGCTGCTCCGCCTGATCGCCGGCTTCCTGGTGCCCGACGAGGGAACAGTCTCGATCGACGGCGCCGTGGTGGCCGACAAGCACCGCAGCGTCCCGACCCGCCGCCGCGACATCGGCCTCGTCCCGCAGGAAGGCGCGCTGTTCCCACACCTCGACGTCGCTGCGAACATCGCGTTCGGTCTTTCCCGCCACGAGCGCACCGGACCCCGCATCACCGAGCTGATGGACCTGCTCGAACTCCCCCGCGACCTGGCACATCGGAGCCCGGCCGAGCTGTCCGGTGGCCAGCAGCAACGTGTCGCCGTCGCCCGGGCGCTGGCCCCGAACCCGCGTGTCCTCCTCCTGGACGAACCGTTCTCCTCACTCGATGCGGCGCTGCGCAGCAGTACCGGGCGATCGGTGGTCAATGCCATCCGGGCCAGCAAGGCGACGGCTGTCCTGGTCACGCACGACCAGGACGAGGCGCTGTCCCTTGCCGACAAGGTCGGTGTCATGGACCGCGGGCAGCTCTTGCAGGCCGACACCCCCAACTCCGTCTACGCCCATCCGGCCAGCCCGTTCGTTGCCTCTTTCGTCGGTGAAGGTTCGCTTCTCACCTCGAGCATTCGCCGCGATGGGGGCACGGCCTACGCGACCTGCAGCTTCGGCGAAATGCCGCTCGCCAACGACGTCGCCGGCGACAGCGCACTTGTGTTTATCCGGCCCGAACAGGTGACGGTGCGGCCCGATCCCGCCGGTGTCGGCGTGGTGTCGTCGGTCGCCTTCCACGGTCACGACGCGATGGTGCGGCTCGTCAACGAGGCAAGCGGCGAAGCGCTCTCGGCACGGGTGGACGCGCCGCTCATGCCACCCATCGGGACCCGCATGGCGGTCCAGCTCCGCGGCTCGGCGCTGGCCTTCGAACGCGCATGACATTCGACCTGCGCGCCCATGGACAGCGCCCGGCGCTGCTGGCTGTCGATGGCGCGGTGACGTACGCGGAGCTGGCGGATCGTGTCGAGTCGCTGCTGACGCGGCTCGGCCCTTCGCGCCGGCTCGTGTTGCTCCGCGGCCGGACATCGGTCGACTTCGTCGTCGCTTTGACCGCCGCGCTCACCGGCGGGCATCCGGTCATCGTCGCGCCGCCGCTGCGGTCCGGTCAGGCCGACGAGGTCCGGGCCACCTACGACCCCGACGTTGTCATCGACACGGACCGACCAGCAGATCACGTCGTGTCCGCTCGAGAAGCGTCGGTTCACGATCTCCACCCCGATCTAGCGTTGCTGATGTCGACCTCCGGCTCGACCGGCTCGCCGAAGCTCGTCCGGCTCTCCCGGTCCGCCGTGCGGTCGAACGCCGCTGCCATCGCGACCTACCTCGACCTCACCGACGCCGATCGCGGGATTCTCTCGCTCCCGCTGCACTACTGCTACGGCCTGTCCATCCTGACCAGCCATCTGTATGCCGGGGCGGCGGCGATCGTCACCGACTGGTCGGTCCTCGACCCCTGCCTGTGGGATCTGGCCGCCGAGCATGACGCAACGGGCCTCGCCGGCGTGCCGCACACCTTCGACCAGCTGGATCGGGTCGGCTTCCCCAACGTCTCCAGCCTGCGGTACGTCACAGCCGCCGGCGGGAAGCTCGCTCCGGAGCGCGTGACCGACCTGGTCGGCTTGGGCCGGAGCCGCGGCTGGGACTTCTTCGTCATGTACGGCCAAACCGAAGCGACTGCCCGCATGGCGTACCTGCCGCCCAAGCTTGCCGACGAGTACCCGCAGGCGGTGGGCGTCGCGATCCCCGGCGGGAACCTGCGCATCGTCGGCACCGGCCGTGCGCGCGATGGCGACGTCGGTGAGCTCGTCTACTCGGGACCGAACGTGATGATGGGCTATGCCCATGGTCCGGCCGACTTGGCAGCCGGCCCTGACCTCACTGAGCTGCGCACCGGCGATTTGGCGCGCGAGCTCGGGCCCGGCGTCTTTGAGGTGGTGGGCAGGAAGAGCCGGTTCGCGAAGGTATTCGGACTCCGTCTCGACCTCGACGAGATCGAGCGCCGGCTGCAAAGCCCGGCCGCCTGCGTGGAGGTCGACGGCGGCTTGGGCGTCATCTCTCCCGACGCCGATGCGGCCGAGCAGGTGGCGGAGCTGTGTGACCTTCCGACCTGGGTCATCCAAGGCGTAGTGGCGGAGGTCCCGCGGTTGCCCTCCGGCAAGCCTGATCGCCAAACGGTCACGGCGCTTCTGTCGCGCGACGAGGACACGACGCTGCAGCCGCCGGCTTCCGCCGCCGTCCGGGAGCTGTACGAACGGCTGCTCGGACACGAGCGCATCGAACCGAGCGACTCGTTCGTGTCGTTGGGCGCCGACTCGCTGTCTTATGTCGAGCTGTCCGTCCGGCTTGGCGAGATCATCGATCCGCTCCCCCGCGACTGGCATCGCCGCAGCGTCGCCGAGCTTGACGGCATGGCCAGAACGCCCTGCCGGCGAGCACGGGCCTTCACGCCGGTGAACGTAGACCCGACCGTGATGCTGCGGGCGATCGCAATCGTTCTCATCGTCGCCACCCACGCGAACCTGCTGACGGTCATGGGTGGAGCGCACGCTCTGCTGGCCGTCTGCGGCTACAACGCGGCTCGATTCCTTCCAACTGGCCATGCTCCCGCACGCGCCTTGTTGCGTGGAGCTTGGCGGATAGCTCTGCCGAGCTCCCTCTGGATCGGGACCGTCGCGCTGTGGAGCGGCTACGCCCCGACCACCGCGGTGTTCCTGAACGGCGCGCTCGGCGCAAATCACTGGACGATCGACTGGCAGTTCTGGTTCCTCGAAGCCGCGATCTGGACGCTCGTCGGCCTCGCGGCCGCGCTGGCGATCCCGCCACTCCGCCGGCTGGAGGCATCGCATCCCTTCACCGCCGCAATGGTCCTGCTGGCCGGCGCGGCAGCGCTGCGATACGCGCTCGTCGGCGTCGACGCTGGTCCGCTGGAGCGCTACTCCGTGCCAGTGGTGGCCTGGTGCTTCGTTCTCGGCTGGGCGGCAGCACGCGCTGAGGCAAACTGGCAACGGGTCGTCGTGCTCCTCGCGGCCGGGCTGCTACTGCTCGGCTTCTTCGGCGACCCGATGCGCGAGCTCATCATCGGCTCGGCCGTAGCCGTACTGCTGTGGGCCAAGCCGGTTCCGCTGCCGCGGTGGGCTGCGACGATGTGCAGTGCCGTTGCGGGCGCGTCCCTCGCCATCTATCTGACGCATTGGCAGGTCTACCCGCACCTGGAAGACCGCTACCCGTTGGCCGCGACGCTCTCGTCACTCGTAGTCGGCTTGGCCTATCACCGGCTCGGCGCCGTCGTTGGACGCGGCGCGGACGGCATCCGCGGGTGGATTGCGGTCGACATCGATCGCCGCGTTCAGCGCCGCCCCGATGAGCACAGAGATGGACAGGACGTAGAGCAGGAGCAGCATCGCGATCGGCGCGGCAAGCGGCCCGTAGATGGAAGTGCCCACGCTGCCGAAGCCCAGGACCCAGCGCACGAAATAGCTGCCAAGAAGCCACATCACGATCGTGAAGAACGCGCCCGGAAGCCCGGAACGCCACGGCTTCCGCACGGGTACCGACAGGTGATACAGGGTCGTCATGAACCCGACCGAGAGCACCAGTACGAGCGGCCAGTAGGCACGCCGTAGGAACATCGCCTCGGCCGGCAGGGTCTCGGCGACGACTTGCGGGCCTGCGAGAACCAGGGGCACCACGACGATCCCGACGATCAGCGCCACGATATAGAGGGCGAACGACAGCGCTCGCGTCTTGACGATGCCGCGGTGGCCGCCGAACCCGTACATGATGGTGACCGTGTCGATGAACACGTGGAGCGCCCGGGAACCTGACCAGAGCGCCAGGACGAATCCCAGCGAAACAACGTCGAACCGGCCGCCGCCGAGCACTTCATCGAGGGTTGGTTCGATGAGTTCGTCAACGGTCGTCGGCGTGATCACCTGCGAGGCCAGATACAGCACGCGTGTCTTGAACAGCGCGATCTGCGCGACGTCGTAGCTCTGGGCGACGTAGCCGATCGTTCCGGCGAGTCCGAATACCAGCGGCGGGAGCGACAGGATCGCGAAGAATGCGGCCTCGGCCGCCAGTCCGGTGACCCGATAGGTGAAGCAGGTGGACGTGGTTCGCGCTGCGAGCCGACGCAGCGTGGTGCTCAGCTCGTCCCACGACATGGCGACTACCGTAGCCACATGCGTACCCTCGCGGCGGCAGCCGTCTTCAGCGCCGTCATCACGTTTTCGTCTGCCCTCGCGCTCAGGGCTCCCGATGCGACCGTTGCCGTCGCCGCTGTCGCCCTCGTCACGGCCTTCGTCACCTGGCTCGCCGCTTTGCACTCGACCGAGCAGACGTCCGGAATTCCGCTGACCAGCCCGGCCCACGCCGCAGTCTCACCGCCGTCGATGGCCAGCACTGTCCACGAGGCCAGGAGGCCGAGGAACGCG
>DATLCL010000076.1:0-9347 GCA_035526415.1 Aeromicrobium sp.
GTAGCCGACGATGCCCAACGTCGCGTGACCCAACGCCATACCGATGCCGTAGCTGAGGTGGTAACCGCGGCGCTGCCAACCCGGCGTCAAAGCGTCGACGGCGTCAGCAATCGCGAGTCCCATCTCAACCACGCGCTTTGCCGGCTCCTCACACGGCACCGGGTCATTCAGGTACGCCATCAGCCCGTCGCCCTCGAACGAGCCGAGCGTCGCATGGAACCTGGTGATCTGCTCCCCCGCGGCTGCGTAGTAGGCGTTGAGGACCTCCATGACCTCCTCGGGCTCCACTTGCTTGGTGAACGCGGTGAACCCGCGCAGGTCACAGAACAGCACCGCGATCTCGCGACGATGCGGAGCCAGTGGCGACTCGTCGTCGGAGGTCAGTACCGCCTCGGCAACCGGTGCTGACAGGAAGCGCCGCAGACGGCTGAAGCGCTCGATCTCTCCCACCTGCTCGGCGACCTTCGCTTCAAGGTTGGTGTTGAGGTCAGTGAGCTGCTGCATAAGACGTCCGATGAAGTAGCCCGCAGCCATCATCAGCAATGCCACGAACGCGGGAACCATCCAAGTCGGCCACGGGGTGTCGGAAACGGTTTCCAGCCACCATTGACCTGCGACGACGACCGCGGCGACCAACGTCGCTGCCCATCGCGCAAGCAGGTAGAACGCCAGGACGCCAAGGACCGCGTACCCCATCGCGAGGAAACCTGATGTCGGGTAGTAGTCCATCCACATCACAATGGGCAACACGATGGCGCCGTAGCTGAACCCAACCAGCGCGAACGGCGCGAAGAGGCGCGGCAACGACGCGTCCGACGCCACACCCCCCACGCAGAAGGCCACGGCGAGCGCGATGGTGGCCACTCCGATCCAGGAGTGGAGGTCCAGGCCGAACCACGCGGGAAGATCGGGACGGACAACGGCATCACGCGCAAATTGGCCGACCAGGCCATTGCCCACGGCGTAGACGAGGAACGTCAGGCCGGCAATCCACGCAACTCGGCGCATCTCCGCCGGTTCAAGCGCACGCACGCCGAAACGGGTCCCACCAGTCATGGAATCACCTCCTGTCCACGAGGTAGTTCCCGACCGGCTCACCGAACCCCTTGAGCATGACCGGCTCTCGCCGGGTGAACGTGAAGACATCTTCGGTCTGAAGGAAGACCCGGCGATCGACGACGAGTTCGCGTGCGTTGGCAGTCGAACACAGCCGCGATCCAAGGTTCACGACTGTGCCCATCGCCGTGTAGTCATTGCGGCCGTCGTACCCAACGATGCCCAGGGTCGCGTGCCCGAGCGCCATGCCAATGCCATAGCTCAATTCGTAGCCACGCCGGTGCCACGTCGGGGTCAACCCATCGATCGCGTCGGAAATGGCAAGGCCCATCTCCACGACCCGCCGCGCCGGTTCGTCGCACGGGACCGGGTCGTTTAGATAGGCCATCAGCCCATCGCCTTCGAATGAACCGAGCGTTGCGTGAAACCTGGTGATCTGCTCGCCCGCCGCCGCGTAGTAGGCATCGAGGACCTCCATGACCTCTTCCGGCTCAACCTGTTTGGTGAACGCGGTGAATCCCCGCAGGTCACAAAACAGCACGGCAATCTCGCGTCGATGCGGACGCAGCGACGACTCGTCGCTCGAGGTCAACACCGCCTCAGCCACGGGAGCCGAAAGGAACCGGCGCAGTCGCCCGAGCCGCTCGACCTCCCCCACCTGCTCGGCCACTTTCGACTCCAGGTTGGCGTTCAGGTCGGCGAGTTCGGCGCTGGTCCGACGCTCGGCATCCCGTGATTGCTCAAGCTGTTCGATGAATTCGCCGGTCAGGTAACCGGTGGCCACGAGCGTCGAGGCGACGAACAGAAGGATGCTCCACATTGGCCATGGTGAGTCTGAGGTCGCTTCCACGACAGCCTGTCCGACCACGATTGACGCCACGACCACGACAGCCAGCCATCGCGAGAGCACATAGAAGGCGACGATCGCGATGATCGGATACGCAATCGCGATGACGCCGGATACCGGGTAATTGGTGAGCATCAGGGCCAGCGCAATCCCGGCGACCGACGCCGCGAGAAGAGCCAGAGCCGCGGGCGCCCACCATCGTTCGAGACGGGCGGCGGTCGCCAGAAGACCAAGCACCAGGATCGCGAGTCCGATGGCGGCAGAGGCGATCTGCAGAACGAGGTGCGCGTCGGGATGCGGGAGCAAGTCCCGCGACGAGAATTGGATCAAGAAACCACTGAATGCGAAGGTCAGCCAGAGAATGCCGGCGATCAGCGAGACGCGACGCATCTCGCTCGTCTCGCGCAAGCGAACCCCGAGGTGGGCCGCAGCCGTCATGTTCGCAGCGTAAGCCCGTTCCTGCGACCGAACCGGGAGAAACGACCTACAGGTCGGCTGGCTTGACCGGGAGCTTGGCCAGCAGCTCCTGACCCTGCGCGAGCAGGTTGTGCTCGGTGAGTACCTCGTACCGGCCTGGAATGACTTTTGAGATCGAGCTGAAGTCACGCTGCCCGCGGGTGGCCAGATAGCCGATGAGTGCCCACACGGCACCGAACAGGACACCGAGCAGGACACCGGTGAGGACGGTCGCGAAGTAGGCGCCTCCCTTGACGAAGATCCCCAAGAGAAGCCCCACCAGCAAGCCGAGCCAGGCACCTGAGGCGGCGCCGGCGGTCAGGACACGCGGCGTCGTCAGTCGTCCGGTGACGCGCTCGACCTGCTTGAGGTCGGTGCCGACGATGAGAACGTTCTGCACCGGGAAGCCCTCGTCGGACAGGAAGTCGACGGCGCGCTGCGCGTCGGCGTAGTCGTCGTATACCGAGAGCGATTGCGGGTACTTGAGGGAGAAGATCTCTGCCATGCCCCGAGACTAGTCGCCCATTGGCCACGTGACCGACCACGGGCGCATGGTGGAAGAAAGCCATCCACACAACGGGGGAACAACGATGACTACTGCACGAGACGTGATGACAACCGGAACCCAATGCATCAAGGACGACCAGACCCTCGCCGATGCCGCTCGCATGATGCGCGACTTGGATGTCGGCTCGCTGCCGATCTGCGGCGCCGACGAGAAGTTGCACGGCATGCTCACCGACCGCGACATCGTCGTCCGGTGTGTCGCCGAGGGCGGCGACTGCACCCAGACACGAGCCGGTGACGTGGCCCAAGGGTCAGTCCACTGGGTGTCCGCCGACGCCGACATCGACGACGCCCTTGCGATCATGTCCGAACATCAAGTCAAGCGGCTGCCGGTCCTCGAGGACCATCGCCTGGTCGGCATGATCAGCGAAACCGACCTGACGAAGAAGATCGACAGCGGCCGCTTGGCCCACGTGGTCAGCGACGTCTACGCGTGACGCGTCGCGACTCCGCCTGTTCTGTCAGCGCCTCGGCCTAACGTCACCACCCTGATCGCCAATTCGAGGGAGCGACATGAACAAGCGACTGGGATACCCAACCGGAGTCCCGTGTTGGGCCGATACCACGCAACCAGATCCAGACGCCGCCGTCGAGTTCTACTCAGGCCTGTTCGGGTGGGAATGCCAAGACGTCATGCCGCCCGGCTCGCCGATGAAGTACTTCATCGCACGGCTGGGTGGCGGCGACGCCGCCGCCATCGGGTCCATACCCGAGCGCGCACCCAACCAGGCGATGTGGAACACCTACATCTGGGCCGACGACGTCGACGCCACCGTTCCGGCCGTCGTTAGTGCCGGCGGCACAGTTCTCGCCGAGCCCTTCGACGTCATGGAGTTCGGCCGCATGGCCGTCTTCACCGATCCCGAAGGGGCGGTCTTCAGCGTCTGGCAACCCGGCACGCACCGCGGATCCGAAGTCGTCAACGAACACGGCTCGGTCAACTTCAACACCCTCAACGCGCGTCAGCTTGAGTCCGCCCGTCAGTTCTACGGATCCGTCTTCGGCTGGTCAACGCTCGACGTCGGCGGCCCAACGCCGATGTGGACGCTGGCCGGCTACGGCGACCACCTGGAAGAGAAGGTGTCCCCGGGCGTGCGGGCGTCCATGGCCGAGATGGGCGCTCCGGCAGGATTCGAGGATGTCGTGGCGGCTCTCGACGTCATTGATCCGGCCGACACCGCCACGCCCGCTCACTGGGGCATCACGTTCGCCGTGGACAACGCCGACGAAACGGCTGCCCTAGCCGCTGATCTGGGCGGCCGCGTCATCAGCCCGCCGCTCGACATGCCGTGGGTTCGCGCTGCGGTCATCGCCGATCCTCAAGGGGCAGCCTTCACGGCCAGTCAGTTCGTTCCGCCGTCCTGACTATCCCCAGGACAACTCCAGTTCGGCGAGCGCTGACTCCAAGTGAGTCAGCAGCCGCTGGAGGTGCGGCACGCTCGTGCGGCAGCCGATGAGGCCGAAGTCGAGGTACTTGTCGCGGCTGCAGAGCGTGATGTTGAGCGCCTGTCCGTCGAGGACGATCGAGACCGGATAGAGGCCATCGAGCTTGGCGCCGTTGAAGTACATCTGGTTGCGCGGTCCCGGGACGTTGGACACGATCACATTGAAGGGCGGCCGGGTGAACTTCACGGCTCCCGGGAATGTGCCCACCAGCAGCGGCGCCACCTGCACGGCCGAGTACGCCAGAATCTGCGCCGGGCTCAGCTCACCGAGCAGCCGCTTGTTCGAGCGGGATGAGTAGGCGATTTCCTCCAGCCGGGTGGCACCGTTGGGCCGATCGGTCGCCAGATTGACCACCATGGCGCCAACGGCGTTGCCGGCGTCCTTGTCGCCGCCGCCGGCGCGCAGCGCAAGGGACACCGGGCACATCGCGGACAGCGGCTCGTCCGGTAGGGCCCCATGCTCCAGCAGGTAGTCACGCAGCGCTCCGGAGACCATGGCCAACACGACGTCGTTGAGACTCGTTCCGGACGACTTGGCCACTCGCTGAATGCGCTCGATCTCCCATGACTGGGCGGCGAACCTCCGCGCTCCGCCGACCCGGCCGTTGAGGATCGTCCGCGGTGCCCGCGGGAGGCCGAGGTCGGCATCCTTGGCCACTTTCGACGCAACGCGCAGGCTGCCGGGGACCAAGCTCAAGACACCGCCAGTGGCCGCGCCGACGGCCCTGAGGAAGCCAAGCGGGTTGCGATCCTTGGGGATCGTGTCTATCTCCGTCGAACGCTTTCGCGGCGGAACCGCCCACGGTGGGAGGCAGTCGCGATTCTCCGGGTCCTCCGAGAGCGACCGCTGTGTGATCCGCAGGGCGCTGACACCATCCATCATCGAGTGGTGGACCTTGTTGTAGATCGCGATGCGCCCGTCGGCCATGCCTTCAATCACGTGCGTCTCCCACAGCGGCCGATGCCGGTCCAGCAGCGAGCCGTGCCACCGCGAGGTGAGCGCCAGGAGCTCGCGGACTCGGCCGGGCTGCGGCAGCGCTGAGTGCCGAATGTGGTACTCGAAATCGATCGTGTCGTCGAACGTCCACCAGGTGTTGCCCAAGGTCCCGACCGGGTCTGCCGGCCGCTTGCGGTACATCGGGTTGACGTAGTCGTCCTCGCGCCAGCGCTCGACCAGGCTGGTCACATAATCCGGGCCGGCATCGTCCGGCGGGATGAGCAGTTGCAGGCCACCCACGTGCATCGGACGCTCGCGCGATTCCGCCCACAGGAACATCGCGTCGGTGGCAGGCATGTAGGACATCTGTGCAAACCTCCCACATATCTGCTGGTCACCGCTATACGATTGCGATCGCGTGTCCAGCAGGTCACGTGCTCGTTAAAGAAGCTGTAAGGGCACCTTCGCTCCCGAAGGAGGACCGGATGACAACTCGTCTGACGGTGGCCGTCGAGCCGCGCTACTTCCGCAGCTCCAGCATCCAGTCCCGGTTCCTGGCCACAGCCCTTCGGCACACGGTCAAACCGCTCCTCGGGGCCTGGTCGCACCTGCCCTTCGACCTCTACCCGGCGAACGTCGTCGACCACGCCGCACGCCTGCTCCCCAATCCGGAGGGAACACAGTGGCGGCGCGTGAGCGTCGGCGCAACCGTGGCCGAGTGGGTCACTGGCGCTGGCGTCGACGAACCCAACGCTGTCGCCGGCGACAGCGTGATTCTCTACTCCCACGGCGGCGCCTTTCTGACGTGCGGCCTCAACACCCACCGCGGACTGGTGTCACGCATCTCATCGGCGTCCGGCCAGGCCGTCCTGAATCTGGCGTACCGCCAGATGCCGGAGGTCTCCATCACTGATGCCATCAACGACGGCATCGAGGCCTTCCGCTGGCTGCTGGATCAGGGCTACAGCGCCGACCGCATCACCGTGGCCGGCGACTCCGCCGGTGGCTACATGGCGTTCGGCATCGCCCGTGCCGTCATCGATGCCGGCTGGGGAAAGCCCGCCGCGATCGTGGCCATCTCACCGCTGCTCGACCTCAAGTCCGACGCCAAGCGGGCGCACCGCAACGCCGACCGTTGCGACACCTTCCCGCTGTCCGCCCTGGAGCGCTTCTCCAAGATCGCGCTGCGCAGGGAGCGCCGCGACGGCAACGTGGACCGGCCGTGCCCGATCGACATGGGCATCGACGGCCTCCCACCAGCTCTCATCCAAATCGGCTCGCGCGAGATCCTCATGCCCGATGCCGAGATCATGGCAAACCGCCTCGTCGCCGGGGGCATCCCGTGCGAGTTCCAGGTCTGGAGTCGCCAGGTGCACGTCTTCCAGGCGGCGGCTGGCTGGTTGCCGGAGGCAGCGCGGGCGGTCAACGAAATCGCGCACTTCATCCGCGCCGTCGAACATCAGCGCGTCGCCGACCTTCCGGACGCCAAAGAGGCTTAGGCCTGGGTGACCGAGCCGCCAGCGGCTTCGATCTTCTCCCTCGCGGAGGCCGAGAACTTGTTGGCCGTGACCTGAACCGCGACCGAGATGTCGCCACTGCCAAGCACCTTGACGAGCTCGCCCTTGCGGACCGCGCCCTTGGCGACGAGCGCGTCGATGTCGACGGCTCCGCCCTTGGGGAACAGTTCGCCGATGCGGCTCACATTGACCGGCTGGTACTCCTCACGGAACGGGTTCTTGAACCCCTTCAGCTTGGGCAGGCGCATGTGCAGCGGGATCTGGCCGCCCTCGAAGCCCTGCGACACGGTGTTGCGGGCCTTGGTGCCCTTCGTGCCGCGGCCGGCGGTCTTGCCCTTGGAGCCCTCGCCGCGACCCACGCGGGTCTTGGCCTTCTTGGCTCCCGGAGCGGGACGCAGATGATGCAGTTTGAGCGGTGCCATCAGGCCTCCTCGACCTTCACAAGATGCGCGATGGCCTTGGCCATACCCACGATCTCGGGACGGTCTTCTTTGACGACCGAGTGGCCGATGCGCTTCAGCCCGAGCGACCGCAGGGTGTCGCGCTGAACCTTCGTGCCACCGATCTCGGAACGAATCTGGGTGATCTTGATGTCGGCCATCAGGCAGGCACCTCCTCCGGCGCGGGAGCCGCCGACGCGGCGGCCTTGGCGGCCTCCGCACCCTCGGCCTGGGCCCTGAGCAGGGCCGCCGGGGCGACTTCCTCGACCGTCAGACCGCGACGCTTGGCCACCATCTCCGGGGACTCGAGAAGCTTCAAGGCCGCCACCGTCGCGTGAACGATGTTGATGGCGTTGGACGAGCCGAGCGACTTGCTCAGGACGTCGTGCACGCCAGCAGCTTCGAGCACGGCGCGGACTGGGCCGCCGGCGATGACACCGGTACCGGGCGAAGCCGGACGCAGGAACACCACTCCGGCTGCCTTCTCACCCTGCACGGGGTGCGGGATGGTGCCGCCGATGCGCGGGACGCGGAAGAAGCTCTTCTTCGCCTCCTCGACGCCCTTGGCGATGGCGGTGGGGACTTCCTTGGCCTTGCCGTAGCCGACGCCAACCTGTCCGTCGCCGTCACCAACGATCACCAGCGCGGTGAAGCTGAACCGACGGCCGCCCTTGACGACCTTGGCGACACGGTTGATCGTGACGACCTTCTCGATGTAGTTCGAACGGTCGCCGCGCTCGCCGCCACGGCCGCCACGGCCGCCGTCGCGACCGCCGCGACGGTCGCCGCCGCGCTGCTGTCCGCCGGCGCCGCCAGCGGGTCCTGCCTGATTGGGTGCTTGAGCGTTCATCAGAACTCCAGTCCTCCTTCGCGGGCGCCGTCGGCAAGCGCCGCGACACGTCCGGCATAACGATTGCCGGCGCGGTCGAACACGACGGTCTGGATGCCGGCGGCCTTGGCTCGCTCGGCGACCAATTCGCCCACCTTGCGGGCCTTCGCGCTCTTGTCGCCGTCGGCTGCGCGAACGTCCTTCTCCAGGGTGGAGGCCGAGACCAGCGTGTGGCCTTCGAGGTCGTTCACGAGCTGAGCCACGATGTGCTTGCTCGAGCGCGTCACGACCAGACGGGGACGCTCAGGCGAACCGGCGATCTTCTTGCGACCGCGCAGCTGACGACGCTGGCGCGAACCAACGCGGCCGGCGACCGACTTGTTGTGCTTGATCGAGATGGCCATCACTTACCAGCCTTTCCGGCCTTGCGCAGCACGCGCTCGCCGGCGTAACGGACACCCTTGCCCTTGTAGGGCTCGGGCTTGCGGATCTTGCGGATGTTGGCTGCGACTTCGCCGACCTTCTGCTTGTCGATGCCGTGGACCGAGAACAACGTCGGCTTCTCGACCTGGAAGGTGATTCCTTCGGGGGCGTCGACGACGACCGGGTGGCTGAAGCCGAGCGCGAACTCGAGCTGCGTCGGGCCCTTGGCCTGGACGCGGTAACCCACGCCGACTATCTCGAGCTTCTTCTCGTAGCCCTCGGTGACGCCAACAACCAGATTGTTGACCAGCGTGCGGCTGAGGCCGTGCAACGATTTGCTCAGTCGCTCATCGTCCGGACGCTCGACGGCAAGCGCGCCATCGTCGTCCTTGCGGATGGTGATCGGCTCGGCAACGGTGTGCGAGAGCTGGCCCTTGGGACCCTTGACCGTGACGCTCTGACCTTCGATGGTCACCTCGACGCCACTGGGGATGGGAACGGGGATCTTGCCAATGCGCGACATGTCAGCCCCTCACCACACGTAGGCGAGGACTTCCCCACCTACGCCCTTCTTGTTGGCCTGACGGTCGGTCAGGAGGCCTTGGCTCGTCGAGATGATCGCGACGCCGAGGCCACCGAGAACCTTGGGAAGATGCGTGGACTTGGCATACACGCGCAGACCGGGCTTGCTGATGCGGCGGATGCCGGCGATCGAGCGCTCTCGCTGCGGGCCGTACTTGAGCGTTACGGTCAGCGTCTTGCCGACCTCGCCCTCGGCGGGCTCACGGACGGAGAAGTCAGTGATGTAGCCCTCCTGCTTGAGCAGGGCG
>DATLCL010000117.1:0-2710 GCA_035526415.1 Aeromicrobium sp.
GGAGTCACATCGACGTCCACCGTGCCGGTCTGCCAGTAGCGACGCTTGGGCTCGAGGAAGATGACCGGGTCGTCGGCGGCAATGGCCTGCTGGATCATCCAGTAAGCGTCATGCGGCGTGGCCGGGGTGACCACCTTGAGCCCCGGGGTCAGGATGAACTGTGCCTCCGGGCTCTCCGAATGATGCTCCACCGCGCCGATACCACCGCCGTAGGGGATGCGGATGACCAGCGGGACCGAAAGGCTGCCCGCGGTCCGGCTGTGGAGGCGGGCCAGCTGGGCGACGATCTGGTCGTACGCCGGGTAGACGAACCCGTCGAACTGGATCTCCACGACCGGCCGGAAGCCGGCGTGCGCCAAGCCGATCGCGGTGCCGACGATGCCGGACTCCGCCAACGGCATGTCCATCACACGCTGGGCACCGAACTCCGCCTGCAAGCCGTCGGTCACCCGGAAGACGCCGCCGAGGCGGCCGATGTCCTCCCCCATGAGAATGACGCGGTCGTCGGCTGCCATGGCTGCACGGAGACCGGCGTTGAGTGCCTTCGACAGGCTCATACTGCTCACGCCACACCTCCGTACTGGTCACGCCATGCGACGTACTCGGCCTGCTGTGCCCGCAGTTCGTCCGTCTGTTCGGCGTAGACATTGTCGAACCAAGCGGCGAGATCCGGCTCGGGGATGGCCAGGCAGGTCGCGCGCACGGACGCCCCCAAGGCCTCGGCTTCAGCATCGAGATCGGCGAAGAACTGAGAATCGAAGCCCTCAGCCTCCAGGTGCTTCTTGACGCGGTCCAAGGGATCGAGATCGCGCCACGCCTCCACCTCGGCGACGTCGCGATAACGGGTTGCATCGTCAGATGTCGTGTGCGGGCCCATCCGGTACGTCAGCGCCTCGATCAACACCGGGCCGTCACCCGATCGCACGTGATCGAGGGCAGCGGTCGTCACCGCTTGGCACGCGAGAACGTCATTGCCGTCGACGTGGATGCCACGCATACCGAAAGCTTGGGCGCGCTGCACGATCGGCGCGGCCGTCTGCTGTGCGACCGGGAGGCTGATCGCGTACTGATTGTTCTGACAGAAGAAGACGACCGGCGCGTTCTGGAGGGCGGCAAACTCGAGCGCCTCCCAGACGTCACCCTGCGACGAGGCTCCGTCGCCGAAGTAGGTGAGCACGGCCGGATTGGCGTCGCCACGCATCACCATGCCCCGCGCGTAGCCGACGGCATGGAGCGGCTGTGACCCGATGACGATGCTGAGCGGTCCGAACCGGTGTCGTATCGCGTCCCATCCCCCGAGGGTCGAGCACCGCCACATGGCGATCAGGTCGGCGAGATCGATGCCGAGCAACCAACCGACCAGCGTCTCGCGATAGCTGGGATACACGAAGTCGGCAGGATCCAGCGCGGCGGCCGAACCCACCTGCGCGGCCTCTTGACCGAGCGCCGGTGGCCAGAGTCCTAATTCGCCATGGCGCTGAAGGGCGAAAGCCTCGTTGTCGATGCGGCGGACCAAGAACATCTGCCGGTAGAGCGCAGCAACTGCATCGAGGTCGCCGTCATAAGAGAACTCCGGATGCGCTTGGCGGACTCCCTCAGGTGTGAGCAACTGGACGCTGGATGCTGGTCCGAGGGACGCGTGAGTACCCCCGGTGCCCGACTCGCTCATGGGTGGAGCTCCTTCGACGGTCATCCCGACCACGGGACCTCGTGAGTCCCTCTCTCTACTGCCTACCGTAAACCGTCCGGGCTCCATCCGTGCGATGCTTTCGACCATGAAATTCGCATTGGCGTGGGTGTTGAGTTCACTGTCGTTGGCAGTGGCCGCTGCTTTGCTTGGCGATCACATGAGCATCGGCCGGCCGGAGCAGACTCTGCAGGACAAGGTCATCCCGGTCGCGATCGTCGGCTTGGTCTTCGTACTCGTGAACATGTTCGTGGCGCCTGTCGTGAAGGTGCTCTCGCTGCCGTTCATCGTGATCACGCTCGGGCTCTTCCTGCTCGTCATCAACGCACTTCTCCTGCTGCTCACTGAGTGGATCAGCGCGAAGCTTCCGGTCAGCGGATCGGTGCCGTTCGACATCGACGGGTTCTGGTGGGCCCTGCTCGGCGCTGTCGTCGTGTCGATCGTGAACGCGGTCTTCGGCTCGCTCGCGAAACGTGCCTGACCGGCTGCAAGTCGCCGTCGTCTGCCTGGGCAACATCTGCCGTTCGCCGATAGCCCACGTCGTCCTCGAGCACCGGTTGGCCGAGGCCGGCTTGGATGACCGCGTCACGGTCGTCTCGGCCGGGACTGGCAGCTGGCATACCGACGAACCGATGGACGAGCGTGCAGCGGCCACCCTGTCGGCCGCCGGCTACGACCCGAGCCGGCACACCGCGCGCCGCTTTACCCCGGACTGGTACGCCGAGAACGACTTGATCCTGGCGATGGACGCCAGCAACCACGCCGACATCGCCGAGCTGGCGCCCGACGTCGCGTCGCTGGAGAAAGTGCAGATGTTCCGCGCGTACGACCCAGAGGCCTCCGAGGGCGACAACGAGGTCCCCAATCCATGGTTCGGCGGGACTGAAGGCTTCGAGAACGTGCTGCGCGTGGTGGAGCGGACCGCCGATGCCTTGGTCGAAGAACTCTCCCGCCGCCTTCAATGAATCCCTAGGATCATTGGCGTGAACGCCCCCAGCCGGCTCGATCGCGAGCTCATCGAAC
>DATLCL010000122.1:0-11073 GCA_035526415.1 Aeromicrobium sp.
GCTGTGCGCACAATCGAAACTGTCCACCCACTAACTTCTGTCCATCGGAGCCCATCAACCCATGAGCATCGCCCCAACGGAGGCCGCCCCCATCGCAGGCAAAGCAGCCCCGCAGGTAGCGGTCAACGACATCGGCAGCGCAGACGACTTCCTCGCCGCCATTGACAAGACCATCAAGTACTTCAACGACGGCGACATCGTCGACGGCACCATCGTCAAGGTGGACCGTGACGAGGTTCTCCTCGATATCGGCTACAAGACCGAGGGCGTCATCCCCTCGCGTGAGCTGAGCATCAAGCACGACGTCGACCCGCATGAGGTCGTTTCCGTCGGAGACACCGTCGAAGCCCTCGTTCTCCAGAAGGAGGACAAGGAGGGCCGCCTCATCCTGTCCAAGAAGCGCGCACAGTACGAGCGCGCCTGGGGCGACATCGAAAAAGTCAAGGCAGAGGACGGAGTCGTCGAAGGCACCGTCATCGAGGTCGTCAAGGGCGGCCTCATCCTCGACATCGGCCTGCGCGGCTTCCTGCCGGCGTCGCTGGTCGAGATGCGCCGCGTCCGCGACCTCGACCCGTACATCGGTCAGAAGCTCGAGGCCAAGATCATCGAGCTCGACAAGAACCGCAACAACGTGGTCTTGTCGCGCCGTGCGTGGCTCGAGCAGACCCAGTCGGCTGTCCGCCAGAAGTTCCTGGACGAACTGGCAAAGGGCCAGATCCGCAAGGGTGTCATCAGCTCCATCGTGAACTTCGGCGCGTTCGTCGATCTCGGTGGCGTCGACGGCCTGGTTCACGTGTCCGAGCTGTCCTGGAAGCACATCGATCACCCGAACGAAGTTGTCCAGGTGGGCGACGAAGTCACCGTCGAGGTCCTCGACGTCGACCTCGACCGCGAGCGGGTTTCACTGTCGCTCAAGGCGACGCAGGAAGATCCGTGGCAGCACTTCGCCCGCACCCACCAAATGGGCCAGATCGTGCCGGGCAAGGTCACCAAGCTCGTCCCGTTCGGTGCGTTCGTGCGCGTTGAGGAGGGCATCGAAGGCCTGGTGCACATCTCCGAGCTCGCCGAGCGTCACGTCGAGATCCCCGAACAGGTCGTCCAGATCGGCGACTCCGTCATGGTCAAGATCATCGACATCGATCTGGAGCGTCGTCGCATCTCGCTGTCCCTCAAGCAGGCCAATGAGACCGGCGTTGCAATCGAGGCCGACGACTTCGACCCCACGCTCTATGGCATGGCGTCGTCGTACGACGAGGCCGGCAACTACGTCTACCCGGACGGTTTCGATCCGGAGACCGGCGAATGGCAGGAGGGCTTCGACGAGGCCCGCGCTGTGTGGGAGAAGCAGTACGCCGAGGCGCACGAGCGCTGGGAAGCCCACAAGAAGCAGGTCGCGGAGGCCGAGAAGACTGCCTCTGAGGAGTCGGGCGAATACAGCTCGGGTTCAGAGTCGGAGGAGCCGGCCAGCTCGCTGGCGTCGGACGAGGCGCTGCAGGCTCTGCGCGAGAAGCTCACCGGCGAATAGCCGCAACACCACGAAACCCCCGGCCCCGGTCGGGGGTTTCGTGCTTCCTACTCAGCTCAGGGAGCAGGATGAGGATTTCGCGTAGCTTCCGCCACCGATTTCCAGCATCGTCCGTCCTGACGGGACGGAGGTTGAGGGTCTTGCGTTGCTCGGCGTACCGGGGAGCGGGCGGCCCACCCGGCCCTTCTGCATGCCAGGAACGAAATGGGTCAGGATGCCAAGCGCGAGCAATATGAAGACGGTGACCATGAGCGTTGCCATGGCAGTAATTCTTCTGTTACCCCATTCCTGCCACCAGTGGCAGGAATGTCAGAGTGCATTGATTTTCTGCCATTCGGCAGCGATGATCATCAGATGACATTGGAGAAGGTCGCCGTCGTCGTTCAGGACGGTGCCGCTGCATTCGGCTTGGGTTCCATGTGCGAGGTGTGGGGCGAGGAGTATCACCCGGACGACGACAACCCGGTCTTTGATTTCAAGGTCTGCGCCGCCCGACCCGGACGCGTGCGTGGCCAGTACGGATTCGACCTGATGATCGAACATGGACTGGAGGCGGTCGAAGCAGCCGACCTCGTCTGCGTCGCACCACGGTGGGAGTACGGGAACAACGACCCTGACGTGATCGAGGCCGTGCGAGCCGCCCATGATCGCGGGGCTGTCGTCTCGGCGCACTGCACCGCGTCGTTCCTCTTGGGGGATGCCGGACTGCTGGACGGCCGGGAATGCACGACGCACTGGCGCTACGCCGACATCCTGCAGCGTGCGTTTCCCGCAGCGCGGGTCAATCCCGACGTCCTGTATGTGCTCGACGGCAACGTCCTGACCGGTGCCGGTTCGGCGGCCGGCATCGACGCCCAGCTCCACCTCATGCGCCGCGAGTTCGGCGCCCGCGTCGCCGCGACCACGGCTCGCCGCATCGTCGTGCCGCCCCACCGGGACGGGGGGCAGGCGCAGTTCATCCGGACACCCATGGGACAAACCGAAGCGGACACACTCGGCCCGCTGCTCGAGTGGGCGACGGAGCATCTCGATGAGGCGCTGCCGGTCGAGCGGTTGGCGGCTCAGGCGCACATGTCGGCGCGGACGTTCGCCCGCCGATTCCGGGACGAGACCGGTACGACTCCGCTGCAGTGGATCACCGGGCAGCGGCTGGCCCTTGCCGAGGAGCTCTTGGAGCAGACGACGCTGTCAGTCGAGCTGATCGCCGGTCGCGTCGGATTCGGCAACGCCGCCACGCTGCGGCACCACTTCACGGCCACCCGAGGGACTACGCCGCAGGCCTACCGTCGGACGTTCACCTGTCTGGACGAGCGCGAAACCGACGAGGTTCCGGCCTAGGCTGACCAGAGTTCAGCAAGGAGACGTCGTGATCATCGCTCTCTACGCAGTTTCTGTGCTCCTGGCCGGCCTGCTCATGTTCTCCGCCGCCCTGAAACTGTCCGGCAAGCCGGCCGTGATCGAGTCCTACGCCCGAGTCGGCGTCGATCGTCGGAGGCTGCCACTTCTCGCGGCAGTGCTGGTCGCAGGTGCCGGCGGCCTGCTCGTCGGCTTCTGGTGGACGCCACTGGGGACAGCAGCAGCTGGAGCCCTCGTCGTCTACTTCGCACTGGCGCTCTTGGCACACGCGCTGCATGACGACATATCCCACGCGGCGACACCTGCCGTACTGCTCGGATTGGCTGCTGTTGACGCACTCCTGTTCTTCCTCGGCGGCTGACGCGCCGGTCCTCACAATTCGTGACGGCGGACCTTGCCGGTTGCCGTGCGGGGGAGGCGTTCCATCCGGACGTATTCCTTAGGCCGCTTCGGCGGGCTGAGCCGTTCGCGGGCCCAGTCGCGAAGGGCCTCCTCGGTCGCGTCGCCGACGTACGCCGCACACACCCGCTGGCCCCATGACTCGTCGTCTCTGCCGAACACGGCGATGTCCGTGATGCCTGGAACTTCGGCGAGGACTGACTCGATCTCGGCTGGGTACACGTTGACGCCACCGGTGATGATCAGGTCAGTGCGGCGGGCATCGAGATACACCCAGCCGTCCTCCACTCGGCCGAGGTCGCCGACGGTGAATGCCGGGCCTTCAGGAGTCTCTTTCCAGGCCGCGGCCGTCTTCTCCTGATCGCGCCAGTATTCGAACGTTGCCCAGGGCGGCACAGCGCACCACAGCAGGCTGGGGGCACCTCCCGCTTGCGGGGGATCGTCGTCTGCGGTGATGATCCGGCCTGGCCGGGCGCGGCCGACGGTCCCCGGGTACGCCTGCCAGTCGTCGGCGCGGCACGCGGTCCACTGGCCCTCGGTCGAGCCGTAGAACTCCCAGACGGCGTTGACGCCGAAGGTGTCATGCGCTCGTCGTCGGATGCTGTCCGGACAGGGCGCCCCGGCGTGAGCCACCAGGCGGAAAGTGGCGAGGTCGCGAGCGTCTCCGGTTTCGTCCTGCCAGGCGAACAGCCGCTGCAAGTGGGCCGGGACACAGAACATCGTGGTCGGCGCGAAGTGTTCGACAGCATCGGCGAACATCTCCGGCTCAAACGTCGGGAGGACGACGATTGACCCGCCGGCCAGCACGGTTCCGGCCGCGAAGCGCAAGGGGGCTGAGTGGTACACCGGCGAGACGACGAGGTTCGTATCGTCAGCCGTGAAGCCCCACAGTTCACGTTCTTCGAGGGCGAGATTGCGGGCGTCGTCGTCGTTGAGGATTCCAGACCACACTCCCTTCGGCCTTCCCGTCGTTCCGGACGTGAAGTGCATCGGTCGGCACAGCGGCCATTCAGCGAGCTCTCGTTCGGGACCATTCACGAGCTCGCCGAGCTCGGCCGGCTCACGAATGACTAAGGCAGGTTCGACGTCGTCGACGATCTGCGTGAACTCGTGGGTCGTCAAGCGCGGGTCGAGGGGGACCGGCACGACGCCGGTTCGGGTGGCCCCGAGCACTGCGCTCACATAGGCCGGGGAGCCGGGCAGCGACAGCACGATGCGGTCACCTGGGGTGAGTCCTGCCGCCGCGAGCGCCCCGGCCGTCCGACGTTGCGCAGCTAGGCTTTCGGCCGCCGTCATCGGTATGTTCACGGGCTTCCCCTGCCACCTCGTCCGGCGGCAAGTATGCTGTACGGACTCCGCCCCCTGCTGTTAGGTGACGAGCTGTGGCTTTTGCCCGCCAACCCGTCCGCCGACGGCGAGGTCGACATACTCGGCGTCGCGTCGTCCCGGTGGTTCTCTCCGCGACCGCGATTCTGGGACTGGTGACGATCTCCGCCGTCGTTGTCGGTGGCGTGCTCTCGGCCGCCGAGCGGTCCAGCGCGAGCGTGCAGATGGTCGCCAATCCGACGGCCGCCGTCAGTTCGGGCCGCACCGCGTACCGGGTGCCAAACATCGCTCTGCCGTCTGCGCCGCCTGCGTCGGAGGTCACCGTGACAGGTGCGACGTTCGTTTTCCACGAGGACGCTGCTGACCTCTATGCGTTACCGGACGACACCACTGAGGTCGTCGTCGTGGTTGCTCCGGACTCGAAGGTCGGGACGACGGGTGAGACCCGCGACGGGTTCACCCAAGTGGTCTACGCCAACAAGGTCGGCTGGGTGAAGTCCGACTCGCTCGTGACTGGTCGTTCACTGACATCGTCCCCCTGCGGGTCGGGTAGCGGCGTCGAGAAGGGCCTGCAGCCCGACACGATCCGTGTTCATCGTGCGGTGTGCACGATCTTCCCGCAGATCAAGTCATACGCCGGCCTGAGCGGAGGTGGCGAACACGCCGCCGGTCGGGCTCTCGACATCATGACGAAGGACCTCGAGCTGGGCACCGCCATCGCCATGATGGCGAGGGAGCACTGGCGCGAGCTCGGCGTCAGCCAGGTCATCTGGCAGCAGCACATATGGACCTCCGAGCGAGGCGGCGATGGATGGCGCCCGATGGAGTCCCGGGGCAGCGAGACGGCAAACCACAAGGACCATGTCCACGTGACTACATACGGCAACTCCGGAACCCTCTAACGCTGCCATGCGCGTGGGGTTGACCGGAGGCATCGGGGCGGGCAAGAGCCTGGTGAGCATCCTCCTTGCCGAACGCGGCGCAGTCGTCATCGACTATGACCTGATGGCCCGGGAGGCCGTGGCCGTGGGCACGCCGGCTCTCGACGCCATCGTTGCGCGATTCGGGCCTGGTGTCCTTCTCCCCGACGGGACGCTGGACCGTCCTGCGCTCGGGGCCGTCGTCTTCGGTGACGAGGACGCGCGGCGCGATTTGGAAGCCATTACCCATCCCGCCATTGGTGCCTTGGCGTGGGAACGCGATGGAGCGGCGCCGGACGGTGCCGTCATCGTGCACGACCATCCGCTGCTGGTCGAGACCGGGCTCGCTGAACTGATGGACACGGTGGTCGTGGTCGACGCGCCGGAGGAGGTCCAGATTGACCGGCTGGTCCGGTTGCGCCGCATGAGCGAAGCTGATGCGCGGTCCCGCATGGGCGCCCAGGCCACGCGCGAGGACCGGATCGCCGCGGCCGATGTCGTCATCGACAACTCAGGCTCGGTCGAGGAGCTCGTGCCGCAGGTTGAGGCCCTCTGGCAGCGGCTGCGCGGCAGCGCCGGCTAGGCGGCCAGATCGGGGTCGGCGATGCGCCGCAGCGTGGTCAGCGCCTGCCGTTCGAGCTGGCGAACACGCTCGGCTGAGATGCCGTGCCGCTTGCCGATGTCGGCGAGCTTCTGCTGCCGGCCGTCGAGCAGGCCGTAGCGAGCACGCACGATGTCGGCCTCGCGGTCGTCGAGGTGGTCGATGAGGCGGGACAGCAGTGCGCGGGTCTCATCGTCGATGAACGCTTCGTCGGGACCGATCTGGGTGTCGCGAGCGATCAAGTCGCCCAACGAGGTGTCGCCATCCTCGTCCACGGGCGAGTCGAGGCTGACGTGGTCGCGACCCCAGGCGAGCAGGTCGATCACGCGGTCGACATCCATGTCGAGCGTCGCGGCGATCTCCTCCGGCTCGGGGTCGTACCCGAGTTCACGCTCGAGATTGCGCCGGGCCGACGTGACCTGGTTCAGCTCCTCGACCACGTGGACGGGAAGACGGACGATGCGGCCCTGCTGCGCGATGCCGCGCGTGATGGCCTGCCGGACCCACCAGGTGGCGTAGGTCGAGAACTTGAAGCCCTTGGCGTAGTCGAACTTCTCGACGGCGCGGATCAGGCCGGTGTTGCCCTCTTGCACGAGGTCGAGCATCGGCAGCTGCGACCGGGTGTACTTGCGTGCGATCGAGACCACGAGCCGCAGGTTGGCCTGGATGAACTCCTGCTGCGCCCGCTCGCCTTCGTCCGCGATCCAGCGCAGCTCTTCCTCCGTGGCGCGCTTGGGCGCCCCACCCTTGGCGCGACCGATCCGGCCGTTCTCGAGCAGGTGCTCGGCAAAAAGGCCAGCCTCGATGGTCTTGCTCAGCTCCACTTCACGGGCAGCATCGAGCAGCGGGGTGCGGGCGATCTCGGCCAAATACATGCCGACGCCGTCCTTGCCCTCAATGTTGTCTGGCCGCCTGGTGGCGGTCTTTGTTGCGGTCATAAGCCCGCTTCCTCCCGGTGTGGATTCGTCTGTAAATGTGCAACGAGCCAGCGTGCCGGAAGATTCCAAAGTTACTGAGTCGTGATTTTCGGCTCACCGGTGGCGGTCGCGATGATCCATGCCAGTTCCCACGCTCGTTCACGCCACGACGCATATCGCCCGCTCACGCCGCCGTGCCCGGCGCTCATCTCGGTCTTGAGCAGGAAGTTGCCGGCCGCCGTCGCGCGCAGCTTCGCGATCCACTTCGCCGGCTCCACGTACAGCACGCGGGTGTCGTGCAGGCTGGTGACAGCCAGGATGTCCGGATATCGCGTTGCGGCGACGTTCTCATATGGCGTGTACGACTTCATGTAGCGATACACGTCCTCGTTTTCCAAGGGATTACCCCATTCGTCCCATTCAATGACCGTGAGCGGCAATGAGGGATCCAGGATCGATGTCAGTGCGTCGACGAACGGGACAGCGGCGAGGATGCCGACGAAGTCGTCCGGCGCAAGATTGGCCGCCGCTCCCATGAGCAGGCCGCCGGCGCTGCCGCCCTCGGCGACCAAGCGGTCCGGCGATGTCCACCCTTCGGCGGCAAGATGCCGAGCCGCGGCGACGAAATCGGTGAACGTGTTCTTCTTGCGCAGCAGTCTTCCATCCTCATACCACCCACGACCCATCTCGCCGCCGCCTCGTACGTGCGCGACGGCGAACACGAAGCCGCGATCGAGCAGGCTCAGCCGCGAGATCGACAGCCCGGGATCGATGCTGGTTTCGTACGAGCCGTAACCGTAGATGAGGGCCGGAGCGGTGCCGTCCCGCGGCGTCCCCACTTTGCACACGACGGAGATCGGGACGCGTTCGCCGTCGTCGGCTTTGGCCCAGATGCGGTGTTGCTCGTAGTCCTGGGGGTCGTAGCCGCCCAGGACCACCGCCTGCTTGCGTTGTTTAAGCTCGCCGGTCGCCACGACGTAGTCCACGACGGTTGCCGGCGTAATGAACGATCCGTATCCGAGCCGGACAACCGGCTGATCCCACTCGGCATTGGCGCCGACGCCACAGCTGACAAGTTCCTCGCCGAGTCGGATCTCCTCCATGGGGTTGAGCCCGTCGGAGCCGATCCGCATGATGCCCACGCGCGGCATCGCGTCGCGTCGGTATTGCACCATGACCTGCCCGGCAAAGACGTCGACATCCTCCAGCCGCATTCCTGGGTCGTGTGGGAGAACGGTCTGCGGCTCGCCATATGGCCCGTCGGCGGACACGGAGACAAGCGTGAAGTTGATGGCATCTCGGTTGTGCAGGATCAGGAATTGGTCCACGCCGTTGATGACGGCGTGCTCGACCGAGTACTCGACGCTGGTCTCTCGCGGCCAAACGACCCGGAATTCGCCGGTCGGGTCATCAGCTTCGAGGATGCGAACCTCGCTGGTGATCTTCGACGACGAGCCGATGGCGAGATACCGATCGGAGCGGGTACGTCCAACGCCAGTGAAGAAGCGCTCATCGTTCTCCTCGTAGACGAGCGTGTCGTCCGGCGGGGGACTTACACCGTCATCCCGCAGCTCGTGCCGCCAGACACGATGCGGACGCCACGCGGCATCGACGGTTGTGTAGAAGAAGTGCCGGCCATCAGCCGCCCACGTGACGCCGCCGCTGGTGCCGGGAATCTCGTCGGGCAGGACGGCTCCGGTTCGCAGATCCTTGACCCGGATCGTGTAGCGCTCGTCACCGACGGTGTCGACCGACCAGGCGACCAGATTGTCGTCGTCGGTGAGCGAGAAGCCGCCGAGGGAGAAGTAGTCATGCCCCTCGGCCTCGACGTTCGAGTCCAGCAGCACCTGCTCGCCGGGTACGTCGATGCCGGGCTCGAGAACGGGCGGGTCCCAGTCGTTTGGATCGGCCAAGGGGCAGCGGCAGCGCAGCGAATATTGCTGGCCCTCGACCGTTCGTGAGTAGTACCACCATTGCCCGTGGCGGACGGGCACGGACAGGTCGGTTTCCTGGGTGCGGTCCTTGATCTCGTTGAAGATCGTCTCGCGGAGCTCTGCGAGATGAGCCGTCTGCTGCTCCGCCCATGCGTTCTCCGCCTCGAGGTAGGCAAGCGTCTCGGGGTTGTCGGCGTCGCGCAGCCATTCATAGTCGTCGACGACCTGATCGCCATGATGAATACGCGTGAAGGGTTTCCGCGGTGCGACGGGAGGGGCGGCTTCGAGACCGCGATCAGTCATGCGGCGACGTTATCGGCTGGGGGCACCTCCCGCTGGCACGCTAGCTCCGGCCAGCGGGGGAGGGCCGAATCGTCAGGTCCGGGTCGTCGGCGGCGAACGTCAGGACCGGGCCCGGAGGAGTTTCGCGCGTCTCAAATCGGACGGTCACGCGGCCCAAACCTGATCCCCAGACCCATCCGTCACCATGCGCGGTGTGATGCACGTCCGCTCCTGGAATCCACTGCGCGGGATGGTGGAGCTGGGCTGGCAGGGTGGCACCGGAATCGGGTTCCTCGGCCTCGACGACGTCTGAGCCGTCCGATACTTCGGGCGCCGCCTCTTCGAAGAGGTCCGGCTGAACCCAGTCACTGAGCCCACTGACGCCGACGCCCAGCAGGCGGAGACCTCCGGCGACGTCAATGCCGGCGAGCAGGCGTTCTGCCGTGTCGGCGATGGCGGTGGCGCTGTCCGTCGGGGACGCGAAAGTCGACGACCGGCTGAGTGTCTCGAAATCGTGGCGTCGCGCCTTGAGCGTGACCGTCCGTGCCGACCATCCGTTGCGGTGCAGCCGAGCGGTCACCCGGCGCGACATCGCTTCCACGATGGACGAGAGCGTGGCGCGATCGGTGATGTCGTGGTCGAAGGTGTCCTCGACGCTCAATGACTTGGTTTCTCGTTCGGCTATCACCGGCCGGTGGTCGATGGCCCGGGCGAGGTGCCACAGCGACGTCCCGTGCGCGTTGCCCAGGGTCCGGGTGAGGTCGTCTTCGGATAGGCCGCGCAGTTGCTCGACCGTCGTTACCCCCAGGCGGCGGAGGCGCTCGGTGGTGGCTGGTCCGACACCTGGGATCACCGTCACCTGCATCGGGCCCAACAGGGACGCCTCGGTTCCTGGCGCAACCACGAACACGCCGTTGGGCTTGTTGATCTCGCTCGCGATCTTGGCCATCAGCTTCGACGACGCAACCCCGACAGACGCCGTGAGCCCGCCGGTCAAGTCGGCGATGTCAGAGCGCAGGTGGTCGACGCGAGCGTGGATTCCCTTGTCGGTCGGCGGGTCCGGTGACGCGGCCAAGTCGACGTACGCCTCGTCCAGCGACAGCGGCTCGACGAGCGGCGACTCTTGGCGCAGTCGCGCCATGACCAGCTGGCTGGCCTCCCGGTATGCGGCGAATCGGCCGCCGAGGAAGGCGGCGTGGGGACACAGCGAGCGCGCCTCGAACGTCCGCATCGCGGAGCGGACGCCGAACGCGCGCGCTTCGTAGGAAGCCGTGGCGACGACGCCGCGCGGCCCGATGCCGCCGACGACTACGGGCTTGCCGCGGAGCGATGGCTTGTCCCGCTGCTCGACGGCGGCGAAGAACGCGTCCAGGTCGAGGTGGAGGATGGACGCGGTGGTGCGCACGTGTCCATCCTCTCAGGCCACCAACCGTCCACAGCCGGGGCCGTCGCCGGGTTCTCCACAGCCCAGGGAGGACGTAGGCGTGAGCCGTCGGTGGTCGCGGGAAGCGTCGTCGTCATGGACCCCAACACCTCTCTCGACCCGTCCCCGCCCACGACCAGGCTCCGGGCCCGCACGCCCGCCGACCTCGCCGCGTTCGTCCCCCTCGCCCTGGGCTTCGTCCCCGAGCGGGCGGTGGTGATGATCAGCGTCGGCTCACCGGGCGGGATGCACGCCCGCGTCGACCTGCCCCACGACCCCGACGACGTCGACGACGTGGTCGAGGCGCTGCTGCGACCGGCGCGCAGCAACGGCGTCCGGGAGGTGGTGGTGGTGGTCTACGACGACGACACGACGGTCGCCGACGAGGCC
>DATLCL010000175.1:0-11950 GCA_035526415.1 Aeromicrobium sp.
CGGTACTGCTCGATGCCGATCGCGCTCCGGGCTGCCTCCGACGTCCACCCGGAGTCGGTGTCGTTGAGCACGTACAGCGAGCTCGGGCTGCTCAGGAACTCGCTCCAGACGGTAAGGATCTTCTTGAGCATCGCGTTGACCCGGGGGTCGCGGTAGAAGGCGAACCCGGAGGCGGTTCCTGTCGTCCAGTCCAGGATCGCGCCCAGCGGGATGGTCACGCTCTGCTCGCCGAACTCGGGCGCCATGGTCAGCACCTCGTCGATAAGCCGGAGCAACTGATCTACGCTCTCCAGGTGCCGCTTGGTGTAGGCCTTACCCCCCGGCACCTCGGCGATCATCCGCTCGGCGTACATGCGCAGCACCGGCTCGCGGTCGAGCAGCTCCGCAAACTCTTGGACGACCGGGTTCAGCTCGCGGTCCCCCTTGGCCTCGACGCGCTCGCGGTGCCCGGTGAGCCACGCCTCCAGCGCGTCCCGGTCCTCAGGCAGCCAGCCGGCGCGCCGCTTGACGTCTGTCGCCGGGGAGGGATTCCTCACGACGCCAACCTAATGCAACGACCGGCAACAATTGCCCGGGGTCGTGGGCACCGACCGCCTCTTACGGACCCCTCGAGACGCTCGCCCTGGCCGCCCGGAGCAGCCCAGACAGGGACTAATGCGACCGCAAGAAACCGACGGCCAAGCTCCGATGGAAGCGATGCGCTGCGTCAAACGCCGACTCTCCGATATCTGCTTCAAGCAGATGCTCAACGACGCCCTGAAGCGCCGGGCGACAGGCCCGGAGAGGGCACACGGGAAGCGACCCTGACTCCAGCGCGACCGGCGACCCTCCTCCGCATTGCGGCGGGGCTAACCCAGCACATGAGGGAGACAAGCAATGGCAACACCAGTTGACTCCATGCCTGTAGAAATTGATGCCGGAGAGTTGCAACCCGCTACCTGGAACTTGGCGACAGGCCGAATGTGGTGGGCCCCGTGGGACTCGAACCCACAACCCGCGGATTAAAAGTCCGCTGCTCTGCCAATTGAGCTAGAGGCCCCGGTCGTCTGCCAGGCCGGACCAGTTTGCCTCATCTGTTGAAACGGACCACACGCGCGCTCGGGCCCGCGTAGGGTGAATGGCCAGTGTTGGGATGACGAGGGGGACAGGTCTGATGTCGACGCCGATGCCGCTGGACGCGCGACTGCGCGACGACGCGGCGCTCGCCGAAATCGAGTTGACGAGCCTGCTGATGATCGCGGCCTCGGACTACGAGCGACATCTCACACAGCGCGAGGTCGACGAAATTCTCGGAGTCGTTGGCCGCTGATCGCCGGTCACTCACCGGCCACAACTCGGCCACGTTATTTTCACGGAATTGACACGCCGGTTCCGCGGGGCCCTAGCATGGTCACGGCCTAACTCAAACCGTCACAGGAGCCATCGTGGGACTACGCCTTCGTCCACTGGAATCGTCGTTCTACGACCTGTTTGCCGAGTCGGCAGCGCACCTCGTCGACGGGGCTGCGCTGCTCGCACAGATTCTCGATGCCGATGCTGATCGGGAAACCATCGCCGCGCAGATGCGAGAGGCTGAACACCAGGCCGACGAGACGACGCACCGGATCGTGAAGCAGGTGAACAGCACCTTCATTACGCCGTTCGACCGCGAGGACATCTACTCGCTGGCCAGCAGCCTGGACGACGTCATGGACTACATGGACGAGACGGTCGACCTCATCCTTCTCTACGGGGTCGACACGCTTCCGCCGGAGTTCGCGGGACAGGTCGACGTTCTCCAGCGGGCGGTGCAGCTGACGGCCGAGGCCATGCCACGTCTGCGCAGCATGAAGAACCTCGAGGAGTACTGGATCGAGATCAACCGCCTCGAGAACCAGGGCGACCGCTCCTACCGGCACATTCTCGCTGACCTCTTCAGCGGCAATTACAAGACCATGGAAGTGCTGAAGCTCAAGGACATCGTCAATTCGCTCGAAAAGGCCATCGACGCGTTGGAGTCGGTGGCGAACACGGTGGAGCAGATCGCCGTCAAGGAGTCCTGAGTGGACGTCGCTCTCGGCCTGGTGATCCTCACCGTCGCCACTGCCCTGTTCTTCGACTACACGAACGGGTTCCATGACGCCGCCAACGCCATCGCCACGTCGGTCTCCACGCGCGCGCTGACCCCGCGCGTGGCCCTGGCGATGGCTGCGGTGCTCAACTTCGTCGGCGCCTATCTGGGCGTCAAAGTCGCCAAGACCATCGCCGACATCCTGACCGGGTTCGAGGGCTTCTCCGAGATCCACGCGCTGACGGTCATCATCAGCGCCTTGGTCGGTGCGATCACCTGGAACCTGATCACCTGGTACTTCGGGATTCCGTCGTCGTCGTCGCACGCACTGATCGGTGGGCTCATCGGCGTGGGGTTGGCCGCGGGCGTCACCGTCGACTGGCACAAGGTGATCGAAAAGGTCGCCATTCCGATGGTCGTCAGCCCGCTGCTCGGCTTCTGTGGCGCGTTCTTGGTGATGACCGCGATCATGTGGATCTTCCGGCGGGCGCGTCCACAGCCAATCAACCGGGGATTCCGGCTCGCCCAAGTGGTGTCAGCCGCCATGTTGTCGCTCGGTCACGGTCTGCAAGATGCGCAGAAGACGATGGGTGTCATCGTGCTGGCGCTGTTCGCCGCCGGCCGCCTCCCGAACTCCGACAACGTCCCGACGTGGGTCATCGGCGCCTCGGCCTCGGCCATCGCGCTGGGGACGTTCTCCGGCGGTATGCGGATCATGCGGACGATGGGGCGCCGGATCATCGCTCTCGACCCGCCGCGCGGCTTCGCCGCTGAGGTGACCGCGTCGTTCGTGTTGTACTTCATGGCGATCGGGCAGGGCGCTCCGGTGTCGACCACTCACACGATGACGTCATCAGTGATGGGTGTGGGCGCGACGAAGGGTTTTGGCGCCGTGCGCTGGGGCGTGGCGCGCAGCATCGTGACCGCATGGGTCATCACGCTGCCGATGGCCGGCCTGGTCGGCGCTCTGGCCTACGAGCTGATCCATCTCATCATCGAGTCGTGACCGCGGCGTTTCGGTGCGCTGAGGACGCCGAGTCCCGCGGCGAACTCCTGATGGGCACGGCATCGCGCGCTGACCGTTTCGTCCTTGTCGAGTTCCCGACCCCCTGGCCGCACAAGGCGCTGGACGCATTCTCCGAGGACCTTCGCGCTGAGCTCGCGGCGGTCTGCGAGGCCACGTCCGCAAAGCTGCTGCTGATCCGCCGACCGGGGGCGCGGACCCCCGCCGAACGGCGGTGGGCTGTCTACGACGCGCAGCAGCGCCGCTCATATTGGGGTGTCTGGTCTGCGGAGGCAGATCTCGGCGCGCTCGTCGAGGCCGCCGCGTCCGCGCCGTCCGATCGCTGGGCGGCCGACCCCGTCGTCCTCGTCTGTACCCACGCGCGCCACGACGCCTGCTGCGGCCTGCGCGGGCGCCCGGTCGCGGCTGCGTTGGCCCAAGCGCACAGTGACCTCGTATGGGAGTGCACGCACGTCGGCGGACACCGGTTCGCCGCCAACCTGGTGCTTCCCTTGGATGGCACCTACTACGGCCGCGTCGAGGCAGACACAGCCGTCGACGTCGTCGACACTCACCTCGAGAAGTCGGAGATCTCCGCCGAGCACGTGCGCGGGTTCAGCTGGATGGCGCCGGCCGCGCAGGCCGTTGCGGTCGAGGCGCACCGACGCTGGGGTCCGGCGGGTGCGGACGACATCGAGGCGGTGTCCGTCGAGGCGCTGGGAGCCGATCGGTGGCGCGTGGAGCTCACCGGGGGTGAGGTCCTGCCGTCGTCGATCACGGCCGAGGTCGAGCGGGTTGCCGGCCCGGAGGCACGGCTGTCCTGCCTGGCCGATCCGACGCCGACCGAGACACTCGCGATCCGGACGCTAGACGCCAGTACGTAATGCGTTTGACATCAAAGTCTTACGTCCGCGGTCTGGCCTACTCATGAGTACCCCCGTAGCGTCAGTAATGAGCCGATCAGGGGGAGTGCGAACCATGGAAGAGTCGTCGTTCGAGATGGACAGCCGCCAAGTCCGCACGCTGGCACACGGATACCCGATCCGTCACAAGGAGATGCCGCACGCGCATCCCGATGCGGACTTCACCTACCTACGCGCGCCAGCCGGCGCCGAGTTCCGCGACCACTGCTGGGACGAGTGCGGCCACTGACACATCCAACAAATCCAACAAGAAGCCCGCGGTCCGTCTGGATCCGCGGGCTTCTTGTTCTTCGGTATCAGCCGAAGCGGCCCTGGATGTAGGCCTCGGTCGCCGGGTCCTCCGGGTTGGAGAAGATCTTCTCGGTGCGGCCGGTCTCCACGAGGTGGCCCGGCTTGCCGACGCCGGCCAGGTTGAAGAACCCGGTGACGTCGGACACGCGCGCGGCCTGCTGCATGTTGTGGGTCACGATGACGATCGTGTAGAGCTCCTTGAGCTCGTGGATCAAGTCCTCGATCACACTGGTCGAGATGGGGTCGAGTGCTGAGCACGGCTCGTCCATGAGCAGCACCTGTGGCTCGACGGCGATGGCACGCGCGATGCAGAGGCGCTGCTGCTGGCCACCCGACAGGCCCGAACCGGGACGGTCGAGCCGGTCGCGCACCTCGAGCCAGAGCCCGGCGCGGCGCAGCGAACGCTCGACGATGTCGTCGGCTTCAGACCGCTTGATCCGGCCGGCGTTGAGCCGCTGGCCGGCCAGGACGTTGTCGTAGATCGACATCGTCGGGAACGGGTTGGGACGCTGGAAGACCATGCCGACCATCCGGCGGACGTCGACCGGGTCGACGTCTGACGCGTAGAGATCGCGGCCGTCGATGAGCACTTTGCCCTCGACGCGCGCGCCACGGATGACCTCATGCATGCGGTTCAGCGAGCGCAGGAAGGTTGACTTGCCGCAGCCGGACGGGCCGATGAGCGCCGTCACCGAGCGTGCCGGGATGGACAGTGTCACGTCCTCCACAGCGAGGAAGTCGCCGTAGAAGATGTTGAGGCTGGCAACGTCGATGCTGGTGGCCATCGAGGCTCCTTTCGCGGCGGGGGCGTGCGGGTGCTCCGGCACGACGGGAGTCGGCGGGGTTGCCACGGCGAGATTCATGTCTCCTCCAGAAAACGTTTCGGTCATCGCTCCCCCTTGGGTGAGAAAACCGCGGACACGATGCGTGCCAGCAGGTTGAGCAACATGACGATGATGAGCAGGACGAGCGCCGCTCCCCAGGCGCGGTCGATGCTCGGGCCAGGTGGGAAGCCGGGCGACGCGATGGCCGAGTAGGTGAACACCGGAAGTGTCGCCATCCGGTCGTTGAAAAGGTTGAAGTTCACCGAGTCGGATACGCCCGCGATGATGAGCAGCGGCGCGGTCTCACCGATGACGCGGGCAATCGCCAGCGTGATGCCGGTGATGATGCCGGCCAGGGCGGTCGGCAGGACCACCTTCAGGATCGTGCGCCATTTCGGGACGCCGAGCGCGTAGGAGGCCTCGCGCAGCTCGTTGGGCACCAGCTTGAGCATCTCCTCGCTGGAACGCACGACGACCGGGATCATGAGCAAGGAGAGCGCGACGGCTCCACCGAAGCCCATCCGTACGCCGGGTCCGGCGAACAGGACAAAGAGCGCGTACGCGAACAAGCCGGCCACGATCGACGGGATGCCGGTCATGACGTCGACGAGGAAGGTGACTACCCGCGCGAGCGGCCGCCCCTCGCCGTACTCGATGAGGTAGATCGCCGTCAGCAGGCCGATCGGGATCGAGATGACGGCGGCCGCGCCGGTGATGAGCAGGGTGCCGATCAGCGCGTGGTAAATGCCGCCGCCTTCGCCGACGACGTTGCGCATCGAATAGGTGAAGAACTCCCCGCTGAGGACGGCAGCTCCCTTGGAGACGACGGTCCACAGGATGCTGAACAGCGGCAGCATCGCCACCACGAAGGCTGTCGTGACCAGGACGGTCACCAACTTGTCGACGACCTTGCGACGAACGTGACGAGGCGACTGCATCGGCCGCGCCACCGCCTTGATGGGTTCAGGTGCCATGGTCGTGGTCATCAGTTCGCCCCCGAGAACTCGCGCCGGCGGTTCACGATCCAGCGCGCTGCGAAGTTCACCACGAAAGTGATGACGAAGAGGACCAGGCCGCTGGCGATCAGGGCGTTGACCGTGAGCCCGCTGGCCTCCTTGAAGCCGAGGGCAATGTTGGCGGCGATCGTGCTCGGGTTCGTCGAACCGATCAAGTCGAGCGTGACGACGCCAGCAGTGGCCGACAGGACCATCGCGACCGCCATCGTCTCGCCGAGCGCCCGCCCGAGGCCGAGCATCGACGCCGAGACAATGCCGGAGCGGCCGTACGGCAGGACGGCGTACCGCACCATCTCCCACCGCGTGGCGCCGAGGGCGAGGGCCGCCTCTTCATGCAATCGCGGCGTCTGGAGGAAGACCTCACGACAGATCGCCGTGATGATCGGCAGGATCATGACGGACAGCACGATGCTCGCGGTCAGGATCGTCCGTCCGGTCGCCGACGGTGCCCCGAAGAAGGGAAGAAACCCGAAGGTGGCGTTGAGCCACTCATACAGCGGCACAAGCTTTCGAGCCAGCCACCCGATGCCCCACAAGCCGTACACGACGCTGGGGACGGCGGCCAGCAGGTCGACGAGGTAGCCGAGGACGGTTGCAAGGCGGCGGGGCGCGTAGTGCGAAATGTAGAGCGCGACGCCGATGGCCACCGGGACGGCCATGACGAGCGCGAGGACGGCGGCCAGGAGCGTGCCGTAGACCAATGGCCAGACATACGGCAGGAACTCCTTGCCGCTCTTGACCTGGTCAGGCGACGCGGTGATGCCGGGTATGCCCTCTGCCGTCAGGAAGATGGCGACGCCGGCCAGCGCCAGCAGGATGACGGTGGCGGCGCCGGTGGAGACTCCAGTGAAGACGCGGTCGCCCAAGCGGGTGACGGCGGGGCCGTCGAGGTCCGCTGATCGGCGGGCTCGGGTGGTCGTGGTCACTGCTCTCTCACTCTGTTGGGGATTGGGCCGGCCGCCCGACGGTCCCTGGGGACGCGACGGGCGGCCGGTTGCAATCAGGCCGCCGAGATCGAATCGACGGCAGTCTTGACCTTGTCGGCGACCGCATCCGACAGCGGCGCGGAGCCGGCGTCGGTCGCGGCGACGTCCTGGCCTTCGGCGCTGGTCACGTAGGACAACCAGCCCTTGACGAGGTCGGCCGTGGCCTTGTCGTCGTACGTCTGGCAGGCGATCTGGTACGAGACCAGGACGATCGGGTACACGCCCTTCTCGGCGACCTTGCGGTCAACCTCGATCGCGATGTCGGTGGCCGCCCGGCCCTCGACCTGCGTCGACTTGTCCAGGATCTTCGCGGCGGCATCCGGGGTGACCTCGGTGTACGAGTCGCCCACCTTCACGTTGGCCTTGCCGAGCTCGCCGGCTTGGCTGGCGTCGGCGTAGCCGATCGTGCCCTGTCCGTTCGTCACCGCAGCAACGACACCCGACGTACCTTCAGCGGCCTCGCCGCCCTTGACGGGCCACGTCTCCACAGCGCCACCCTTCCAAGCGCCTTCGGCGGCTTGGTCGAGGTAGTCGGTGAAGTTCTTCGTCGTGCCCGAGTCATCTGAGCGGTGCACCGGCGTGATCTTGGTGGCCGGCAGTTTCGCATCCGGGTTGTCGGCCGTGATCGCCGCGTCGTTCCACGTGGTGATGGTGCCCTCGAAGATGCCGCCAATGGTCTTGGGCGACAGGTTCAGCTCATCGACGCCCTTGACGTTGAAAATGACCGCGATCGGACTGATGTACGTCGGAACTTCGACGACATCGCTGGAGCAGCGCTCCTTCGCCTTCGTCAGCTCCTCGTCATCGAGGAAGGCATCGGAGCCGGCGAGGGCAAGGCCACCAGCCAGGAACTGCTCGCGTCCGCCGCCCGAGCCGACCGGGTCGTAGTTGATGGTGACGTCAGGGTTGGTGGTCTGGAATGCCTTCTTCCATGCTGCGACGGCTGACTCCTGGGCGCTCGAGCCTCCGGCGTTCAGGGTGCCCGTCAACTTCGAGTCGGCCGCCTTGCTGCCACCGTCTTCGTTGGCAGCGCCACACGCGGTGAGGCCAAGGGCAAGGGTGAGCGCTGCAACGGCTATCGCCGGCGTGCGCACTGTCCTGCGGTTCATCGAGTGTTTCCCTCTCGGTGATGGCCGACGGAATGCCGGCTTTCACCTACGGACGCTAGGGAGGTCAGATAAACCGATCCGGGTCGTTGGGTTAACGCAGCGTGAACGGTGGACCAATGCTCGGGGCAACCGCGCGGAACAAGCTCGCTCAGCAGCGCTAATGCCGTGCGGCGCGGTGCGCGAACGGTTCCACTGCGACCACGCGGCCGCGTCGATGGTGGACGACGACACCCTCGCCCTGGGCCAGCTCACGCGACTCGATGCGGAGCGTCGCAAAGATCCACGGCAGCGTCGGGCGGTGTGAGCAGACCACGATGGGACCCGTGCGCTCCAGCACGGTCGCGATGGACCGTTCGACGGCTCGCGGCTTCGTCTCCTCGGCCAGCCGGTCGTCGACCTCCATCAGTGCCTTGACCGAGCGGGCGTAGGCATCGACGGTCTGTGCGCACCGGACGGCGGGGCTGGTCAGGATGCATTTCACGCCGTATGCCCGCAGCAGCGGCGCCAACCTCTGCGACTGGGCTTCACCCGGCTTGGTCAGCGGTCGCTCCAGGTCATCGGCCTTCCAGCCGTTTCGGGTGCGTGCCTGGGCGTGGCGCAGGAGGATGACGGTTCTCGTCTTGTGTGCCTTGGCATCGCACAGGGCGGTGAACGCCTTGAGGAGGATGCGGTCGTGGTCGTAGGTGAGCAGCTTGCGCGCCTTCTTGACGCCAACCCATCGCACCTCGTCGATCTCATTGTTCGCCTTGAACTTCGCCGGTTTGCCCACTGGCCGCGCCGCCCAGTACGAGACTCGCTTCATCCCGCCCTTGACGCGGTAGATCGTCTCCGGCAGCGGATGCCCGAGCCGGACGGTGTATCCCGTCTCTTCCTCGATTTCGCGCACGGCGGTGACCGGTAGCGATTCGCCCCGGTCTGGCTTGCCCTTCGGAAACGTCCAGTCCCTGTAGCCCGGACGGTGGACGATAAGCACCTCAACACGTTCCTTCGTGTCCTCCGGGTTCCGAAGGGGTCGAGGTCGCCACACGACGCCGCCGGCCGCATGGATCACGCGCGGTCCTGCCATGGTGCGTATTCTCCATGCCGGAGCGGCGGCTGTCGCGCATAGAGGAGACGGAATGTTTCGTGCCGGGAGGCGCACCGCACTGGCGGCGTCCGTGGTGGTCGCCTCAGCTGCCGTCGCGGTGGGCATCTCAGTCGGCGGTTCGGGTCCGGCGCACGGCCGTGGACCCCTGGCCGCAGCGATGAGTTCGCTGCCGCAGTCGACGACCGTCGCAGGCTTCACCGATTGGTCCTACGTAACGCGGACCGGTTCGTTGAACACGGCCCGGGAACGCGATCTCGTGACACGGTCGGCGCTGATCGACGTGGCCCCGGGTCTGGCCAGTGCACTCGGGCTGCGGCTCCGTGACCTCCAGTGGGAGGTGTACGGACAGGGTGGCTTCGGCGAAGCCGCCGTCGTCCGCCTCAAGGGCGCGATGCCGACGGCCGCCCGCTTGCGCAAAGCCGGCTTCAGACAAAGCAAGTCGACGTTGGTCTGGTCGGCGACGGGTCGCCTGGCCGGGGAGGAGTCGATCTACGGCGCCGTGTCCGTCCTCCCCCAAGACGGTGTCGTCGTGTTCGGTGCCGGCCCGCGTGCCGTCGCGGCCGTTGCATCGGTGGTCCGGGGGCACGCCTCGTCCTTCGTGCGAAACCGCGCCGTGGCGGATGCGACGTCGGCATTGACCGGGGTGCACACGGCTCTCATTCAGGCGCGGGGTCTCGGGTGCAGGGCGACCGAGCCGGGCCGCGAATCGGAGACGGCGCGTCAGGTCGAAGCCGCCGAGCGGCGGTTCGGCCGGGTGGTGCGTTACTCCGTCCTCGCCCGTGGCCTCCGAGACGCGAACTTGGGAACGCAGCGCTTCTTCGTGGCCATGACCTTCCCGTCGGCGTCGGTCGCTGCCGAGCAGGCGCGCGTCCGTGGCGCCCTGAGCCTGGGCCCGTTCATCGGCCGAAGGGGCGACATGGCAGAGGTGCTCCGTATCCGGTCAGCCACCAGTGACGGACGCACCGCGGTGCTGACCTATGACCACCCGGTTGACTCCGAATACCTCATGACCGGGCAGGGTCCCCTGCTCCCGGCGTCGTGCTGACGTAGAGCACGTCGCGGCTGACTTGGGCGAAGCCGGCTGCGGTGTAGAGATCGAGCGCACGTACGTTGTCTTCCTCGACGTAGAGCTCGACCCCGTCGACCCCGACCTCCGCGAGATGTTCCAGCCCCCGCGACAGAAGGGCAGCACCGAGCTGCTCACCGCGTCGATTCGGGTCGACGGCAAGCAGGTAGACCTCGCCCATGCCGTGATTGACCTTCGTCCAGTGGAAACCGACGATCTGGCCTGCTCGCTCGGCGACGAACAACCCAGCCGGGTCGAACCAGTCGGACCGGCTGCGCCGCTCGAAGTCCGCGCGATCCATGAGCCGCTGCTCGGGATGCCTGACGAACGCCCGCGCGTTGACAGCGACCAGGCCGGGAACGTCGTCGTCGCGAAATGGTCTGATCGTCGTTCCGTAGGGCGCCTCGACTACACCGGTCTGCGCGTCCGGCCGCAGTGCGAGGCGCAGCAGCGTCCGCTCTCGTTGCAACCCGAGAAGAGCGGCCCACCCGCGAGCCGCGGGTAGGTCTCCATGTGCCCAGAACCGCCGCTCGCCCTGGCTCAGCAGCATGTCCAGGAGCGCAGCCCCGTGGCCGCGTCGCCGGTGGTCTGGGTGCACGGCCAGGTCGACGGGTGCATCCCCGACGGCGAACGCGAGTGCCACGACGGCCGGGCCGTCCTCGACGACCAATCGGACGCGCGCCGGGCGGTCGTCGGAGAGGGCGATGCGGCTCATCTCGTTGAACGCGTCGACGCCGTCGCGCCGCCGGATGAGTTCGGTGAACTCACTGTGTTGGCTCATGGCCTTCCACCGCGAAGTTGCGCCGCGACTTCGGCGGCGACAGCGTTGCAGAGCGTCGCAGATTCGTCGCGTTGATGCTCGGGGACGACGTGGTGGACGATGCCGTCCGCAGCCAGGTCCAGGGCACCGACCCGCTGGCGGCGCGCCATGTCGGCTGCGCGATCCGTAGTGCCGAAGAGAATGGCGCTCGCACCCTCGAGCGGGAGGGGTGAAAGCCACGACCGCTCTGTCGCGATGACCGTCTGCGCGGGCAGCAGGGCCAGCGCGCCGCCGCCGCAGCCTTGGCCCAGCAACACGCCGATGGTAGGTACCCGCAGCGTGGTCAACAGCGCGAGTGTCCGTGCGATCTCGCCGGCCATCGCCCCCAGCTCGGCCTCTTCGGAGAGGTCGGCACCGGCAGTGTCGACCACGGTGACGAGCGGCAGGTTCAACTCGTCGGCCAGCCGCATGCCGCGCTGTGCCTGGCGCAGCCCGGCTGGCCCGAGCGGGGCGTCGGCCTCTGCCGCGCGGTCGTGCCCGACCACGACGCAGGCGACGCCATCCAGCCGGGCCAAGGCGACCAGGATGGCGGGGTTTCGTTCGCCCGTGCCGCTCCCCGACAACAAGACAGTCGAGTCGCTGCCGTGCCGGAGGAGTTCGCGAAGCCCGGGCCGGTCGGGAGCCCGCGTCGCCTCGATGTTTGCCCAGATGCCCCCGTCGGTGACGCCGTCCATCGATGCAGCCCCCGCCGCCGGCCGGCGGTCGCGCGACGAATCACTGGGTGGATCGAGCAGCAGCCCGAGAACCTTCGCTGCGGCGTCGCGCAGTTCGTTTG
>DATLCL010000177.1:0-2482 GCA_035526415.1 Aeromicrobium sp.
AACGGCCACGGCACCCATACCAGCTCGACCTCAGGCGGCAATCACAACGTGACCACCACCGGGCCTGCGGCAGGGTTCGGCAACGTCAGCGGTATCGCGCCCCGGGCGCGAGTCGCCATGTACAAGGCTCTGTGGTCGACCGAGGCGGGCGAGACTGCCAGCGGCCAGTCCGGCGACCTCGTGGCCGCCATCGACCAGGCCGTCGCCGACGGCGTCGATGTCATCAACTATTCCATCAGCGGCACCACGACGAATTTCGCCGATCCGGCGGAGATCTCGTTCCTCTTCGCTGCCAGGGCGGGCGTCTTCGTTGCGGCCTCGGCCGGCAACAGCGGCCCCACGACCAGCACAGTCGCGCACCCGAGCCCGTGGATCACCACGGTCGCCGCGGGCACGCACAGCCGTGACGGCCAGGGCTCTGTGACTCTCGGCAACAACGTCACCTACAGCGGCGCCTCTGTGGCCTCAGCCACTGGCTCGCGTCCGCTTATCGACTCGACTGCTGCCGGCCTGGCCGGTGCCAATGCCACACAGCTGGCTCTTTGCTACGGCGCCAGCGATGGTGCGGTGGTGCTTGACCCGGCGCTCGTTGCCGGCAAGATCGTGGTCTGTGACCGCGGCGTCACCGGTCGCACGAACAAGAGCAAGGCGGTCCAGGAGGCCGGCGGTGTGGGGATGATCCTCCTCAACACGAGCCCCAACTCGCTCAACGCGGACTTCCACTTCGTACCGACCGTCCATCTGCAGAGCACCGATCGCGCGGCGGTAAAGGCATACGCCGCAACTGCCGGCGCGACGGCGACGATCAATCAGGCGACTATTGTCACTAACGCTCCGGCGCCGTTCACGGCGAGCTTCTCGTCGCGCGGTCCGCTCATCGCGGGCGGCGGCGACCTGCTCAAGCCGGATGTGATTGCACCGGGTCAGGACATCCTGGCCGCGGTGTCGCCAACGCTGCCGAACTCCGGTCGCGACTTCAACCTGTACAGCGGCACGTCGATGTCGGCGCCTCACGTCGCCGGCCTTGCCGCGCTGCTCAAGCAGGCTCATCCGAACTGGTCGCCGATGGCCATCAAGTCGGCGCTCATGACCAGCGCCTACGACGTGCTCGATGGCCCGAACACGAATCCTCTCGTGATCTTCCGCCAGGGTGCTGGCCACGTGCGGCCAAACTCGGCGACGAATCCCGGCCTGGTCTTCGACTCCGGCTGGAACGACTGGCTCGCCTTCCTGTGCGGCAACTCCACTGCAGTCGGTGCGGGAACCTGCGCGGCTTTGGCCACCGCCGGCTACTCGTCTGACGCCAGCAATTTCAACTCCGCCTCGATCGCCATCGGCGACCTGGCGGGCATCCAGACTGTCACCCGCAAGGTTCGCAACGTGGGCAACGCCTCGGCGACCTATACGCCGGCAGTGACGGGCATGTCCGGCATCACCACCGCGGTGTCGCCGAGCTCACTGACCCTTGCTCCGGGGGCAACCGGAACGTTGACCGTCACATTCACCCGGACGACGGCGACGCTCAACGCCTACACGGGCGGCCAGCTGACGTTGTCAGACGGCTCGCACAACGTCCGTATCCCGCTCGTGGTGCGGCCGGTCGCCATGGCCGCACCGAAGCAGGTCTCGGGCACCGGCGGCACGATCAACTACAACGTCACCTTCGGCTACACGGGCGCGTTCTCAGCCACGGCGCGTGGCTTGGTCCCTGCCGTGACCGAAGCCCGGACCGTCCTCGACGATCCGACCGACGGCGCCTGCAGCCTTACCGCACCGAACGCGCAGATCCACCCCGTGGTTGTGCCAGCTGGCACGACATACGCAAGGTTCTCGCTGTTTGACGCCTTCACCGACGGCGATGACGACATCGACCTATGTGTGTTCAATGCCGCCGGCACCAACGTTGGCAGCAGCGGCGGCGGCACGTCGGCCGAGGAGGTCAACCTTCTGAATCCAGCGGACGGCACCTACCGCGTGGTCGTTCATGGCTGGGGGACGGACGGTCCGGACGCCCAGTACACCCTCTTCTCATGGGTCCTCGGATCCACTGATGCGGGCAACATGGCCGTCACCGCGCCGGCGTCCGCCACAACCGGTACAACCGGCACCATCACGCTGAATTTCAGCGGTCTGGCCGCCGGAACCAAGTACCTCGGCTCGGTCGCGTACAGCGGCAGTGCCGGGCTCCCGAACCCGACCATCGTTCGAGTCGATACCCCGTAGGGATCGACCAAACCGTAGAAGTTACAGAGGGCCGGCGGAAACGCCGGCCCTCTTTTATTTGAGTTCGACCGGCGCAGCGTCCACCTGCCGGAGGGGTCGAACGACACATCTAGCCGGCGGGTCAACCTAAAAGCGAGCACCGACCGACTCCGCCCAGGAAGCCTGGTTGGACGCTGGTCTTCTCCTTTGCGTGGCAGCCGAAATCGCTATTCCAATCCCAATCCGGACGGGCTACGATCGCGGCGCTTGTCTGCGCTGC
>DATLCL010000196.1:0-18604 GCA_035526415.1 Aeromicrobium sp.
TGGTCGAGCCGGATCTTGGCATACGTCAGGTCGTCGTCGTTGAGCAAGATCAGGTCGGGCACCCGGTGGTCAAGGAGTTCGTTGACCGGCGTCGAGGGCCCGCGCACATCGACCTCGACCCGCTCGGTCCGCACCAGTTGACCCTCGACCCGGTTGTACAGGCCGATGGCGATCCGGTGGCGGCGCAGCGTCGGTCCCCCGCCGGCTACGCCCTTGTTGGCGGGAGATGCCCCCACTGGCTCGATGGCGGTCTGCTCGATGGCGAAGCGGGTGAAGACGTCATTTTCGTCGACGTCGAAGTCGGCACGGAGCGTGTTCACGCCCGACGTCTGGAGCCACTCGTCAGCCCAGTCACCCAACTCACGGCCGGACGCGGCCTCGAGCTCGGCGAGGAGGTCGGACAGCTCGGTGTTGCCGTAGGCGTGCTTGGTGAAGTAGGCGCGCAGCCCGGCGAAGAAGTCCTTCTCGCCGACCCAGGCGACCAGCTGCCGCAGCGCAGAGGCGCCCTTGGCGTAGGTGATGCCGTCGAAGTTGGCCTCGACCGCATGCAGGTCGTAGTTGTCAGCCGCGATCGGGTGCGTCGATGGCAGCTGGTCCTGCCGGTAGGCCCAGTTCTTGCGGTTGTTCGTGAAGCCGGTCCACGCATCGGTGAACCGGGTCGCCTCGGTCGAGGAGTGATGGGCGGCGAACTCGGCGAACGACTCGTTGAGCCACAAGTCGTCCCACCACTTCATTGTGACGAGGTCGCCGAACCACATGTGCGCCATCTCGTGCAGGATCGTGTTGGCCCGCTGCTCGTATGCGGCGATCGTCTGGCGGCTGCGGAAGATGAGCTCATCGCGGAACGTCACACAGCCGGCGTTCTCCATCGCGCCCATGTTGTACTCGGGGACGAACAGCTGGTCGTACTTGCCGAACGGGTAGCCCATCTCGAAGGTGCGCTCGAAGAACTCGAAGCCCTGCTTGGTGATGCTGAAGATCTCGTCGGCGTCGAGGTGCTCGACCAGTGACTGCCGGCAGAAGACGCCGAGCGGGATCTCCCCGTACGCGCCCGAATAGGCGTCGGTCACCTGGTGGTAGTGGCCGGCAACCAGGGCGGTGATGTAGGTCGGCATCTTCTTGGTCGACGCGAAGCGCCAGACCGAGACGCCCTCGCGGACCGTCTCGGACTCGGGCGTGGGCGAGTTGGACGTCACCGACCAGTCTGCCGGCGCCGTGATGTGGAACTCGAAGGTGGCCTTGAGGTCTGGCTGCTCGAACGTCGTGAACACGCGGCGGGCGTCCGGCACCTCGAACTGGGTGTAGAGGTAAACGCCGTTGTCGACCGGATCGACGAACCGGTGCAGGCCCTCGCCGGAGTGCGAGTAGCGGCAGGTGGCCTCGACCCGCAGCTCGTTCTCGGACTGGAGGTTGGGCAGCGGGATCCGGCTGTCCGCGTACGTGGCCGGATCGAGCTCGAGGCCGTTGAGCGTGATCGATGCGATGTCGCCGTCCACCAAGTCGGCGAAGGTCGAAGACCCGGGCGTGGCGCTGAACTGGACGGTCGTGATCGAGCCGAACCCTGCCGAGCTGTCGCCGCTGAGATCGAGCTCGACCACGTAGTGGCTGGGCGAGATGACGGCGGCGCGCTGCTGGGCTTCTTCTCGAGTCAGGTTCGTTCCGGGCATGACGGCAAGCCTATGGCTCGTGTGTGCGACACACTTGAGGTGTGCACATCCCCTTCGCCGTCTCGGAGCGGTCCACTGTCGGGATCGAATGGGAGCTGGCGCTCGTCGACTCCGATTCCGGTGACCTGCGCCAGGTGGCCATGACAGTGCTCGATGCCGTCCGGCCGCATGATGCGACCGAGCACCCGTCAATCAAGCAGGAGTTGCTGCTCAACACGGTCGAGGTCATCTCCAGCGTCGGGCACAACGTGCGGGAGGCCGGTGCCGATCTCCAACGCGCGGTCGACGAGATCCGGGAGGTCACTGATCCGCTGCGGGTGGAGTTGATGTGCGCCGGCACGCACCCATTTGCGCGCTGGGACCACCAGAAGATGACGAACAAGGCGCGTTACCAGACCCTCATCGACCGCACGCAGTGGTGGGGCCGGCAAATGCTGATCTACGGCGTACACGTCCACGTCGGTATCGAGAGCCGGGACAAGGTCCTTCCCATCAGCGCGGCCATGCTGTCGTACTACGGGCACCTGCAGGCGCTCAGCGCGTCGTCTCCGTTCTGGGGCGGTGAGGACACCGGCTATGCCTCCAACCGCGCCCTGATGTTCCAGCAGCTACCGACAGCAGGCCTGCCCTTCCAGTTCCAGCACTGGTCCGAGTTCGAGGCCTATGCGGCCGACCTGCTCAAGACGGGCGTCATCGACCAACTTGACGAGATCCGCTGGGACCTGCGGCCGTCGCCGAAGTTCGGGACGCTCGAGGTGCGGGTGTGCGACGGCATACCCACCCTTGACGAGTTGCTGAGCATTTCAGCGCTCACCCATTGCCTGGTTGAGCACTTCTCCAGCGAGCTCGACGCGGGCCGCACGCTGCCGAACCTGCCGCCATGGTTCTCGCAGGAGAACAAGTGGCGTTCGGCCCGCTACGGAATGGACGCGATTCTCATCCTCAACGAGGGGGCCGACGAGGATCTGGTCACGACCGACCTCAAGCGACTGCTGATCCAGCTCGAGCCCATCGCCGACCGGCTTGGCTGCCTGGACGAGCTGGACGGCATCAACCGGATCATCGAAACCGGCGCCTCCTATCAACGTCAGCGGGCCGTCGCCGCGCTGCACCACGGCGAGCTTGACGCTGTGGTGGCATCTCTGGTGGCCGAGATGCGCGCCGGGCATGCGTTGCCGGTAGCCACTCCGGCGATCGAGTAGCGCGCCGGAGGACCCGCCTCGCTACGCTCGGCGCATGCGCGTCCACCTTGCCGCTGACCACGCCGGATATGAGCTGAAGACCCACCTTCTCGGCTGGCTCGCCGACAACGGCTACGTGCCGGTCGACCACGGCGCCTTCGAATACGACGCTCTCGACGACTACCCGCCGTTCTGCGTGCATGCGGCCCAGGCTGTGGTGGACGATCCCGGCTCGCTCGGCATCGTCATCGGCGGGTCCGGCAACGGCGAACAGATCGCCGCGAACAAGGTCGCGGGGATCCGGGCAGCGCTCGCCTGGAGCACCGAAACCGCGTCACTGGCCCGCCAGCACAACAACGCGCAGGTTGTCTCGGTCGGCGCCCGAATGCACACGCAGGACGAGGCGACCGCGATCGTCGAGGCCTTCCTCACCACCCCGTGGAGTGACGAGCCCCGACATCAGCGGCGCATCGACCTTCTGTTGGACTACGAGCGGACCGGCGACATCTGATGACCGCCGCGCGGGTCACGATCGTCGGGGGAGGACCCGGTGGGTACGAAGCGGCCCTGGTCGCCGCGCGACTCGGCGCCGAGGTCACCCTGATCGAGCGGGACGGGCCGGGCGGCTCGGCCGTACTCACCGACTGTGTGCCCAGCAAGACACTCATCGCGACGTCCGACCTGCTGAACGACGGGCGGTCCGCCGCCGAGCTCGGTGTGGTTGTGCCGACCGATGCCCGCGTCAACCTCGCGGCGGTCAACGAGCGCGTGCTCAGCCTGGCCGCGGCGCAGTCCGATGACATCGCCGAGCGCCTCCAGGTCAGCGGAGTCGAGATCATTTCCGGCGTTGGCCGCCTCGATCGCACCGGCGGCGTCATCGCGACCTCCGAGGCGGGCGAGCGTTACGTTCCGGCCGACGGTGTTCTCATTGCCACCGGTGCACATCCGCGGGTCGTCGATGCGGCGCAGCCGGACGGCGAGCGCATCTTCACGTGGGAGCAGATCTACGCGCTCCAGGACGTCCCCGAGCACATGATCGTGGTCGGTTCCGGTGTTACCGGAGCAGAGTTCGCGAGCGCCTACAACGGTCTCGGCTGCCACGTCACCCTGGTCTCGAGCCGCCAGCGTGTCCTTCCCGGCGAGGACCAGGACGCAGCGACGCTCATCGAAGACGTCTTCACGCGGCGGGGCATGACCGTCCTGGGCCGGTCGCGAATGGAGCGTGTTGAGCGGCGCGGCGACGGGGTTCGCGTCACCTTGGACGACGGTCGGACCGTCGACGGCAGTCACTGCCTGCTCGCACTCGGCTCGATCCCGAGCACCGCCGATCTCGGGCTGGAAGCCGTCGGCGTCGCGCTCGACGACCGAGCATTCATCAAGGTCGATCGCGTGTCACGGACGTCTGCGCCCGGCATCTACGCCGCGGGGGACTGCACCGGCGTCTTGATGCTGGCGTCAGTCGCGGCCCAGCAGGGCCGCATCGCGATGGCCCACCTGCTCGGCGACGCCGTCCATCCGCTGGACCTGTCGAAGGCGTCGAGCAACATCTTCACGTCACCCGAGATCGCGACCGTCGGGCCGTCGCAGTCCGGACTGCAAGACGCCGGCCTGCATGTCGATGTGGCCATGCTCCCGCTGGCGACCAACCCACGCGCCAAGATGCAGGGCATCCATGACGGCTTCGTCAAGCTCTACTCCCGGAAGTCGACCGGCACGGTGTTGGGGGGCGTGATCGTCAGTCCGCGCGCCAGCGAGCTGATCCACGTGGTGTCGCTGGCGGTCTCGATGCAGCTCACAGTGGACCAGGTCTCGGACGCTTTCACGGTGTATCCATCGCTATCCGGATCCGTCGCCGAAGCCGCTCGCCGGCTTCATCGCCAAGTCGTTCCCTGACGAAGCCCGGTTGATCGACGACGTTCATTTCAGTCGCCGACCCGGAAATTACAGCAGGTCAGGGCGTAGGTGCTTGTAAAACGGGCAAATCTAGTGTGCAATTTTCCCTCAAGCGACAATTTTCACACTGATCACACTAGCCACAGCTTCTTCCCCAACCTCGCCGCTCGATTGGACTGGTCCTCATGCGTTCTCGGCGTGTGCTCGTGCGACTCGCGCCCTACGTCCTGACGTTTGGACTGCTCGGATCGACCTTGGCATGGCACAGCCTCGGCAGCCAGCCGGTGGGCGAGGATCTCGGCACTCCCCGCGTCGTCGTGGATCAGCTGGCCGTTCCCACCGTGAGAACCGACGTCCCGGTTGAACCCGCTCCCCATACCTCGGGCGCCACCCGCTCGGCCGCGGGACAGGGTGGGGCCGAAGCCGAGGCCGACGGATCCAGCCCGGAACCCAGCGCTCAGGCACCGGTGGTCATCGCCGAACTGACGCCGCGCAAGGTTGACCCCTTTGCACTCGTCGGCGTGACGTGGGAATCGGGCGTTCCCCTGTCCGCGAAGGTTTCGGTGCGGTGGCGCGGCAAGCAGGGCTGGTCGGACTGGACCGGGCTCGACCAGGAGAACAGCACGCCGGAGGAGGGCCGCCCGGGAACCGAGCCGCAGTGGGTCCAGTGGGCTGACGCCGTCGCGGTCCGCGTCACGAGTCCCGTCCGCGACGTACCCAAGGACCTGCGGATCGCCACCGTCGATCCCGGCGATGTCCGCGGTGTCACGCCGGCCGCGGTCGGCCAGCCGGGCATCATCCTGCGCAGCGCGTGGCACGCTCGCGCACAAAGCGGCTGCTCGAGCCCCATATACGGCGCGTCCACGCAGGCCGCCGTGATCCACCACACCGTCGGGTCGAACGGCTACTCCAAGGCCGAGTCCCCCGGGATCGTGCGGTCGATTCAGGCGTACCACATGCAGGCCAACCACTGGTGCGACATCGGCTACAACTTCCTGGTCGACCGGTATGGCCAGATCTTCGAGGGTCGTGCCGGCGGCATTGCCCGCCAGGTGCGTGCTGCGCACTCCGGCAACGCCAAGGTGAACGAACTGACCATGGGTGTATCCCTGATGGGTACGTTCACCCAAACGGCGCCAACGTCCGCCATGAAGGCAGCCGCCGCTCGTCTCGTGGCATGGCGCTTCTCCATCGGTCGCATCCCCGCCAAGGGGAAGGTTTCGATCGGCGGCCGAACTCTGGAGCGGATCGCCGGTCACCGTGACGTCGTCAGCACAGCGTGCCCGGGCCAGTACGCCTACGTCTGGCTTGGCACCAGCGGAGGGTTACGTGACACGGTCGCGAAGATCCTGGGCAGTACCGGGGCACCCCCGGGCTTGACCGGCTTCCGTGCGGCGGCCAGGGGTACGTCGATCATCGATTACCGGTGGAATCCGGTGAAGCGGGCAGCCAAGTACCAGATACGGCTGTCTCGATCGCCCGATTTCACGCACGCGTCCAGTCGGATCGTTGTGGCTTCGGGAACGCGGGTCAAGGGGCTCGTTCCGGGCGCGACGTACTACGCGATGGTACGTGGGCTGGGCCCGTCCGGTGGGGGCTACACGAAATGGACTGGCCGGTTGGCCAAGACGACGTGGCCGCCGCCGGGCCAGGCCGGAATCCCGCAGGGGCTCCGCTGGACATCGCGCACGACGTCGTCAGTGGCCTTGGCCTGGAAGGGCGTCCGCGGGGCCGCGAAGTATCAGGTCCGGTTTTCGCGCTACCCGACGATGGCGCGGCCCTCCGCGCCGGTCGTGACCACGATTGGCGCTCAGTTCGGGCGACTGTCGTCCGGAACCACTTATTACGCGCAGGTTCGCGCGTTCGGCAGGGACGGCAGGCAGTTGGGCGGCTGGTCCAAGCGCATCACGGTCGCAACGGCAGGCACGGCTGCGAAGCCGGCCGCCTTTACCCCGACGAGGGAGTTGGCCGGGCCGACGAGCGGCTCGTTGCCTTTCGAGGCCGCGTTCACGGTCATGGCGTAGGGATGGGCCAGTACGGAGCCGCTAGCGCGGCGCGTTCGGGGAAGACGTACTGGCCCATCCTGAGCTATTACCCGCAAGCCGGATCGCTCGTCGAGCACGGTAGCTGTGACTGCCATACTGCCGCCATGAGGTCGCTGGCACTGTCGTTGGGGTTGTCGGCCATTGCCTATGGCGTTGCGCTGACGCTGGCCGCGTGGCTGTTCGACGGCTTCAGTGCCGAACTGTGGTGGCTGATGGCTGCCGTGGTCGTGTTCATGGCGCTGACCGTCGCGTTGCGCCGGATCGTCGTGAACACCGTCGACCGGTTCGTTCGCGGCTACACGATCGTCGGCGGCCTGGTGCTGACGTTCGTGGCGCTCTCACTCACAGACTGGCTTGTCCCCGGCGCCGGCTTCGACATCGATGGTGGATGGACCTGGGCCGGCGTCACTGCCCTCGTGTGGGCGGCTGGGGTCGCCTTTGGGGAGGCGGACACCACAGCTCCCGCCGGAACCCCCGGTCAGAGTCCCGAAGTCAGCGCCTGACCTCAGTCCGTAATGTCGGCGACGACCGCGCCGGAGCCGATCGTTTCGCCGACGGTGGCCGAGAGGTTGCTGACGGTGCCCGCCTTGTGGGCGGTGATCGGCTGCTCCATCTTCATGGCCTCGATGACGACGACGAGGTCGCCCTCGGCCACTTGCTGACCGTCCTCCACGGCGATCTTGACGACCGTGCCCTGCATGGGCGAGGTGAGCGAGTCCCCGCCGACGGCTGCAGCCTGACCGCCGCCGGCCTTCCGCTTCGGCTTCTTCCCGGTCCCAGAGGCGACGGCGCCGGAGGCGCCCAGCCCAGCCGGAAGGACGACCTCGACACGCTTGCCGCCGACCTCGACGGTGACCTTCTGCCGCTCTTCGGGCTCGTCGCCGTCGGCCGCACCGCCCGCGTACGGCTCGAGCTGGTTGTTGTAGTCGGTCTCGATCCAAGTGGTGTAGACGTCAAATGAGCCATTCGAGGCGTTGTACGCGGGATCATCGACGATCGAGCGGTGGAACGGGATGACCGTGGGCATGCCGTCGACGATGAACTCGTCGAGTGCACGACGGGAGCGCTCCAGTGCCTGCTCCCGAGACGAACCGCTGACGATCAACTTGGCCACCAGCGAGTCGAACATGCCGGGAATCGTCTCGCCGATGTCATAACCGGAGTCAACGCGGACGCCCGGGCCACTCGGCGGGTGCCACGCAGTGAGCGTGCCCGGCGCGGGCAGGAAGCCGCGGCCGCCGTCCTCGGCGTTGATGCGGAACTCGATGGAGTGTCCGCGAATCTCCGGATCGTCGTATCCGAGCTTCTCACCAGCAGCGATGCGGAACATCTCGCGCACGAGTTCGATGCCGGTGACTTCCTCACTGACCGGGTGCTCGACCTGGAGACGGGTGTTCACCTCCAGGAAGCTGATGGTGCCATCGCGGGCCACCAGGAACTCGCAGGTTCCGGCCCCGACGTAGCCGGCCTCCTTGAGGATGGCCTTGGATGACGCGTACAGAAGCTCGACCTGGTCGTCGGTCAGGAACGGAGCCGGCGCCTCTTCCACCAGCTTCTGGTGGCGGCGCTGCAACGAGCAGTCGCGGGTCGAGACGACGACGACGTTGCCGTGCTGGTCGGCCAGGCACTGGGTCTCGACGTGGCGCGGCTTGTCCAGGAACTTCTCGACCAGGCACTCGCCGCGGCCGAACGCGGAGACGGCTTCACGGACGGCAGATTCGAAGGCCTCCGGAATCTCCTCCAGCGTGCGGGCAACTTTGAGGCCACGGCCGCCGCCACCGAATACTGCCTTGATGGCGACGGGGAGTCCGTTCTCCTTGGCGAACGCCACGATCTCGTCGGCGTCCTTGACCGGGTCCTTCAGACCCGGGGCGAGCGGGGCATTCGCCTGTTCAGCGATCTGCTTGGCCTTTGCCTTGTCGCCGAGTGCTTCGATGGCGGCCGGGGGTGGGCCGATCCAGATCAGCCCGGCGTCGAGGACGGCTTGGGCGAAGCCTGCGTTCTCGGCGAGGAAGCCGTAGCCCGGGTGCACGCTGTCAGCGCCGCTGCGCTTGGCGACATCGATGATCTTCTCGATCGAGAGGTACGAGTCGGCCGGCGTGGCGCCGTCGAGGCTGTACGCTTCGTCGGCCAAGCGGACGAACAGCGCATCGCGGTCCGGTTCGGCGTAGACGGCAATGCTGCCGATTCCGGCGTCCTTCGCGGCACGGATGACGCGGACTGCGATTTCGCCACGGTTGGCGACGAGGACCTTCTTCAGGGCCGACGGCTGGGAATTGCTCACAGTTCTCCTCGTGCGGATACGGGCTGCGACCGAAGTCTAGTGTCCTGCGTTTGGTGCTCTGGAACGAGGGACACTCGTCGTAGGCTCAGCAGGACAACGGGAGGAGTTCCGATGAGGGCTCGTGGATTGGTCCTGCTGCTGATCGTCGCGATCGGGGCCGGCGCCGCATATTGGTACCTGCAGTCCAGGGAGGGGTCGACCAAGGCGTCGACGGAGTACACGTCGAAGCACGGCGACTCGGTGACGATCAATGCCCCGAAAGCCGGCGACCGGATCACGAGCCCACTCACCGTCCGTGGCGTTGTGCCCGGCCCGTGGTCCTTCGAGGCCAACTTCCCGGTTGAGATCGCCGATGCCGACCACAAGAAGGTGGCGGAGGGCTATGCAACCGTCAAGGGCGACTGGATGACGACCAAGCCGATCGGCTTCACCGCGACCGTGCCATTCAAGGCGCCGGTGACCGACGACGGCTTCGTGATCATTCGCAAGGCCAATCCGTCTGGTGATCAAGCCACCGACGATTCGGTCGAGGTGCCGATCAAGTTCGGGCCCGGTTAACGATCGTTAACAAGACGGGTTAGGCTCGGATCATGGTGCTGACTGCTGAACACGAGGCCTTTCGTCGGACCGTCCGCGAGTTCGCGGACGCCGAGATCGCACCGTGCGTGGCGCAGTGGGATCGCGAGCATCACTTCCCGGTGGACCTCGTGCGCAAGATGGGCGACCTCGGACTGTTCGGCCTCATCGCTCCCGAAGAATACGGCGGTGCCGGCGGCGACTTCACCAGCTTGTGCGTGGCCATCGAGGAGCTGGGTCGGGTCGACCAGGCAATCGGCATCACCCTCGAGGCCGGTGTCGGCCTCGGCATCAACCCGATCCTGGAGTTCGGTACAGCCGAGCAGAAGGAGCGTTGGCTCCCTGACCTGGTCGCCGGCCGTGCGCTCGCCGGCTTCGGCTTGACCGAGCCGGGCGCCGGCTCTGACGCCGGAGCGACACGCACCAAGGCCGTTCTCGACGGCGACCACTGGATCATTGACGGTGCGAAGCAGTTCATCACCAACGCCGGCACGGAGATCACCTCGCTGGTCACCGTGACGGCGCGCACTGGCACGCATGAGAGCGGTGCCGCCGAAATCAGTGCGATCACGATCCCGTCCGGTACGCCGGGATTCATCGTCGAGCCGGCTTACGACAAGCTCGGATGGAACATCTCGGACACGCACCCGCTGTCCTTCGAGGGGGTCCGCGTTCCGGCTGATTATCTGCTGGGGGAGCGCGGGCGGGGTTATGCGCAGTTCCTCGCCATCCTGGACGACGGGCGCATCGCCATCTCGGCCTTGGCCGTGGGGTGCATCCAGGCGTGCCTCGAGCTGTGCGTCCAATACGCCGGCGAGCGCACGACGTTCGGTGGCCCGATCGGCCGCAAGCAGGGTGTCGCCTTCCAGATCGCCGACCTGGCCGTCATGGCTCAGGCGGGTCGCGCCCTGACGTATGAGGCAGCCGCCATGAAGGACGCCGGTGCGTCCGCGGGACAGTTGAAACAGGCTGCCTCGATTGCCAAGCTCTACACCTCTGAAGCTGCCGTGACCGCTACACGCATAGCCACGCAGGTCTTCGGGGGCTATGGCTTCATGGAGGAGTACCCGGTCGCCCGGTTCTACCGAGACGCGAAGATTCTGGAGATCGGTGAGGGGACATCGGAGGTTCAGCGCATGCTCATCGCTCGCGGGCTCGGCCTCCCGGTCGAGTAGGGGAGACAGCGCGTGCGGCATGCTGACTCCGTGGAGATTGCCCCCGTGGAGTTTGCACCGTGAAAATCGTCATTCGCGTGGTCGCTTTCGCCGCCGTCCTGGGTGTCTACTACGGCGTCGCCGCACTGCTGCCCGCCGACGCCGAGGCGGCGGTCGGATTGGTAGCGGTCGCCACGGTGGCGATCGGCGAATTCACCTGGGCCCGGCGGGACGGCCGCGTGGTCGACCTGTCCGACGGGCTCCGGGATTGGCTCGTCGTCGCCTGTGTCCTCGCGGTGTTCTGGTGGGTCACGCTCGTGCGGTTCGAGGGGGCCACCGACGTCGTGGACCAGATCCGCACCAACTTCCTGTCGGTCGTCCTCACCGCGGCGGTCCTGTACGCCCCGCCCGTGGTGGGCCTGCTGCTCGGGCGGGATGCCCGGAGGGCCTAGGACGACACGACGTGCGCGTCCGGCCCCGGGTACACCAGCCCCTCGTGCCCGTCGTCCCATTTGACGACGAAGGGTGGGCCGCCGTCTGCCCCACGAGCCTCCAGCACCCGGCCCTCACGCCGGTGCTGCTCTGCCGTGCGACCCTCGACCACCAGGCGATCCCCGATCTTCGCGCGCATATGCGACCTCCCTACAGCTTCTAGGTCAAACATGCTCCGCCCGGCCGACATCGACAAGCCCTAACGACCTACCCACAGGTCGGTCCAGGTGATGCCGAGGTCGGCGACGAGCTCGCGCAGCAGCGGCACGCTAATGCCGACGACATTGTGCGGATCGCCTTCGATCCCCCGGATGAACGCGCCCCCCAACCCGTCGATCGTGAACGCTCCGGCCACCCGCAGCGGCTCGCCGGAGGCGACGTAGGCGTCGATCTCCGCATCGGTGACGTCGGCGAAGTGGACCACGGTGGACGCGGTCTCGACGAACTCGCGGCCGCCGAGGCGGACGCAGTGACCCGTGTGCAGGATGCCGGATTTACCGCGCATCCGTCGCCAGCGCATAGCGGCGTCGCGGGCGTCGTCAGGTTTGCCAAGGATGCCGTTCTCGAACGCCAAGACGGAGTCACACCCGATGACGAGCGCTTCGGGGTCGTCGAGCTTGGCGGCGACCGTCCGGCACTTCAGCTGGGCCAGCGCGGCGGCGAGATTGGCCGCGTCGTGCGACTGCATGCTGCCTTCGTCGACGCCGGAGACGACGACTTCTGGATTCAGCCCGGCCGCCACCAGCGTTGCTAGTCGCCCCGGAGAAGCGGAGGCCAAAACGACCCTTGTCATTGTTACGCCCAAGCGGAGCGACGCCAAGCGTCGGGACCCGGCCGGTGAACGCCGCGGACGGCGCGGACCGGGTGGCCCCACTCGCTACGCGGCTTCGGCTTGGCCGGCGCTCCGGCGGCGCTCCGGGCAGCGACGACGGCGATCAGCGCGGCCAGCTCCTCCGGTGTGGGGTTGCCCTTGACGACCTTGAGAAGAGGTCTCGATACGGCGACTTCGTTGCCGGCTCGACCGTCGGTGATCGAGTGCCCGCTGCCCTCGGCAGCGGGTGTATCGAGATCTCGGCTGTCGCTCACAGGGGGATGTTCCCGTGCTTCTTCGGTGGCAGCGTCTCCCGCTTGGTCCGCAGCAGGCGCAAGGCCTTGACCACCTCGGCCCGCGTCTCGGCCGGCTCGATCACGGCATCGACGTAGCCGCGCTCGGCGGCCAAGTACGGGTTGCAGAGCGTGTCCTCGTACTCGGTCATGAGTTCGGCACGCTTGCCGTCCGCGTCGTCGGCTGCGGCGATCTCCTTGCGGTACAGGATGCCGACCGCGCCGGAGGCGCCCACGACGGCGATCTGGGCAGAGGGCCAGGCGAGGTTGATGTCGGCGCCGAGGTGCTTGGAGCCCATGACGTCGTAGGCGCCGCCGTAGGCCTTGCGGGTGATGACGGTGACGAGCGGGACGGTCGCCTCGGCATACGCGTAGATCAGCTTCGCGCCCCGCCGGATGATGCCGTTCCACTCCTGGTCTGTGCCGGGCAAGAAGCCGGGAACGTCAACGAAGGTGAGCACCGGGATATTGAAAGCGTCGCAGGTGCGGACGAAGCGAGCGGCCTTCTCGGATGCGTCGATGTCGAGGCAGCCGGCGAACTGCATGGGCTGATTGGCCACCACGCCCACGCTGCGCCCCTCGACGCGGCCGAAGCCGATGACGATGTTCGCCGCGAACAGCGGCTGGACTTCCAAGAACTCCTGGTCGTCGAGGACGGCTTCGATGACCCGGCGAATGTCATAGGGCTGGTTCGCCGAGTCAGGGATGATCGTGTTCAGCGTCTCGTCGACGTCGTTGACGGCCAGGTCAGCGACCTCGTCGTACGGCTCAGGTTCATCCAGGTTGTTCTGCGGCAGGTAGGACAGGAGCGCCTTGACGTACTCGATCGCGTCATCCTCGTCGCTGCCCATGTAGTGCGCATTGCCACTGCGGGTGTTGTGCGTCCGCGCGCCACCGAGCTCCTCCATCGTGACGTCTTCGCCGGTGACCGTCTTGATGATGTCGGGGCCGGTGATCATCATGCTCGAGGTGCCGTCGACCATGATGGTGAAGTCGGTGATCGCCGGGGAGTAGACGTGGCCGCCGGCGCAGGAGCCCATGATGAGGCTGATCTGGGGCACCACGCCTGAGGCGTGGACGTTGCGGGTGAAGATCTCGCCGTAGAGGCCGAGCGAGACGACGCCTTCCTGGATGCGGGCACCGGCGCCCTCGTTGATGCCGATGATGGGGATGCCGCTCTTGATGGCGAGGTCCATGACCTTGACGATCTTCTCGCCGTAGACCTCGCCGAGGCTGCCGCCGAAGATGGAGAAGTCCTGGGCGAACACCGCGACCTCGCGGCCGTCGATCGTGCCGTAGCCGGTCACGACGCCGTCGCCGATCGGCCGGCGGTTCTCGAGGCCGAAGTTGTGGCTGCGGTGCCTGGCAAACGCGTCGAGCTCGACGAACGACCCCTCGTCGAGCAGGATCTCGATCCGCTCCCGGGCGCTCTTGCGTCCCCGCGTCGCGGCCTTGTCGTGAGCCTCGGCCGCGTGCGTCACCTCGACTTCCTCGCGACGGGCGCGGAAGTCGTCCAGCTTGCCCGCGGTGGTGTGGAGGTCGAAATCGCCTGCGGCGGGGATGCCGCCGGCGTCGGTCTGAACAGCCTCAGTCATAGGTAGCAGGGTATCTGTGCGTTTCCGCCCGCCCACAGGGTGGGACGCTGAGGGCATGGAGTGGGATGTGCGGCACGTGGCCGAGACCGAAAGCACCAACGCTGACGTGGCCACGGCGGCTCGCGAGGGCGCACCGGCGGGGACGGTGATCGTTGCCGATCACCAGACCGCCGGACGTGGGCGGCTGGACCGGACGTGGGATGCGCCGCCCGGATCCGGGCTGGTGATGTCGGCGCTGGTGCGGCCGGACGAACTCGATCCGGCTCGATGGCCGTGGATTCCGCTCATGACTGGTGTTGCCGTCGCCGATGCGGTTGGGGAGGCGGGACTGGAACCCAGTGTTAAGTGGCCGAACGACGTCGAGATCGGCGGCCGCAAGCTCGCCGGCATCCTGGTCGAGCGCGTCGACACGGCAGACGGCCCGGCTGCGGTCATCGGCATCGGGCTCAATGTCGCGATGACGTCCGACCAACGGCCGGTGCCGACCGCGACGTCGCTGAGCCTCGAGGGCTCGGCCGCCACGCGCGACGAGGTGCTCGGCGCCGTTCTCGCCAGCTTGGCGACGCACTACGAGCTCTTGCGCACCGATCCCGCAGCGCTGCGGGACGCCTACCTGGCGGTATGCAGCACCGTCGGCTCAACGGTCCGGGTGAGTCTCCCCGACGACATGACCGTCACGGGCGCGGCAACCGACGTCGACGAGCACGGCAGACTCGTCGTGGATGGCCGCCCGATCACTGCTGGCGACGTGGTCCACGTGCGATCATGAAGCCATGACGCTGCCGCGCAAATTGATGATCGACGGTGAGCAGACCGTCATGACAACCCGCACGCACGTCAAAGCGCTGCTCGTACCCCTGATCGTCCTGTTGGCGGTGTCTGCCGCGGGTGCGTTCCTGGCCGGGTCGGTGTGGGACACGCTATGGGGCGGCCGGCCCGTCCTTCGGTGGCTCATCATCGCCTTCTCCCTGTTGCTGATCCTGTTCGGCTCGGTCGTCCCGTTCCTGCGGTGGTACCTCTGGACCTACACGCTGACGAACAAGCGGCTCGTCGAGCAGCGCGGCATCCTCACCCGGTCGGGCCGCGTCATCCCGCTGAACCGGATCAACGACGTGGCGTTCGAGAAGAACCTGAACGACCGCATCCTCGGCTCAGGCACGTTGGTCATCCACGACGCCAGCGAGCAGGCCGGCCTGGAGCTGCGCGACATACCGCGCATCGAAGACATGCACCGGACCGTCACGACACTGGTCGACGCCGCCCGCATTGACGACGAGTCCATCTGAACGATGGGCCGATCGCACACTGACCTCGCCGTTATCGGAGGTGGCCAGCTCGCCCGGATGATGCAGCCGGCGGCCATCGGGCTCGGCATCCGACTCCACCTGCTGGCCGAAGCACCCGATGTGTCGGCGGCACAGGTGATCCCCGACCATGTGGTCGGCGACCACAGCAGCCTCGATGACCTGCGTCGAATCGCGGAAGGCTGTGCGGTCGTCACCTTCGACCACGAGCACGTCCCGCCGGAACACCTGCGGACGCTTGAGGCCGAGGGCCATGTGCCGCGGCCCGGTCCGCACGCGCTGATCTACGCCCAGGACAAGGCACTCATGCGGTCGCGGTTGTCCGAACTCGGTTTCCCCGTCCCTGCCCACCGCGTCATCGAGGGACCGGAGGCACTCGACGACTTCGCCGACACGATCGGGGGCTACCCGGTCGTCGTCAAGACGACCCGGGGAGGCTACGACGGCAAGGGTGTCTGGGTCGTGGAGTCCGCCGACGATGCCGAGGAAGCCTTCGCGTCGGGACAGCCGATCATGGCCGAGGAGCTGGTGTTCTTCGCGCGGGAGCTGTCCGCGCAAGTCGCTCGCAGACCATCCGGTGCGATGGTCAGCTACCCGGTGGTCGAGTCACGCCAGGCAGACGGCATCTGCAAGGAGGTCGTCGCGCCGGCCCCAGAGCTCGACGCCGGCAAGAAGGTCGAGGCCCGAGCTCTGGCTCGCTCGATAGCTGAAGCCCTCGACGTCACCGGCATGCTCGCAGTTGAGCTGTTCGAGGCGATGGACGGACGCATCCTGGTGAACGAGCTGGCGATGCGACCGCACAACACTGGGCATTGGACCATCGAGGGCGCTGCGACAAGCCAGTTCGAGAACCATCTGCGCGCGGTGCTCGACCTGCCACTCGGCCCGACTGAGTCGCGCGCTCCATGGAGCGTGATGGTGAACGTGCTCGGGGGCGCCGTGGAGGAGCTCGAGGCGCAGTTGCCTGTTGTCCTGGAGGCCGTTCCTGACGCTCACGTCCACCTGTACGGCAAAGCCGTAAAGACGGGTCGGAAACTCGGCCATGTCACGGTGCTCGGCGATGACCTGGCCCGGACGATCGTCCGCGCCCGCCGGGCGGCTGAACTTCTGGAGAAGGGACGGACCGATGCCTGAGGCACCGCACGTCGGGATCGTCATGGGTTCCGATTCGGACTGGCCGACGATGGAGGCCGCCGCGCAGGCGCTTGACGAGTTCGAGGTTCCTTACGAAGCCGATGTCGTCTCAGCCCATCGCATGCCGGACGAGATGCTGGCCTACGGGCGCGACGCGCATCGTCGCGGCCTCAAGGTGATCATCGCCGGAGCCGGGGGAGCGGCGCACCTGCCCGGCATGCTGGCGGCGGTGACACCGTTGCCCGTCATCGGTGTGCCGGTTCCGCTCAAGTACATGGACGGCATGGACTCACTGCTGTCGATCGTCCAGATGCCCGCCGGGGTGCCGGTGGCAACCGTCGCGGTCGGCAACGCTCGCAACGCCGGCCTGCTGGCTGTCCGCATCCTGGCCGCCAGTGATCCTGACCTCATCGAGAAGATGCTGAAGTTCCAGGCGCAGCTCGCCGACACCGCCCGCGCCAAGGGCGCGGCCGTGCGCGACCGTCAGTAGTCCCAGCCGCGGGCGGCCAGCACCGCCGTGACCGCGACGATGACTGCGCCGAGGAACTCGCGCGGCCACGTGGTGGTGCTCGACTCGTCCGCGTCCTCGGCGACGGCTCGCAGGATGCCCAGCAGAGCCGGCGGAACGGCGATCAGCAGGAAGGCCAGCCGGAGACCGCTGAACTGGTCGGGACCCTGACTCATCGCGAACCGCGCGGCCAGCGTGCAGGCCACCACGAGGATGAAGATCTCTACGACCCCGCGTGGCAGGATCCTCCGCACCGCACCTACGTTCGGGAAGGCCTCGCGGATGTGGTCGATGAGCTGGGGGATGAGGAACAGCCCGACGCCCAGCCACAGCTGCCAACAGGACCCGATGAACGCATACCCGATGAAGCCGAAGATGGCCGTTCGAATGAACGCCCCCAGGATCGTCGACAGCAGCAGCGGTGAGGGTGGATCTTCGCCTTCGACCTGCTGCAGCCGCTGGGGATAGGCGGACATCGCGAAGTGCTCCATGGTGACGCGGAGCGCCACCGCAGCCATCACGACGAGCGCGACGATGTTCGCATGGTCGGGCAACCCGGTCTTCTGCCCGGCGAACAGATCCATGGCTTGAGTCAGCTTCTGGGCCACCCAGCCACACAGCAGCGCGGCGATGACGCCGTCGGCGGTGCTGTCCCACCGATGCCGAAGCGATCCGTCTCCAAGCCGGCGGAACGGCCGGATCGCCGACCCGATCAGGGGGATTGCCATCCAAAGGAAGCCAAGGGCCAAGATGACGAGCACTGAGTGGACGATGTCTGGTCCACCCGTGGCGCCTCCCAAGCCACCCAGGAGGGCGGCACCTGCGAACAGCACCACTGCCAGCGCTCCAGAGAAGGCATCGAACGTCGCCAAGACCGCGCCCGCGACGACCAGCCAAACTGACGGTGGAAGGGCGCGCCCGCCTGCGGCAGCCGCGCTGGCAAGACCGAGGGCAACGCCGGCCAGCGGGGTCGCCAGCCACAGCGTTCCAAACATCGCGCGGAACTCCGAACCGTCCTCGGTAACCCGGCCAACCAAGGGGCTGAGGCGGAAGAGTCGGTCCGGAACAACGACACTTGCCGCGTCGATCAGCCGGTGGCCCGGGAAGCGCCACGTGAACGACCGGTCACCCCAGCCCTCCGCCTCGCGGGCGGCGACGTGCCGCTGGATGGTGTTCTCATCCCGATCGGCAACCAAGGCGACCTTGCGTCCGGCCATCGACAACCCACCCAAGGAACCAATGACTGCGGCGAGAATCATCAGAGTGATTCCAGCCCCCGGCGCGTCCGGCCCGGTGATCCAGCTGGCTGGCTTTGGATTCACCGGCTCGGTCGGCGGGCTCGGCTTGCTCGGCTTTGCTCGGGTGGTCGGAGCCGGGCTCGGCTCCGACGGCTCGGGCGAGGGCAGATCTGTCAGCGGCGGCTGGTTCGGCGGGAGGACGGCACCGGCAACGTGATCGTCGTCGGAGTCGGAGTTGTCGTCAGAGTCATCGTCGCTGTCGTCGTCGGAATCGGAGTCGTCGTCCTTCGGCACGACCGGTGGTTTGGTGATGGTGATGGTCTTGCTGGCAGTGCTGCAGTTGCAGTTTGGGTCGAAGGCGGCGATTCCGGGTGCGCCGGATGGCCCGGGGTCCGGGATCGGCGGCGCATTCACGCGCAGCGTGACGAC
>DATLCL010000200.1:0-4086 GCA_035526415.1 Aeromicrobium sp.
GTCGACCAGGCTGAGATCCCAGATCTCGGTCCCCTGGTAGGTGTCGGGGACGCCCGGCGCAGTCAGCTTCAGCAGGGTCTGGGCGAGTGCGGTCGCATGCCAGGCCGGCGTGATGTCGGAGACGAGCTGCTCCAGTTCCGCCGCGAAGGGCTTGTCGGCCAGAACGCCCGCCACGAAAAGGCCAAGCTGCCGTTCGTATTCCTCGTTCGTATCCGTCCACGACGTGTGCCGCTTTGCCTCGCGCGTGGCCTTCTCGACGTACGCAATCAAGCGCTCGCGGGCGATCGGCCACGCTCCGACAAGCGTCTGGTAGATCAGGTACTCGGTGTTTCGGTCGGGCCAGTCGCCGCGCCGCTTGTCGTTGTTCATGACGCGCCAGCGGGCGACTGTCTCCGCCCACCGCTGTGGGATCTCGGACAAGAGGCCGATCCGAATGCGGACGTCCTCGGCCCGCTTCGTGTCATGCGTCGAGGAGCCCAGCATCTGTGCCGGCCATCGCTTCTGGTTCGCTGCCTGGGCGGCGTGGAACGCGTCGAGCGACTCGGCGAACGTGCCCGGGTCGCCGCCGACCTCGTTCAGCGCGATCAGCCGGTTGTAGTTGTAGAACGCGGTGTCCTCGACGCCCTTGGCGGTCACGGGCGCCGTCAGCTGCTGGAAGCGCATGACGAACTCAGCGCCGTTGGCGCCGCGAACGCGGAGCAGCAGGACGTCGGCGAGGCACTCCAAGAGGTCCGGCGGCAGGTCTGGGCGGCGACGCGCGACCTCAGCCAGGGCCTGTGCCACATGCTCGCGGTCCGTCGGCGAGACGTCACCCGCTTCTGCGCGGATGTACGTCCGGTACACGGGGAAGCACGCCACGGCCTCGCGCAGCGCGTCACGGACCTGCCCCCGCGTGAAGTCCCTGTTGCGGCGGTCCGAGCGAACGACGGCGACCAGGTACTCGGTCAGCCGGTTGAATTCGGAGGCGAGGACGTCGCGCAGTATGCGTTGCTTCTCGGCGTAGACGACATCCGCAAAGGTCGCGTCCTCACCGCTGAACTCGGCGTAGAGCCGTGTGAGCGGCTGCTCGCCCACGGGGTCGATGAACAGCCTCGTTACGTGGTTCATGAAGTCGTAGCCGGTCGTGCCGGCGACGGGCCAATCAGTGGGGAGCTCCTCGTCGCGCTCGAGGATCTTCTCGGCCACGACCCAAGCGTCGGGTGACAGGTTTCGCAGCCGCTCGAAGTACTGGCGTGGGTCGCGCAGGCCGTCGGGGTGGTCTACGCGAACGCCGTCGATCAGCCCGTCGCGCAGCCACTGTCCAACGAGTTCGTGCGTCTCGTTGAAGACGTGCTCGTCCTCCATGCGCAGGCCGGCCAGCGTGGTGACGTCGAAGAAGCGCCGGTAGTCGAGGTCGTCGCGCGCTGCCCGCCAGAAGGCGAGGCGGTAGTTCTGCCACCCGAGGAACTCGTCGAGCTGGTCGACATCGGCATTCAGCCTGCGTACCCCGTCGTCGACTGCGGTGGCCAGCTCGACATGGTCATGGAGCAGTCGCCGCAGTTGTTGGAGCAGAACCTCCTTGCCCCGATGCCGGCGATGCATGCTTTCGCGATCGGTAGCCGTGGAAGCGGGCAGGCGCCCGAGCGACTCCCCGATGAACACGAGCTCCTCCGAAGCGCCGCTGCGACCAGCATCCACGAGCAGCGACTCGAGCGCTGGGGGGGCGACGGGAAAGACCCGATCGGCGTAGCAGACGAGAAAAGTGGCCTTCTCGCGTGACACGGTGAGCTCGTTCGCTTCCAGAACGCGGCCGTAATGATCGCCGAGCACGGGCAGCAGAACGGTCGCGCGAAACTCGGGGTTGGCAGAATCCCACTCCACGTCGAAGAAGCGCGCGTAACGACTCGATGGGCCGTTCTCGAGCACGTCCCACCACCATGGGTTCTCCGGGCCGCCGATGGCCATGTGGTTGGGCACGATGTCGAGGATCTGGCCGAGGTCGTTCTCTCCCAGCGTGGCGCAGAAATGCTGGTGCGCCACGGGCCCGCCCAGCTCGTCGTTGACGCGCCGTGGGTCCACGACGTCGTAGCCATGGGTGGAGCCGGGCGCCGCTTGCAGATACGGCGACGAGTAGAAGTGACTGATGCCCAGGCGGTGGAGGTAATCGGCGAGTCCGGCGGCAGCCTCGAAGCCGAAAGCCGGCTGAAGTTGCACCCGGTAGGTGGCACGTGGTAACCGGGTGGTCACCGCTGACCCGTTCTTCGTCTCGCGTATCAGGAGACGCGCTCCAGGAGCACGACTGACCTCGACGTCACGGTGATGTCCGACGCGGCCGCGAAGAGCTTGTCCGGGTCGATGGAGCTCGCATCGGAAACATCCTCGCCGCCCTCAGGTGCGGGTAGCAGAGCTGAGGCCGGCGGGTCGGCTACAAGATCGGGCGGCTCGCCCGTAGTGGTGTCGAGAACGACCCGCCAAACGCCTCCCCACGTGGAGTTCGGCAGGAAGAAGACGACGTCGTCAGGAGTGGAGTTCAGCAAGAGATAGAACGTCGTGTCGGTGATGCGCTCACCGCGCTGGTCGACGCCCAGGTTGTCACCGTCGAGGTAGAGGCCGATCGCCTGGCTCGACGCGTCATTCCAGTCCGCGTCTCCCATCAGGTTGCCGTCCGGACCCAGCCAGGCAATATCGGTCAACTGTTCGCCGTGAATCTGGCGGCCCAGAAACCATCGTCGCCGACGGAACACCGGGTGGACGCGCCGCAACGTGATCAATCCGCGCGTGAACTCGAGCATCTGCGCGTCGGCGTTCGGCCAGTCGTACCACGAGATCTCGTTGTCCTGAGCGTATGCGTTGTTGTTGCCCGTCTGAGTTCTGCCGATCTCGTCCCCGCCGAGAATCATGGGCACACCCTGGCTGAGCAGCAGCGTAGTCATGAAGTTGCGCCGCTGGCGCGCCCGGAGCGCATTTACCTCGGCATCGTCGGTCGGGCCTTCCACGCCATGGTTCCACGACCGGTTGTCCTTCTCGCCGTCGCGATTGTCCTCACCATTGGCCTCGTTGTGCTTGTCGTTGTACGAAACGAGATCGGCCAACGGGAAACCGTCGTGGGCGCTGATGAAGTTGATGCTCGCGTGTGGACGGCGCGCTGATGTCTCGTAGAGGTCCGACGATCCGGTCAGTCGATAGCCAAGCTCGCTCAGCGTCCGCGGTTGACCCCGCCAATAATCGCGGACAGTGTCACGGTACTTGCCGTTCCACTCCGACCACAGGGGCGGGAAGTTGCCGACCTGGTAGCCACCCTCACCCGTGTCCCACGGCTCGGCGATGAGCTTGACCTGGCTGACGACTGGGTCCTGCTGAATCAGGTTGAAGAAAGCCGCGCTGCGCTCGACATCTTTCTCCTGTCGACCCAGGGCGACCGCCAGATCAAAGCGGAACCCATCAACGTGCATTTCCTGGACCCAGTAACGCAGGCTGTCCATGATCAGCTGCAAGGAATAGGGGTGACCGGCGTTCAACGTGTTGCCGGTTCCGGTGTAGTCCATGTAGTGACGCTTGTCGTCCCCAACCAGGTGGTAGTACGCGGCGTTGTCTATGCCCTTGAAGCTGAGTGTCGGGCCCATGTGATTGCCTTCAGCTGTGTGGTTGTAGACCACATCGAGAATGACCTCGATGCCTGCCTCGTGCAGCGCGGCGACCATCTGCTTGAACTCCGCGACCTGCTCGCCGCGGCCGACTGACCGCGAGAAACCGTTATGCGGCGCGAAGAAGCCGATGGAGTTGTAGCCCCAGTAATTGCCAACACCACTGTCGTCGGCGGTCCCGCTGCCCACGAACTGGTGCACCGGCAGAAGCTCGACGGCGGTGACGCCGAGTCCGGTCAGGTAACGGATCGCTGCCGGATGGGCGAGGCCCAGAAACGTTCCCCGGGTCTCTTCCGGAATTTCCGGGTGAAGCCTCGTGAACCCCTTGACGTGAGTCTCGTAGATGACGGTTTCGTGGAGTGGCCGGCGAAGCAGCCGGTCAGTACCCCACTCGAAGAACGGATTGATGACGATGGAGCGCGGCATGAACGGCGCACTGTCGGTGTCGTTGCGACCCCCATCA
>DATLCL010000203.1:0-13614 GCA_035526415.1 Aeromicrobium sp.
CTGGTGACTTTCCAGGGCATTCTGCACGCGGAACGGGAAGGCATCACGCGCGACTATGCGCGGATCCTGGCCGACGACCTGTTTTCGCCGGAGATCCTGTTCGACGGCATCCTTCGCGGGCCGGGGGCCGACAAGCTGTTCGCGCTGATGGCCAAGGAGATCAGCGCCGCGGTCGACGCGCAGAGCGGCCCATTCACGCCGGTTGTGAAGATCGCCGTCGGAACGGCGCGCTACAACATGCTCAAGGGCAGCCTCGTGGACATGATCTTCGAGCGGCTGCCCGAGACGGTGACTGAGGCGCACTCCTATGCAAAGCGCACGATCGATCTCGAGAACACCATCGTCGAGAAGATGAACCAGCTGACCGACGAGGAGTACGAATCGATCCTGCGGCCGGTGTTCAAGGACGATGAACCGCTGGTCATTGCCGTCGGCGCCACGCTCGGCGGACTGGTCGGTGAACTCCAGGTACAGATCATGGAGCGACTCGGCACTCACTAGGACGTGCGTTCAGGCGAGGGACGGCTGCGGGTCGCTCCGCAGGGGGCTCCCCAGCGCCTCGTCGTACTGCGACTTCAGCTCCGACACCAAGTCGGCGACCGACTGTCGACGTGACACAGCGCCGATGCCGTGGCCGGAGCCCCAGATGTCCTTCCACGGCTTGGGACCCGTGGCGGCCTCGCTGCCGAGGTTCATGGCAGACGGATCCGATGGCGGCAGAGTGTCGGGGTCCATCCCATGGGCGGCGATGCTGCCCCGTAGGTAGTTACCGTGAACGCCGGTGAACCTATTGCTGTAGACGATGTCGGCAGAGGTGCTGTCGACGATCATCTGCTTGTACGCATCGACAACGTTGGCCTCGTGGGTGGAGAGGAAGGCACTCCCCACATAGGCGAAGTCGGCGCCGGCAACTTGCGCGGCGAGAATGGATCGCCCATGGGCGATCGCGCCGGACAGCAGCAGCGGCCCGTCGAACCAGGCGCGAATCTCGCTCACCAGGGCGAACGGCGACGTCGAGCCGGCGTGCCCGCCGGCACCCGCGGCGACGGCGATCAGCCCGTCGGCCCCCTTCTCGATCGCCTTACGGGCGAAGCGGTCATTGATGACGTCGTGCAGCACGATGCCGCCGTAGGCGTGGATCGCCTCGTTGACGTCCTCGCGTGCCCCAAGGGAGGTGATGACGATCGGGACCTCGTGTTCGATGCAGGTCTGCATGTCCTCGTCGAGCCGGTCGTTGGTGCGGTGGACGATCTGGTTGAGTGCGAACGGTGCCGCACCCGGCAGGTCAGCCAGCTCCTCCTCGATGCGGGTGATCCATTCGGACACCTGGCTCTGCGGCCGGGCATTGAGGGCCGGGAACGAGCCGATGACGCCGGCCGCGCACTGCGCGATGACCAGTTCGGGGCCCGAAGCGAGGAACATCGGCGATGCCACGACCGGCAGGGTCAGCGGACGTATGAGGGCTGCAGGAAGAGTCATGTGATTGTCACCTTCGGTATCTCAGTCTGAGCAGGGCATGCGCTTGATGGCGTTCATGAAGTGCCCGGTCAGGAATTCTGGCTCGCCCAGTTCGAGTGTTGGCACTCGGGTGAGCAGTTCATGGAACAGGGCACGCATCTGCATCCGCGCGACGTGATTGCCCAGGCAGAAGTGGGGGCCGCCGCCGCCGAACGACACGTGCGGGTTCGGGTTGCGCGTGATGTCGAACGTCCACGGGTCCTTGAAGACGCTCGCGTCGCGGTTGGCCGAGGAGTAGAACATGACGACCTTGTCACCCGCGTCGACGTCGACGCCGCCGACGACCGCATCGACTTTGGCCGTGCGGCGAAAAGTCATGACCGGGCTGGCCCAACGCACGAACTCCTCGATCGCGCCGGGAATGGCGCGGTCGTAGTTGTCGAGTAGCAACTTCTTCTGCTCCGGGTTGTCGCACAGCGCCTTCATGGCATGACTAGTCGTGTTGCGCGTGGTGTCGTTTCCGGCAACCGCCAGAACGACGAAGAACGACCGGATCTCGTCGTCGGTGAGTCGTTGACCTTCGATCTCGGCCTGGACCAGCGCGGTCATCAGGTCGTCCTCCGGCTTGGACCGGCGCGCCTCCATGAGGGTTGTGGCGATCTCGTGCAGCGCCATCGTGCCGCCGAGCAGGCAGCTGAACGGGTCTCCGTCGCCGATGTACTCGGGATCGTTGTAGCCGACCATGTCGTCGGCGGCCTTGACCATGGGCTCTCGCAGGTCCTCTGGGACACCGAGCATGCCGGAGATGGTCCACAAGGGGAGACGCATGGACACCTGTTCGACGAAGTCTCGTGGACCCTCGTCAAGGAATTCGGTGACGATCGCGGCTGCCTGCTGCTTGATCTGGTCTTCGATGCGCCGGATCTGGCGGGGACTGAACGCGGAATGGACGAGGCGTCGGGTGATCCCGTGCTCCGGCTCGTCCATGGTGAGGATGGACTGCGTCGCAATGAGCAGGTCGGCCGGCGCGTTCTCGAACATCACGCCACCGAGATGCGGCGAGGACGAGAACACGTCGTGGGCCTTGCTTACGGCGATCACGTCCTCATGCCGGACGACGGCCCAATAGCCGGGATCCTCGAGGTCGGGCATCAGGGAGCCGTAGGCCCGCGGCTGCCAGGTCACCGGGCGCTCGCGGCGGAGGACCTCGAAGGCCTTGTCCCGCTCTCGGGCCGGCTTCGACCAGAAGGCCTCACTCGACAGTTCGATCTCGTCGTACACCCTCGGGGGAGCCGTCACGGTCATGGAAGTTCTCCTCGGATCAATCGCTTGACACGTCTAGTGAAATATGGGTTACATTATATTTCAGCACATGCACAAGACCCGAGGAATCATGATGACCCTGGTAATCACGCAGCCCTCAACGGAGCTGAATCTCACCTTGACGCTCGAAGAGAAGATCGCGGTCGCCGAGGACGTCGTCGAGCTGAAGTTCAAGGCTCGGTCGACGCTTCCTCCGTGGGAGGCGGGTTCACATATCGACCTGCTGCTGGGCCCAGACCTCACACGTCAGTACTCGCTGTGCAGCGACTCGCAGGATCGCCGCTATCTCCGCGTGGCGGTGCTGCGCGAGCCGGAGAGCCGTGGTGGCTCGGTCTTCGTGCACGACGAGCTGGCGGAAGGCCAGCAGATCCAGATCCGTGGACCACGCAACCACTTCCCGCTCGTGGAGTCGCCGCGCTACCAGTTCATTGCCGGCGGCATCGGCATCACTCCGATCCTGTGCATGATCCGCGAGGTCGAGCGGGCCGGGGCCGACTGGTACCTGCTCTACGGCGGGCGTCGGCGCGACTCGATGGCCTTCCTCGACGAGCTCGCGCAGTACGGCGATCGGGTTCGCATCCAGCCGCAGGACGAAGATGGCATCCTCGATCTCGACTCCGTCCTCGGCACCCCACGCGACGACACCGCGGTCTACTGCTGCGGCCCGGAGGTGCTGCTCGACGCGGTCGAGTCGAAGTGCGGGTCATGGCCGGCCGGCGCGCTGCACGTCGAGCGGTTCGCGCCCAAGAAGGTCGGCGACGACGTGGTCGACACCGAGTTCGAGGTCGAGTTCGCCCGATCCGGCGTCACCGCCACCGTGCCGGCCGGTGTCTCCATCCTGGACGTCGCGACGGAGAACGGCCTGTTCGTCCTGCGCTCGTGCAGCGAAGGGGTATGTGGGACCTGCGAGACGGTGGTCATGGAGGGCGAGCCCGAGCATCGCGACTCGGTCCTCACCGACGAAGACCGCGAGCAGGGCTGCTTCATGCCGTGCGTCTCCAGGGCTTGCTCGAGCAAGCTCGTGTTGGATCTGTGAGGCCGAGTATGGGAAATCGGCTGAGTCCGCTGGACAACGCGTTCCTCCAGGTGGAGGACGCGGAGAACCGGATGCAACTGGCCGGGATGCTGCTGTTCCGTGGCGAAGCGCCCGAGTTCGGCGAATTCCGGGACGCGGTGGCGGATCGGCTGCTCGGCTTGCCGCGATTCCAGCAACGTCTCGCCAGTTCAGTATTCGGTCTGCGCCGGCCGAAATGGGTGGACGACGAAGCGTTTGCGCTGGACTACCACGTTTCGCGTGTGGCCCTGCCCGCTCCGGGTGGGCAGGCCGAGGTCGCGGCGCACATCGACCAGCTGACGTCGAGTCCGCTCGACCTGCACCGGCCGCTGTGGGAGGTAGGCCTCGTCGAGGGCCTGGCCGAAGGCTTCGGCATCTCGCTCAAGGTCCACCACTGCATGGCCGACGGACTGTCGATCATGGACATCTTCACGGCACTCCTCGCGCCCGACGCGGACCTGCCCACGGCCAAGCCGCGGTCGGCCATCGTGTCTCCGACGTCGCCGCTGGTGAGGCGCATCAGCGCGCCGGTGACTGGGCTGATGACGGCCGCCGCGATGGTGCGCCAGGCGCCACCGTCACCGTTCAACACCGGCCGGTCCGGACCGACCCGCAAGACCGACTACGTCACGGTGTCGCTGGACGACGTCCATCGGGTGCGCCGGGCCCACGGGACGACGGTCAATAACGCAGTCCTGGCTGTTGTGTCCGGCGGTTTGCGTCGCTACTTGGAGCGCCACGACGTCGAGGTCGACGCGATGCACGCTTTCGTCCCCGTCAACCGGCGGTCCGCTGGGGCGCGTGGGTCGCTGGGCAACCAGATTGCGATGACGTACCTGGCGCTTCCTGTCGGCGAGCTCGACCCCGACATGCGCGTGCGCAAAGTCGTCGACGCCGTCCGGCAGGCCACTGAATCAGGCCAGGCCGCAGTGACATCCTCAGTCGTGAGCCTGCTGGGCTTTGCGCCGGCACCGATCGCCAGGACACTCAACCGAGCGATGCAGTTCCACGCGGGCTTGTTCAACTTGACGGTGACGAACGTTCCGGGGCCGGCCGTGCCAGTGCACTTCCTGGGTCGCCCACTGGAGCTGATTGTCGGCTCGACACCACTGACCCGCCGGCACGCGGTCACCATCGCCGTCCTCAGCTACAACGGCACACTTACGTTCATGGTCACGAGCGATCCGTCACGCGTTCCGGATGGGACGTCGCTGGCCGACGACCTCGAGGCTGAACTGATCGACTTGGGCAAAGGCATCGCAAGCAGCGGGAGGACCCATGAGTAGAGCGAAGACATGCGCCTGTTGGTGACTCGGGAAGACTACTACGAGGCCGCCATGCACATCCTGGCAACCGAGGGTGCCGGCGGCATCAAGATCGCCGCGCTGTGTGCGGAGCTGGGCGTGACGACGGGGTCGTTCTACGGCTACTTCGGCAGTCTGGACGGGTTCGTCGAGCAGTTCCTCAACTACTGGTGGGAGTCGCAGACGGCACGGATCGCTGCGACGGTGACACACGCGCAGGATCCGGTCGAGCGCATCCACCTGGTGAAAGAGCTGACCTCGCAGGTGCCACATGCCGCCGAGGGCGCCATCCGGTCGTGGGCGCACACGCATCCGGCCGTCGCCGCCATGCAGTCCAAGGTGGATGAGCGCAGGCTCGACGTGGTGACCGAACTCCTGCTGCCGGTAGCCGCGTCGCCGAAGGAAGCACGCTCGCTGGGCATCATGGCGCTCACGCTTCTGGTCGGCCTGCAGCAGTGGCGCCAGCCCGTCACCGAGCGCGACTTCAACCTGGTGTTCAACGAGTTCGAAGAACTCGTCCTGAGGAGGGTTCCTGACGTTTCGGCATGACGTCCAGCCGGCTGGGGCCACCTCGGGAAATATCGCCCGATACTGACAGGACGACTGTTACTGTCTTGGCTGTGATGGCTGAAGTGGACGTGCCCAAGGGCCGCTGGTCCCGCCGGGTCACCACCATTCTCGACGCCGACGAAACCCTCCGGGGCCTGCACGAGACCATCAGCCGGATGAACCGCACCCTCGACGACTTTGACGGCGTCCTCTCCGAGTTCACCGTGGCGTTGCAGGACTTCGCGAAGTCGGTCGAGGGCATCGACCAGGTCGTGGGCCGCATGGACAGCAACCTGATGCCGCGCGTCGACGCGATCGTCGCCCGCGCCGAGTCGATCCTCTCCGGCGCCGCCGTTCCGGCGCTGGGCGCATATGTCTTGTCGAGCCTCCGCAAGAGCATGGCCGGCGTCGCGGCCGTGGCCGGCGTACGGGGGCGTTCGCAGGACAACGAGATCTAAAGGGGCCTGACCGTGCTGGTGGCGTACGACGTTGACTCCCACAAGCCGTCATTGCAGAGCCGGTCGTGGAACGCCCTCTTACGGCCGACGTTCAAGCAACTCACCCGCATCCTGCCGGCCAGCAGGTTCGAGATTCGGCTGATTCGCGCCGTCTCCGAATGGGGCAGTGTGCTGGCGGGAGCGGACACAATTCCGCACGTTCCGGTCCGCCTGACCACTGATGCGGGTGACGTGCGCGGCGAGTGGGTGGGGCGGGAGCCGGTGCCTGGCGACAAGGTGATGCTGTATGCGCACGGCAGCGCTTACAGCGTGTGCTCGCCGCGAACTCATCGCGCCTTCATCACGGCGCTGAGCCGCCGAACTGGGCGTCAGGCGTTCAGCTTGGACTACCGACTGGGGCCTGAGCATCAGTTTCCGGCGGCACACGAGGACATCGTCGCGGCCTACCTGTGGCTGCTCGACCGCGGCCACCAGCCGGCGGACATCATCCTCGCTGGCGATTCCGCGGGCGGGCACCTCTCGCTGAGTCTGTGCGGCGAACTGCGCCGGCGCGGGTTGGCAATGCCGGCCGGCCTCGTCCTGTTCTCGCCTCTGGTCGACGGCAGTTTCACCGTGGCCTCAGATGAATATCGTCGCAGCGGTGACCCGGCGGTCGTGCCGGCGTACGCGCGGCGCCTGATCCGGCACTACTTCCGGACGGCAGAGCCGGGCGACCCCCGGTTCGACGTCTCCCTGGAGGCAGGCCCCGACATGCCGCCGACGCTCATCATCTCCGGCAAGGGCGAGATGATGCGTGGCGACGCGATGCTCTGGCAGCGAGCGCAGGCCGCGGTCCAAGGCCGCTACTGCGAGGTGCAGATCTGGCCGGGCCAGGCTCATGTGTTCTCGATCTTCGGTTTGGTCCCCGAGGCCCGGTTGACGATGGTCGAGGTCGCCCGGTTCATCGCCCAACTCGACAACGGGTGGTTCGACGGACACACCGAAGCCAATGCGGGCGATGAGCCACTGGCCGCCGAGGCGTAGGACGCGGCCTTCTTCGATTCAGGTGCCTCGCCCCTCCGAATTCGGAGCCGGCGTATCGGCGGCAGGTGAGCACGGTTTCCCTGCGTTCAGGCTCGATGGTGCGCACGAGCCAAATCCCTGCTTGACGCTGGTGTTCGCCGGCGCTTACGGTTCACTAGACCGATCGGTCTAGTGAAGGGATATTGCGATGAGGGTCATGAAGGACGACGTGGACGTGAAGCTTGAGTTGCCGGGCGTGGTGATGCGTCAACAGCTGGGGTTTGGTGATGCTGCCGGATACGACCGGATCAGTGGAGAGTGCTTCAGCCTCGCCCAGGGGGTTGACACGACGCCGTTGTTCCAGGGCCTTGACGACGATTTGTGTCAGTGTCCGCACTGGGGCTACGTAGTACAGGGCGCTTTGACCACCACGGACGGGGCGGGCGCGACCGAAACGGTGCGAGCACACGACCTGTTCTACTGGCCGCCCGGCCACAACGTGCGCGTCGACGAGGATGCCGAGATCGTCATGTTCAGTCCGCAGCGCGAACACAGCCACGTGATCGATCACATGATCGAGAAGGTGAAGGGCTAGCCTCGGCGTGCAGACGACCGACACGACGAAGCAGCGCCTTTTGGACGCTGGCCTCGAACTTCTGCTTGAGCACGGCTACTACGGACTGGGTGTCCAGGCCTTGCTGCAAGCCACGGGAACGCCCAAAGGATCGTTCTATCACCACTTCGCGTCCAAGGAAGACTTCGCACTTCAAGTCATCGACCAGTACATGATCGGCGTGCATGGGGCTCTGGAGGCCTGCCTTGCCGATACCGGACGCCAGCCGCTGGAACGCATGCGGGCCTTCTTCGAGACCGTTGCCGAGTCCTACCGCGGCGAGGGCTACCTCGGTTGCCTTCTCGGTGGGCTCGGACAGGAGCTGTCGGGCGTGAACGAAGTGTTCGCACAGAAGATCGACGCATGCTTCACCCACATCGCTGAGCGGATGACAACGTGCTTGGAGGAGGCGCGTCTTGCCGGCGACATCGCCGCGACCGCCGATGTCGAACAACTCGCAGGCTTGCTGGTCGACTGCTGGGAGGGCGCGGCGCTGCGCAGCCGACTACGCCGAAGTGAGCGGCCACTCAAGGACATGCTCGACTTCTACTTCCGGTCTGCCACCGCCACCCATTGACCAGGCGGATGCGACGTAACCACGGCTGGAGTCGCCGGTTTGGTCGGCTTGAGGCCATGGCCGGCCACCTCTCGCGAGCGCGTCGGTTAGGAAAGATTCGGCGGCCTGTTTCGGGAAACCTGACCCTGGTCGCACGCGTCGGTAACGCCCTCGCGCTCGGGCCCGGTGACATCGTCTACGCGTAGCAGTGCTCAGACGCATCGGCGGCAGGTCAATGCGGTGCAGGAATTGGCTCATGCGAGATCGGTCAAGAGTTCGCTGACACGATCGGGAGCCTCCATGTGTGGGGCGTGACCCAGCCCGTCGAGTACGTGAAGCGTCGCACCCGGCAATCGGGCCTCGATCTCAGGGAGCACGTGGGCGCCCGACACCGGGTCGTTCGGGCCCCAGATAAAGCGCAGCGGCAAGGTGGCCTGCTCCAGCGCCCCGACCCAGCGGTCGCCCAGCCGGCGCCGTTCGGCGATGTAGCCCAAGATCCCGTGGGCGTTGTAATGCCCGTTGGCGCGGGAGAACGCCCGCCAGTGCTCGCGCAGCTCGTCGTCTCCCGGCGGCTGTCCGAGCACCTCTCGATAGCCGGCCACGAACTTGCCCTCCTTCATCAGACGCCCGAGCACCAGGCCGAGCCGACCGACCAGGAGCTTCTGGACCTTCGTCGGCCGATGGAGCGAGGGGAAGATGCCGCCGTTGAGGAACACGAGTTGCGTCAACTCCACTGGCAGCTTGCCCTCGTTGAACCGGGCGAGGAGTTCCTGACCCACCGATGCGCCGTAGTCGTGGGCGACCAGCGCTGTCCGGGTCACGCCGTGATGTCGCCACGTGTCGACGACGAAATCCGCCTGTTCGACGATCGAGTACCGGTGGCCCCGAGGCTTCGCGGACGCCCCAAAGCCGAGAAAGTCGAGCGTGATGTCATGGCGGCCCTCCCCGAGCGCGGCATGCAGTTTCGCCCAATCCCACGACGAGATCGGGAAACCGTGGAGCCACGTCACTGCGGGCGAATCTGGTTCGCCATCGGCGCGAGTAAAGATTCCTGTCGGCAGCGTCTCGCCGCCCGACCACCAGTCGTCGAGCGAAATCATGACGAGGAACCTATACCAACGGCCAATCTCGGGGCGCTCGAATCCGGCGTAGTGGCGTCGAGTGGGCCGATATGCAACCGATGCCGTACCGTGGTCTTGTTGAAGGGATGGCTGAACGAGCCGTCCTTGCCGCACCCAATGTCGCGGCCTGTATCTCGTACTCCTGGTTTTCGGTTCGCTGGACGTCAGCAGGTGGATGTCTTCAGCGGCCTGGGGCACAGTGCCCCAGGCGCGTAAACAAAGGAAAAGATCATGGCTCAGGGAACCGTCAAGTGGTTCAACGCCGACAAGGGATTCGGCTTCATTGCGCAGGACGGCGGCGGCGAGGACGTATTCGTCCATTTCTCCGCTATCCAGTCCAACGGCTACAAGTCGCTCGATGAAAACCAGAAGGTCGAGTTCGACCTCGCCGCTGGCCCCAAGGGTCCGCAGGCCGAGAACGTCCGCGTCGTCTGACCTCACTACGAAGAGCCCCGACCGCGCACGCGGTCGGGGCTCTTCGTGCGTCAGGTCCTCAACCGGTAGGGCAGTCAGGAGATTTGTGTACGGCGCGGTTTCGGCGAGCCATGATGCACGTTGCGGGTTGCTCCTCCGAAGGCACGGCTCAGCTCGCGGGTAGTCTCGGCTCGTGACTCGCGTGTGTATCACCGGAGCCAGCGGCTTCATCGGGCGGACGCTCGCTCGAACCCTCCGCGAGCGCGGCGCCGAGGTGGTCGGAGTCGATCGCGATGCAGACCCCGGCGCGGGCGTAGTGGCCGGTGATATCTCACAGCCGGGCGCGTGGCAGAGCATCGCAGATGGCTGCGCGACCGTTATCCATACGGCGGCACTCGTCGGGATGCCGAGCGACGAGTCCAGTTTCTGGGACGTGAACGTCCGCGGGACAAGGTTGGCGCTTGATGCTGCACGCGACGGCGGAGCCAAACGCTTCGTCCATGTCTCCTCGGTGGTCACCTTCGGGCTCGACTTTCCCGATGGCGTCGACGAGCGCTGGCCGGTGCGCACGACCGGAGTCGCCTACGTCGACACCAAGGTCGCCGCCGAACAGGTCGTACTTCAGGCCCACGCCGCACGCGAAATCGACGTGACCGTCGTCCGCCCGGGTGACGTCTACGGCCCGGGATCACGGCCTTGGACCACGTTGCCGCTTGAGCTGCTCCGCGCGCGCCGATTCGCCCTTCCCGAACACGGGCGCGGTATCCATAGCCCCGTCTATGTCGATGACCTTGTCGACGGGATTGTCGCCGCTGCGGAGTCCGGGCCCGCATCCGGACGGGTGATCAATCTCAGCGGCGGGGTCGGCGTCGAGACGAGCGAATTCTTCGACTACTACGCACGCATGCTCGGCCGACGCCGAGTACCGAGGGTCCCGACCTCGGTCGCGCTCGCCGCCGCCGGACTCCAGAGCCGGATCTCGCGCGCACGCGGCACGGTTACCGAGCTGACCCCCGACGGAGTCCGCTTCCTCGCGCTACGCCGTGGGACGTACTCGATCGCGACGGCGCGCGACTTGCTCGGTTGGGAACCACAAGTCGGCCTCGCCGAAGGGATGTCTCGCACCGAGGCCTGGGCGCGAGAGCAGGGCTTGGTCGAGCCGAGCTAACAGCGGCATGTTCGCACGCTTAGGCGCGGTGCAGATCGCGGCCCGGACTCAACTGATGTATGCCTGCGCGAGGGCGTAGGTGTCGTAATAGTCACGCCAACTCGCGAGTTTGCCGTCACGCACCGCCCACCAGTGGAGGAAGTCGGTCTCACAGGTCTTCCCCGTGGGCTTGACGTTCAGCGACACGTGGCCGGAAACGAAGACGTTGTCACCACTGACGATGGGTTCGTCCACGTTGAGCGACTCGGGCGGCAGATGGCCTTGTAGCGCGGCTTCCGACCAGCCGCGAAAGCCGTCGTGCCCATGCCATGTGCCTGCCGCGGGAATGATGGACGGCCCGGAGTACGCAATCTCGAAGTCCGGGGCCAACAACTCAACGACTGCGTCGATGTTGCCGCTGAGGAAGTTTGCGTAGAAGCTTTTGACGATCTCGGCGTTGGCTTGTTCGCTCATGACAGCGATCCTTTCCTGGACCTCAGCATAGGTCTGCGTAGCGCTGGTGGGACTTCAAAATCTGGGAGGTCATGGGCGGTGGCTTCACGACCCAACAAGCGAATGCAATACCGCAGTGCGGATCGCGGCACGACCGAACGGTATGCCGCCATGCGAACAGCGGCAAAGTCGCACGTTCGGCGTCGGTCGTCCGTCGCCGGTCCGTCGCTGCTCTTGTATCGGGGCGGCGTGATCTCGGGCGGCGACTTCCCAGCCAACACCGCCTTTGCGACTGTTGGTCGGGGATAGAGTCGGACCGCCAAGTTCGGTTCGCAGGAGGGGAAGATGGTTGTTCAGGTCGTCAGGGTGTCGATCAAGCCCGAGCAGCGCGATCGCTGGCTCGAACTCGTTCGCCTGAACGCGGCCCAGACCCGTGCCGAGGAAGGCTGTGAGAGCTACGCCGTCTGCGAGGACGTCGAGAAGCCGAACGTATTCGTACTCGTAGAAGAGTGGGCCAGCATGGACGCCCAGTACGAGCATTTCCGCAACCCGGAGTTTGGGAAGCTGATGGGGAGTTTGCAAGACGTTCTCGCCGGCCCACCCGAAGTTTCCATCCACGACGTGGCCTCCACCCAGACGCTCGAGGAGGCGCTGAGGCTAGCTGGGGTCACTGCCGAGTAGGGCCGGCGGTAGGGCGCCATGAAGCCTCTGAGCGCTTCAGCGCCCTGCGTGGTTCCGGCTGGCGCGCGGCACACGATGTCGTCGGTGGACCTGCGACACCGCCTCGTCGATACTTCCCGAAAACCATGCGTGGTGGTGGTATGCGCGCGGTCTCAAGCAGTGGCTTCCAACGCGATGCCGCAGTTGCTCATCGCGGCACGATCGCTCGGGTTTGCGAGTCGCGATCTGGATCGGGCTGATGGCTTTCGTGGGTTTGGCGCGCCCTGGAAGTTCCTCCTCTGGTCGGACGCCGAGTCGATCGCGTCGCACATACTTTGGGTACGCGCGTAGCAGGAGGTCAGATGAATCCGCAGAGACAGGTCGACGAATCAGGCTTGCCGCTGGGTCGCCTGGTCGCCGATCTGAGCGCTCCCCGAGGAGTTGGTCGCCTGATCGGCTGGGCTGTCTCGGTACCTGGCGTCGGACCACTACTGGCGCGGGCCATGCGCGCGCCGCTGCAAGTCAGTTGGATGAGCTCGCGAATCACGCGGATCCACGGGGCCTTGCTTCGCGGGTCGAGAGGACGCTTGCGACGCTCATGGTTGTTCGCAGCCGGCCAACCGGTTCTCTCGCTAACCACAACTGGGCGGCGCACGGGCACGCCTCGTTCAACTGCCGTGGCCTGCTTTGTCGACGATGATGACCTGGTACTCGCTGCAATGAATCTCGGGCGAGAGCACCATCCAGGGTGGGCTTACAACCTGATGAGCAATCCCCGGGGCGAAATCGAGCTCAATGGGCAGAGGGTCCCTGTCAGGGCTGAGCGTGCGCAAGGCGTGGAGGCTCACCGGCTGTGGCGGCGCTGGGTCGAACTGCAGCCGTCAGCGACGGCGTTCCGGGACTTGGCCAGCCGCGATATCCCTATCTTCGTACTCTCGCGCGACGATGGCGGGTCCTCGCATTAGGAGTCGACGTAACTGCGGCACGTTAGTGCGACGGGAGCTGGTCGGCCGAATCGACGACGATCCGCCGGCAACGACTCCGGAATCATGCACTCGTAGACCCCGGCAGGAGTCCCTGTTCGGTCAGCCAGACGTGCGGGTCGACGGGATCGCCACCACCGGGGTGGATCTCGATGTGCACGTGGTACCCGGTCGCATTTCCGGTCCGACCGACGAAGCCGATCAGCTCTCCTGCCTCGACGCGCTCCCCCACGCTGACGGCGAATCGAGTTTGGTGGCAGAACCACAGGTCGGTGCCGTCGTCCAAGCTGAGTACGGTCTTGTTGCCGTAGGAGTCGTCGTAGGACGCGGCCGTGATCGCACCGGCCGCAATCGCGTGAATCGGTGTGCCGGACGGTGCGGCAAAGTCAAGTCCGGTGTGCTCCCTCCGCCAGAGGCCGCTGACGTCGCCGAAGCGGCCAGTCAGCCGGTAGTCCCCGACGGGGAGCCGGAAGGAGGCGTGGTGAGGCGTCGGGGCAAGAGCGGTCTGGGCCGATCGCA
>DATLCL010000217.1:0-2433 GCA_035526415.1 Aeromicrobium sp.
GCTGGAGAAACGGTAGACGTCGAGTACGAGCTCGTGCCCCTGCCGCAGCTCTTCGCCCGCTACTCGATCGACCTCGACCTGCCGCTGGACCCACGCGACGCGGGCCTGGAGCCTGTCGCGCGCGCGGACCTGATGGCCTCACGCAGCAATCCCGGACGGCAAGGCCCAACCCGGGTTCTGGCCGACGAGCTCAGGGCGGAGAAGGAAGCCAAGTTCGAGAAAGGCCCGCTGACGTGCAAGGCATCCGCGGCTGCCAAGTTCAAGAGCACCGAGTTCGACATCAAGGCGACGACCAACCTCACTCTCCAGGTGGAGGGGCGCAAGGAGGTTGCCGAGGCGTCGACACCGGAGCACACCAAGGTCGTCCTGAGTGGGCCGATCGCGCTCGACGTGTTCGGCGGACTGCGCGCCGAGGCGGGCTTTGAGGGCAAGGCCGAGTGCGAGCTGAAGAAGCACATCCCGATCCCGCTCGGTGGCGTCCTCGCCGTCGTGCTTGCGATCACCGTGCCCATCGGCCTCACCGCCGGCGCGGAGGGCAGCGTCAAGGCGGTCGACCTGGAGCTCGGGCCCAAGGGCCATCTGGGCACGAACGTCACGGTCGGGTTCGAATGCAACAGTGCCGCCTGCTGGGCGATCAAGGAGCAAACACCCGACGCCAACAACGGCATCAACTTCGAATCGAAGGTCAACCTGCTGCGCGATATGCGCGTCGAGGCGAACGTCGCGCTCAACGTCGTCACCGGACTGGGCTTGAAGGTCGGCACCGGCGAGTACAGCCTGATCGACGCCAAGATCGGCCCAGTGCAGGCACTCAATCTCGGGTTTGAGGACTCGCAGGCTCGCGACGGCGGCTACGCCTCCGCCTATGACCTTAAGGTCGCGGGATCAGTGACACCCGGTGAGGATCTGAAGTCGGCCATCAGCCGCGTTTTCGGCGGCGAGGTAACGCTCGATCTGGCGGCGAAGTACGAATCAAAGCCACTCGCGGAGTCGCCCAAGGGCCAACTGAGCGTCGAGAAGTCCCAGGTCCAGCTCGGCAAGCCGGTCGGGCTATACGTCGACGTCGATCCCAAGACGATGGATTACTTCCTCATCGGGCCCAACGTGGTCGAGATCCGAGTGTTCCGGTGGAAGGACGATCGGCTGACGCCCGTCGCCACGATGCCGGTCAGCGCATCGGGCCAGACTCGTTTCGAATATCTGTGGACGCCGTCACGCGACTTCCTGGGCATGAACGAGCTGGTCGCGTTCGTCACGACCAGGGGCTTGCCCGCCGTGCCTCTCGAGATAGCGCCCAACTCGAGCGCGTACGTGGAGGTGCTGGAGGCGTGTCTGGGGAACCCGCCGACCAACGCGCCGCCGCCGGCGCCCGGCGCGAGCCCGGTCGTCGTGCCGCCGGCGCCTTCCCAGCCACAGGAGAACCCGTGCGACGCGATGGGCACCATCACCTTCGATCACGTGCGCACCAGTGGCTCAGATCAACACGACATCGTCTTCGAGACCACCACGCATGCGACGCTGGACCTTCGCCTGGTGCCAGATCCAGAGGACCCAGAGACCTACCTCGATGACGGATCGACGTGGACGCTCGATTGGTCGCAGATCGGCGTCGACACGCGCAACGACTGTGTCGTTCGGACGCGGAACGTGTTCAACGGCTCAGGCACTTTCTCTGAGACCGTCAATTTCGACGAAGTTGGCGCGACCCTGACCGCCGTGCTCCTGCCGGATTTCGACCAGCTGTGGGTCGACGCGATCTTCAGCCTGGAGGCGACCAACGTGGAGAACTCGTGCGGTGGTTCGACAGGATTCACCTCGCCGGTCCTATTCAACGCAGACTGTGGTAGCTCCGGTGTGGCGCTCACCGGCCACGTCCAGGAAACCCAGGACGGCGCGATGACTGTTGATTTCACATGTACCGAGGGGATTGGAGTCGTAGCGCCGAACGGTTACACGGAATCCATCACCGTGAGTGGGACGGTCACGCTCGCCGGCCCATAGGCCCTGCTGCGCGGCCGGTGCGGCGACTCGCGGCGGGCTCGCGGCGAGAGAGCGTGTGCTCAGGCGCGCAGGTCGGCAGGCAACAGTCGGAAATGCCGCTTGCCCCTGGGGCGTGCTGCCCGAAAGTGGCGTTCGTCGAGCGTGAGCACGTCAGTGACGCCATGGCGATCAGCAAGGACGAGTAGCGAGGCATCTGCCAATCCGAGCCCTATATCCGCGTATTTGCGGACGTATTGGACAGCAGCATCGACGTCGTGACGATCAAACGGCTCGAGCTGGTAGGCGCCGCCCGCCACCTCCTCCAGCAGTGCCATCTCGGCTTGACCTCCGACACGCGTGAGCAGCAGGTAGTCCAGCTCGGCCAGGATGAAGGGCGATAGCAACAACGGAGCCGACGCCTGACGCAGTGCCGATGCCGCAGCAGCGTGCTCG
>DATLCL010000261.1:0-8731 GCA_035526415.1 Aeromicrobium sp.
GACGCCGCCAAGAATGAGCCGTAGCGCGCGGTGACGAGGCGCGGGTCGAGGACCGCCACCACACCGCGGTCGTCGGCACGTCGAATCAGGCGGCCGGCGCCCTGGGCCAGCAGCAACGCGGCATGGCTGGCCGCGACCGTCATGAAGCCGTTCCCGCCCTGGCGTTCGACCAGGCGCTGGCGCGCGCTCATCAGCGGGTCGTCCGGGCGCGGGAACGGGATGCGGTCGATGATCACCAGCCGGCAGGTGGCTCCCGGCACGTCAATGCCCTGCCACAGGCTGAGCGTCCCGAACAGCGACGCGGAATCATCGGCCACGAACCGCTTCACCAGCTCAGGCAGCTGCGCGTCGCCCTGGCAGCCGATGTCCAGGTCCGGCAACCGGACACGGACAGCCTCGGCCGCGGCCTCGGCGGCCCGGCGCGACGAGAAGAGCCCCAGCGCGCCGCCGCCGGCGGCCTCGACGAGCTCGGCGATCTCGTCGAACTGGGCGTCCGTGATGCCCTCGCGGGCTGGCGCGGGCCGGTGCTTGGCGACGTAGAGCATGGCCTGCTTGCCGTAGTCGAACGGCGAGCCGACATCGATGCCGTCGTACTCGCCGTCGGCGAGGCCGAGCGTGTTCGCGATGGGGGCGAAGCCGCCACCCAGCGTGAGCGTGGCGCTGGTGAGAACGACCGTGTTTTCGCCGAAGAGCTTGTCGCGCAGGTAGCCGGAAACGTCGATCGGCGCGATGTGCAGCGTGGGGCCGTTGCGGCTGTCGCTCATCCATAGGACGGCCGACTCCGGCTTTGCAGCCATCCGGTCCGCGATCAGCCGGACGTCGTCGACCATCCCCCTGGCCTGCTGGCGTGCGGCGTCGACGTCGTCGGCGGCTTCCTTCGGGAACGACGAGAGCGTGGCGCGGGCCGAGTCGCGGATGAGCTGCAGCGTTTCGACCAGTTCGTCACTTGGGGTATCGATGCGCCCGGCGTCGACCCGGGCGAGGGCGGCGGAAAGCGCGTCGGCCGCGTCGACGAGGTGGTCGACGTCGGGCCCGTCGGCATGCGGCCGTGATCGTCGGGCCGCTCGTTCGACCATCGTGGGGTCGAGTTCGGCGGTCATCGACTGCGTCACGCGCGCAGTCAGCTCATGCGCCTCGTCGATGACGACATAGCGGTACTCCGGCAGCATCGGCACGCCGTCGATGGCGTCGATCGCCAGCATCGCGTGGTTGGTGACGATGATGTCGGCATCCTGCGCCTGCTCGCGAGCGCGCTCGGCGAAGCACTCCAACGCATGGGCACAGCGGGACGCGCCGATGCACTCCCGGGCGCTGACGCTGACCTGGCGCCAAGCCCGGTCGGTGTGGGACGGCGCATGGTCACGGTCGCCCGTGCCAGCTTCCGTCGCCTGGGACTCAGCCCATTCGCGCAGCTCAAGGACTTCGGATCCCAGTGAACCGGCGGGGACCTCGACCAGCACCCCTTGGTCATCCGGCACACCCTCGCGGACGCGGTGCAGGCAGGCGTAGTTGCCGCGACCCTTCACCACCGCGTGCGCAGGGCTGGTGTGCAGAACCTCGCGGGCGGCCTCCTTGAGCGCCGGGATGTCCCGCTCGACCAGCTGGTGCTGAAGATTCAGGGTGGCCGTCGCGATGATGACGCGCTTGCCGAGCAGGAGGCTCGGGACGAGGTAGCCGAGCGACTTCCCGGTGCCTGTACCGGCCTGGACCAGGAGGTGGTCCTCGGCAGCGAACGCATCGCGGACGGCCTCGGCCATCTGGACCTGTCCAGGTCGTTCGTCGCCTTCGACCGCCTCGACTGCCGCGCCCAGAACGTCCTTCACGAGCGGGGCGATCGTCGGGGCGGCTTCAGCCATGCGGTGAGACTAGTCGCGCCGACCGGCAAACCCACCCTGCCTGTCCACAAAGGGAGCGCCCACAGGGCCAAACGTCAGATTTCAGTCGCGTCTTCTGCATCCATAGGCGCCTCGTCGTCCGGTTCGTGCGGCTCGGCCACTGGCACGGCCGCGACGCGCGTGGCGTCCTCGGGGTCGATCCGCAGCGCGATCTTGTCTCCCGGCGCGGGCAGCTCCTCCACCTTGAACAGGTCGCGGAGGACGGCTTGATAAGTCTTCGTCTTGTCCGGGCGCTCGACGGTCAGTCGGACGCTGCGTCGGGCGTAGCCATTGTTCACTGCGGCGCCCGCGAACTTGGGTTCGATCAATTCGATCACCGTTCCCGTGCCGGGCACTCCCGCGTGCTGCAGCCGGTCCGACGCCGACGCCTGCCGGAAGATCCAGCCGGCGAACAATCCGGCTGCAAGGACGAAGACTGGAATGGAGATCGGAATGTCCGGGACGGTCACGTTGACGGCCCAGGGAAGGATCGACGCAACCAGCCACGGCCACAGGTCTGTGGTGTCCGTGATCCGGGCGATCCTGATGAACAAGGCGAGCGCAGCGACGAACCCGAGACCCCAGAACACATAGGCGACCAGCACTGGCTGGTTGATCGTGACGATTCCCGGGAGCAGGACGGCAGCGGCCCAGCCGCCCAGCAGCTTCAGCAAACGTCGATGGTCGAGCTTGGGGGTTTGGGTGGGCTGAGCGGCATCTTCAGTCACGCCGTCAGGCTAGCGGCAACGAGTTGGTGCGCGAGGTCCTCGGGCACCCGCGCGACGAGATGTGTCCCGTCCGCGGTGTGGTCGAGCGTCTCGATCTCACCCTGGGTGTGCACGAGGCTGAGCAGGTCGCCGCGGGCGTATGGCAGGACGACGTCGACGTGCTCGGCTGGCCGCGGCAAGTCGGCCTCTATCGCCAGGAGCAGCTCGTCGAGGCCCTCGCCGGTGTGTGCGCTGACGACGACGGCGTGGGGCTCACGGGAGAGCAGCTGTTTGACCACCAGCGGGTCGGCGGCGTCGACCTTGTTGATGACGATGATCTCGGGCACTTCGGCGGCGCCGATCTCGCCGAACACCTCCCGGACGGCCACGATCTGGCCCTCGGGATCGGGATGTGAAGCATCGACGACGTGCAGGATCAGGTCTGACTCGGCGACCTCCTCCAGCGTCGAGCGGAACGCCTCGACCAGCTGATGCGGCAGGTGCCGAACGAACCCAACGGTGTCGGACAGCGTGAAGACGCGCCCGTCCGAGGTCTGCGCCCGTCGAGTGGTCGGGTCGACCGTGGCGAACAGCGCGTCCTCGACGAGCACGCCCGCACCGGTGAGGCGGTTGAGCAGGCTCGACTTTCCGGCGTTTGTGTATCCCGCGATGGCGACCGACGGGATCCGGTGGCGCAGACGCTCGGCCTTCTTGGTGGCTCGAGTGGTGCGGAGCTGCTCGAGCTCGCCGCGGAGCTTGGCGATGCGGTGATTGATACGGCGACGGTCCGTTTCGAGCTTCGTCTCACCGGGGCCGCGACCACCGATGCCCTCGCCGCCGGCCGCACGTCCGCCAGCCTGACGGGAAAGCTGGCCGCCCCATCCGCGCAGGCGCTGGGTCTGGTATCGCAGCTGCGCCAGCTCGACCTGCGCCTTGCCCTCGGCGCTCTTGGCGTGCTGAGCGAAGATATCGAGGATCAGCGCCGTGCGGTCAACGACCTTCACCTTCGTCCGGTCCTCCAGGTTGCGCAGCTGGCTGGGCGCAAGCTCGCCGTCACAGATGACCGTGTCGGCGCCGGTGGCAGCGACGGTGTCGCGCAGCTCGTCGACCTTGCCACGTCCGATGAAGGTCGCGGGGTCCGGCTTCTGTCGTCGCTGGATCAGGGCGTCGAGAACTTCCGAGCCGGCCGTCTCGGCCAAAAGCTTGAGCTCGGTCAGGGAGTTGTCGGCGTCCTCGGCGGTGCCGGAGGTCCAGACCCCGACGAGCACGACCCGCTCCAGCCGGAGTTGGCGATACTCAACCTCGCTAATGTCCTGGAGCTCAGTCGACAGGCCCGGGACACGTCGGAGCGTTGACCGTTCGTCGAGGGCGAGTTCGACCGCCTCGTCGGTACTGGATTTGTTGGCGGCAGTCGCCCCGTGGCGACCGCCAACGCCCAAGCCATCCATCAAGCGCCCCCGCGACCGGCAAAGCCGGATCGCTCCGATAGCCCTGCGGCCAGCCACTCGATCTCCCCTTGAGCAACCATTTCGGCCGGGCCCGTGAGGACGGTGGTGCCGTCGGGACGTCTGGTGACGTGCAGCGATCCGCCGGGCACGTCGACCCGCGTCAGATCTCCGGCCGTTGCCACGGCGGCGGCCACGGCGCCGGTGCCGCAGGAGCGCGTCTCACCGGAGCCACGCTCATGGATCCGGATCGCGATGTGGTCCGGTGCGATGACCTGGACGAACTCGATGTTGACGCCGTCGGGGTAGACCGACGAGTCGAAGTCGGGCTGTCGGCGGAGGGCGCCGGCTTCGTCGAGCGATGCCACGGTGACGACGGCGTGCGGGTTGCCCACACGGACATCCGTGGCCTCGAACGTCCGACCTTCGGACGTCGTGACCTTTGACGTCCCGCCGATATCGGCAACGCCCATCTCGACGCTGTACGTGCCATTGCCGTTGTCAACGACGACGCGGTCACCGGCACGTGTGCCGATGGTTACGGGGCTCGTCGCCAGGCGTTCGTCGAAGAGGTACTTGGCGAACACCCGGATGCCGTTGCCGCACATCTCGCTCACGGAGCCGTCGGAGTTGCGGTAATCCATAAACCACTCCGATTCGCTCTCGGCAGCTTCGGCGTCGATGGCGCGCAGGGCTTCGGTGCGGATGACACGCAGGACGCCGTCGGCGCCGATCCCCCGCCGCCGGTCGCAGAGCGCAGCAACGAACGCCGGCTCGAGCGCGCCGTGCACGCTGCCGTCGGCGTCGGGAAGCAGCACGAAGTCGTTCTCCGTGCCATGCCCCTTGAGCCACGCGAAAGCCATGCGTTTCAGTCTACGGGCGGAGCGTGATGGCCTCGGCCGCCTCAAGGAGGGCTGGGTCGTCGTAGGCGAGCCAGGTGATGCGTGGGTCCTTGCGGAACAAGCGATCCTGGCGGCGCGCGAAGGCGCGGGTACCGGCGATGGTCGCGTCACGAGCTTCGTCCTCGGTCATCGAGCCGTCGAGGAACTCCAGCACCTGCCGGTAACCCAGGGCGCGCGATGCCGTGGGGCCCTTGGCCAGGCCTGACGGCAGCAGCTCGCGCACTTCATCGACGAAACCAGCGGCCCACATGCGGTCGACACGGTCGGCGATCCGGGCGTCCAGCACCTCGCGCGGGACGTCCAACCCGATCAGCGTGACCTCGGAGTAGATCGACTCAAACGGCGGCAGCGTCGCGACGAACGGCTCCCCGGTCAGCTCGATGACCTCCAGCGCCCGCACGATCCGGCGCCCGTTGGTCGGGAGAATCTGCGCGGCGGCGTCCGGGTCCCGCTCGGCCAGCAGCGCGTGCAGGGGTTCGGCGCCGCGAGCGGCAAGCTCCGCCTCCCATCGGGCGCGGACCTCCGCGTCGGTCCCGGGAAAGTCCAGCCGATCGATCACCGCCCGGACGTAAAGCGACGAGCCGCCGACGAGCACGGGCGTCACTCCACGGGCGTGACACTCGGCGATCGCCGTTCGAGCCGACTGCTGGAACTCGGCCACCGACGCCGGCTCGGTGACGTCCAAGACGTCGAGCAGATGATGCCGGACGCCATGCCGCTCGTCCGTCGTGATCTTGGCCGTGCCGACGTCCATGCCGCGGTAGAGCTGCATCGAGTCGGCGTTGACGATCTCGGCGTCACCAACTCTGCGGCACAGTTCGACCGCGAGCGAGGACTTACCGGACGCCGTCGGCCCAACAATGACTACGACGCCACCCGGGCCAGTCATGGCGACCATTCAGTCACTGGCGGCCATCGCCGCCTTCTTGGCTTTCTTGAACTCGCGCACCTTCGCCAGCGACTGGGCATCGACGACGTCGGCAACCGAGCGGAAGCCCTTCTTGCCGTAGTCGCCGACGACCGTGGTCCAGCCGCGTGGCTTGACGTCAAACTGCTTGGCCAGCAGCGCGGTGAAGATCTTCGCCTTCTGCTCGCCATAGCCGGGCAGCTTCTGCAGGCGCTTCATCAGGTCGGCGCCGGACTTGGCATCGGTCCAGACACGCGCAGCATCACCGTCGTACTCGTCGACGATGACGCGCGCCAGCTGCTGAACGCGTCCGGCCATCGACTTGCCATAGCGATGGATGGCCGGCGACGTGGAGCACAAGACAGCGAACTCGTCGGGGTCGGCCGCCGCGATGGCCGTGGGGTCGAGCGTTCCGAAACGCTGGAGGATCTTGTGCGGGCCGCGGAACGCATGCTCCATCGGGTACTGCTGGTCGAGCAGCATCCCCGTGAGGAGCGCGAACGGGCTGCTGGCAAGGACCTTGTCGGCATCCGGGTCCTGGGCGATCGTCACCATCGGCCCATCGTGTCACATCGCCCACGGCACCCACGCCCCTGAGGAGAACCCTTTGCATACCTCGTTGACCTATGTATCCTTACCTTGCAGATCTAGGTATGGAGGGCACCGTGGCCGGCAACGCATTGCACATCGACAAGGACCTCGTCGCCGCGTCCGCGACACCGCTCGTGCTCGGCATTCTCGCCGATGGTGAGTCCTACGGGTACGCGATTCTCAAGCGGGTCCGAGAGCTTTCCGGCGGGCAGATGGCGTGGACTGACGGCATGCTCTATCCGCTTCTGCACCGGCTGGAGCGACAGGGCTACGTCCACGCGTCGTGGGGCACAGCCGACTCTGGCCGCAAGCGCAAGCACTACGCGTTGACTCGCTCTGGGCGCGACGCGCTGGCCGAGCGCCGCCAGCAGTGGGAGGTTGTCGCCGATGCCCTGGAGCAGGTGTGGCCCAACATTCGGCACAGCCTGACCCCGATGCAACCGGGACTCACCCGATGACCGGCGACGCGACCGAGCTCGAGGACCAGATCGGCCAGTGGCGCCAGTACGTCCAGCGCAGCCAGACAATCGCGCCGGCCGACATCACGGAGATGGAAGACCACCTGCGCGGGCAGATCGACGACCTCACCGGCACCGGCTTGGCGCCGGACGAGGCGTTCCTGGTCGCGGTCAAGCGCATGGGCAGTGTCGACGAGATCTCGCGCGAGTTCGCCCGTGAGCATGCCGAACGACTGTGGAAGCAGCTCGTCCTGACCGGCGCCAACGGCATGGACTCCCCCGGCATCGGCCGAAACCTCCTGGCCGCGCTTGGATTCGCGATTGCCGCCGCGGTGGCGGTCAAGTCTGCTGCAACCTGGCTCGATGGCGAGGTGCTGGGGCGCAACCTCGCCCTGATCGTCCTGCCGTTCGTCACCGGCTATCTCGCGTGGACGCGCCGACTGGGTCTCGGTGCCATTGCCGCCGTGGGCGCGACCTACGCGATCGCGGCGTTGGCCATGAACCTCTACCCGTGGTCGTCAACTGTGCACGCGCCTGACGCGACCACCGAGGTCCTCGCCGGCACCCACCTGCCGATCTTGTTGTGGCTCCTCGCCGGCGTCGCCTACGTCGGCGGGCAATGGCGCTGCCACGCCCGACGGATGGACTTCATCCGGTTCACCGGCGAGTTGGTCGTCTACCTGGCGCTGCTGGCGCTCGGCGGCATCGTGGTGACCGGACTGACCATCGCATCGTTCACGACGCTGCGAGTCACCAACGAGGACACAATCGCGTCGTGGATCATCCCGATCGGGGCCGCCGGCGCGACCGTCATCGCCGCCTGGCTGGTGGAGGCGAAGCAGGCCGTCGTCGAGAACATCGCCCCAGTGTTGACCAAGGTGTTCACGCCCATCACGCTGCTGCTACTCATCGCGTTGCTGGCGGCGCTGGCTGTCCGGCGCGAGTTCGCCGACCTCGACCGTGACCTGCTGATCATCGTCGACCTGATCTTGGCGCTGGTGCTGGGGCTCGTTCTCTATGCGGTGTCGGCGCGCGACCCGCTTGCCGCGCCGGAGCTATTCGACCGGCTGCAGTTCGTGCTTTTGGTCGTCGCGCTGGCGACGGACGCGGTGCTGCTCGTCGCCATGATCACCCGGATTGCCGATGCCGGATTCACCGCCAACAAGGTCGCCGCCCTCGGCATGAACCTGGTGCTGCTGGTGAACCTGATCGGATCCACCCGATTGCTCGCCCGGTTCAACCGCGGCGCCAGCCCGTTCTCCGCGCTGGAACGCTGGCAGACGGCGTACCTGCCGGTCTACGGACTCTGGGCTGCGTTCGTGGTGCTGGCGCTGCCACCGATCTTCGGGTTTGCCTAACTCGGCTTCGGTAAACGCGCACAGAACAACTCCGCCGCTGGCACACTCCGTGCATGCCTGAAGACCTGCCGACGTCCGCGCCGGAGCCAGCCCCGCTACCGCCGTACGGGCCTCCGATCCCACCGCCCGCCGGTCGAACCAGCCCTTGGGTGTGGGTCGCCGTGGCGATGAGCGCGGTCGCGCTCCTGGCGACCGTCGTGCTGCCACTTGCCCTCCTGGCATTCGCCTTCGCCTCGTTCGGAGGATTTGACGGCGAGTTCGACGAGGACGACTACCTCGACCAAGGTTCCGTGCTCGAAGCCATCGAGGGACCGTGCGACGACATGCTCGCCGCAGCAGAGAACGTGACGTTGGGCGGTCCGACCGGCAAAGCAGCCGCGAGTCTGCATCGATGGACGGCGGTCGCGCAAGGAATTGTGACGGCTGTCGACGGCGCCAATCCAAACGAGGTCAGCCGCGCATGGCGGGACGACTGGAAGGCGACGATCA
>DATLCL010000264.1:0-4677 GCA_035526415.1 Aeromicrobium sp.
TTCGGCAAGCCGATCGGCCAGCATCAGGGCGTCGGGTTCATGCTCGCCGACAACGAGATCGCCCTCCAGCAGTGCCGCCTGATGATCTGGTGGGCCTGCTGGACTCTCGACCGCGGCGAGCAGGGGCGGCACGAGTCCTCGATGGTCAAGTCGATGGTCTCCGAGGAACTGTTCAAAGTGGCCGACCGCTGCGTCCAGGTCCTCGGCGGCATGGGCATCAGTGACGAGACCCCGGTGGCGATGATCTTCCGCGACCTCCGGGCCTTCCGCCTCTACGACGGCCCAACCGAAGTTCACAAGTACGCCATCGCCCGCAAGCTTCTGGCCGGATCCTGAGGTGCTAGCGATGCTCCAGCCCGAGAAGCGGCACGAGGTACTTCGTGGCGAAGGCGCGGGTAGCGGCGTCATCGTGCATAGGGATGAAGCCTTCGGGCACGAGCACAAGGCTCACCGCGAGGCGAGCCTCGAGTTCGGCCACGACGTCGGGATCGGCGTCCAGATAGCGGCCATCAGCCTGGAGTTCGCGGATCCAGTCCGCGACGCGGGAGCGCGCCTGCGTCATCAGTTGATCGACCAGGTCACCAGGCACCGCGTCGTCACTCGCGGCGCGGCGCATCAACCTGACCAGCAGCGGTCGGCCGGAGATCGCGTGCGCGAAGGCGGCGAATGCTCCGGCGGACTGCTCCGCGACGGTCGTCGGACGCTCCAGCTCAGCCACGACGGCAGCGGTCACGACGTCCGCCTCCCGGAGGATCACTGCGCGTATCAGCTGGTCCTTCTGCGGAAACCTCCGGTAGACGGTCGCCACGCCGAGCCCCGCCGCATTCGCAATCTGGTTCATCGTCGTGCGGCGGACGCCTCGGCGGGCGAACTCGGCGGTGGCTGCGTCGAGGATCCGCTCGGTCGCCTGATCAACCGAAGCCTCGACGAGATCAACGTTCATGCCCAAAACCCTAGCCGTCGGCGCCCGCCAATGATAGATTCTGAACGTATTTCTATCACGGCGTTTTCGAACCAGTGGAGGTTGCCCACATGACCGAGCCTGCTGCACAGCTGGTCGAAAGGCTCCGCACCACGTTCGCCTCGGGCCGAACGCGCAGCATCGAGTGGCGCCGCGCACAGCTTGAGGCACTGGCCGCGATGCTGAGCGACAACGAGGAGGCGATCCTCGCCGCGCTCGTCACCGACATGGGCAAGGTGCCCTTTGAGGCGTGGGCGGGCGACATCGCTTCCTCCATCACCGAGACGAAATACCTCGCGAAACACGTGGCTGACTGGGCGAAGGACGATCGAGTGCGCATCCCGCTGACCTTGCAGCCGGGACGGGCCATCATCCGCTACCAGCCCCGGGGCGTCGTGCTCGTGATCGCACCGTGGAACTACCCCGTCTACCTGCTGGCGACTCCGCTCGCGGCCGCGCTTGCGGCCGGCAATGCGGTCGTCTGCAAGCCCTCCGAAGTGGTGCCTGCGACCTCCGCCTTGATCACGCGCCTGGCCAGCGAATACCTGGACCCCGATGCGATCACGTTCGTCGAAGGTGGCGTCGAGGAGACGACGGCCCTTCTCCAGGAGCGGTTCGACTACATCCTCTACACCGGCAACGGCACCGTCGGACGCATCGTCGCCGAGGCCGCGGCCAAGCACCTGACCCCGACGACGCTCGAACTCGGGGGCAAGAGCCCTGCGATCGTCGACCGCGACGCCAACCTCAAGCAGGCGGCCAGCCGGATCGCGTTCGCCAAGTGGTCGAACGCCGGACAGACCTGCATCGCCGTCGACCACGTGTGGGCGCACCGCGACATCCACGACGAGCTCGTCGACCGGATCGTGGCCGAGGTGCGCGAACGCTACGGCGTCAACCCTCGCGAGAGTGCCGACTTCGGGCGGATCGTCAACGAACGGCATGCCGCGCGGATCAAGGGGCTGCTCGACCGCGGCGGTTATGACGAGATCGTCCTCGGTGGCGAGGTCGATGTCGACGCCTGCTACATCGCGCCGACGGTGGTGACCGGAACCAAGCCGAGCGCCGCACTCATGAACGAAGAGATCTTCGGGCCGGTGCTTCCGGTGCTCAGCTTCGACGACATCAGTGAGCCGCTCGCCCACATCAACGCGGCCGACCATCCGCTCGCGCTCTACGTCTTCTCCCGGAAGAACGCTGACACCGTGCTCAATGGCACGACCTCCGGCGGCGCCTGCGTCAATGACACGATGTTCCAGATCTTCCCACCGAACCTGCCGTTCGGTGGAGTGGGCGAGAGCGGACATGGCGCCTATCACGGCAAATGGGGCTTCGACACGTTCAGCCATAGGCGCGCGATCTACCGCCGCCCCGGGTTTTACGTCGAGCCGGCGCTCGCGAAGGCACCGTACACCGCCATCAAGGAACGAGTGGCTCGACTCATCTACTGATCGAGCACGCACAGGAGGAACCGCTCATGACCAATCGACTCACGGGTCGCGTCGTCGCGATCACCGGCGCCGGACGGGGCATTGGAGCCGCGACCGCGGGTGCCCTCACCCGAGAGGGCGCACGGGTCGCGATCGGCGACATTGACGTCGACATCGCGAAGGAGACCGCCGACCAGCTGGGTGGGGACACCGTCGCGCTTCCACTCGACGTCACGTCGGCCGAAAGCGTTACTGCATTCATGGACGCCGTCGAGTCCACGCTCGGGCCGATCGACGTGTACATCAACAACGCCGGCGTGATGCCGCTGTCACACCTGCTGGACGAGGGCGACGCCACGATCGACCGGATCTTCGCGATCAACACGCGAGCCGTGATTCACGGCACGCGTGAGGCAGCGCGGCGCATGCTCCCGCGCGGCCACGGACATATCGTCAACGTCGCCTCGACGGCCGGGAAGGCCGGCATTGCGGGCAGCGCCACCTACTGCGCATCGAAGGCGGCCGTAGTGCAGTACACCGAGGGCGCCTACGCCGAACTGCACCCGCACGGGCTCGAGTTCTCGATCGTGATGCCGGGAATTACGCGCACCGAGCTGACCGCCGGGGTCGAGGACATGCCGGCGTTTCGCGCGATCACGCCGGAATCAGTGGCTGACGCGATTGTCGCGGCCATCGTGAAGCCCCGGCTTGAGGTCTACGTCCCTCGCTCGGCCGGAACGGTGATGAACGTCATTCGGCTGCTTCCCTTCCGTGCCGGACAGGCGCTCGGCAGGCGGATGGGCGCCGACCACGTGTTCCTGGACGCGATCGAGCGGCCGGAGAGATCGGCCTACGAGTCGCGCGCGACCGGCAAGGACCAGGGATGAAGCCCTCGCTGCTCCACTTCCCCGGTGACGAGCTCTTGGACAAGGCGCAGCACCGGGTCGGGGTCGAGGCGACGCCCCTGGCCCTGCCGGCAGCGGGCAGCGACCTACGGCCGGTCATGGGCGAGCGCGGGCTCCCGGGCATCGGCAAGAGCTTGGGGATGATTCGCGATCCCGATGCTCTCGCTCGCGCGATGCACGCAAAGTACGGCGACGTCTTCTGGACCCACTCCTTCGGGGTCAACATCGTGTCAGCCGTCGGCCCCGACGCCGTCCAGGAAGTCCTGCAGAACAAGGGCAAGGTCTACTCGCAGGACGGCTGGGTCTACTTCATCGGCCCGTTCTTCAACCGCGGCCTGATGCTGCTCGACGGAGAGGAGCACCTCAACCATCGGCGGATCATGCAAGAGGCTTTCGCCCGCCCACGGCTGGAGGCCTACCAGAGCCAGATCGAGGACATCATCGACCGCACCGTGCCGTCCTGGCCCACGGACCAGCCGATGGCGATGTACCCGGCGGTTAAGCAACTCTCCCTGGATGTCGCCACTGAGATCTTCATGGGTGCCAAGCCCAGCGCCGAGATGCACGCCCTGACGCAGGCGTTCATCGACACCGTCCGCGCCGGAACCGGCTTGATCCGCACGCCCGTTCCGCTGCTGAAGACCCGATGGAACAAGGGTCTGGCCGGACGGAAGCTGCTCGAGGACTACTTCCGCCGACTCGTCCCGGCCAAGCGCGCGTCGGACGACAACGACCTGTTCGCGGCGCTCTGCCACGTCGAAACCGACGACGGCCTGAGATTCAGCGATGACGACATCGTCAGTCACATGATCTTCCTGATGATGGCCGCCCACGACACCTCCACGATCACCGCCACCGCGATGACCTACTACCTGGCCAAGCACCCTGAGTGGCAGGACAAGGCGCGAGCCGAGTCGCGGGCGCTCAACACGAGCCGGCCGACTTTCGACCAACTCGACTCGCTGACCACGCTCGACCTGATCTTCAAGGAAGCCATGCGACTGGTTGCCCCCGTCCCGGCCCTCATGCGCCGGACGACTCAGGACACCGAACTGCTCGGGCACTTCATCCCCAAGGGCACCATCGTCAGTGTCGCGCCGGGTGCGACCCACAAACTCGGGGATCACTGGATCAACGCCGAGGACTTCGACCCGATGCGCCACGCCGAGCCGCGCAACGAGCACAAGGCACACCGCTTCGGTTACGTGCCGTTCGGCGGCGGCGCGCACAAGTGCATCGGCATGGCGTTCGGCACCAACGAGGTGAAGACGCTGCTCCACACCATGCTGACGAACTTCGCATTCGAGATCCCGGACGGCTACGAGATCGAATGGGACCACACCTCGCTCGTCGTCCCGACCGATAACTTCCCGGTAACACT
>DATLCL010000144.1:0-5731 GCA_035526415.1 Aeromicrobium sp.
GCAGAATGCTCGGCCGTCGGCCCCGATGAGACAGGTATGGAGGCCGCCGGCGACGATGGTCACCCTCGAGCGGCTGGGCGGCGGTCCGATGGCAGCGGCCACCGAGAGCGACGGGGGAACCGCAGCAGTGGGCTTGGCTGAGCCGGACGCGGACGGAGTCGGCGGGGGCGGAGCCGGCCTGGCTGGCGACGTGGTGGATGCAGGCGCCTTTGCCGTCGGCTCAGGCTCGAGGACCACGCCAATCGGCGCATCGGGCCCGGCGACTGCTCCCGCCGACGTGGTAGTCGTCGACTCCGAGGCAGGTGGAGCGATGGCTGTAGCGACCGACAGAGAATCGGGCAGCGCCCCTGGCCCTGTCCCCAGCTCCAACGAGTCCATGAATGCAGTCGGCGACGTCGACTGACGACCGACATCCCCGGCCGAAGCCGTGCGGGTGGGGGCAGACTGTACTGCGCGCGACCTCGCCTCGGGCCGGCCCTCCAGCGCCGTCGCGACGATACCGAGCCCCACCACTCCGAGAAGAGCGGCCGCGCCGAGCGTGAGCTGGCGCCGCGAGAATGGCAGCCGGCGCCCGGGACGTACCTCCTCGAGTTCGTCGGGAGTGAAATAGGCCCCGACGAAGCTGGGCTCGAAGCCTCGCTGGCCAAGCGCCGGTGCCGGTGCGACTCCCGCTGCATCCGTCTGTGCGAGCCCGAACTCGGGCACGGCGGCCGCAGCGTCCGCCGGGTTGAGCGCGGCGGCTGCGGGACGGGAGAACCGAATCGTATCGGTGCTCGCCGGTACTTGCGCCTGCGCGTAGCGAGTCGGGGCTGCACCGTCCAGTGCGTCGATCAGCGCGTCCATGTTCTGCCAACGCGCCGCCGGATCCTTCTCGATGGCACCGGCGATGGTGTCCGCGAGCTTCTCCGAGATGTCGGGTCGTAGCTCGCGCAGTGCTGGCAGCTCATGGTGGCGCTGGTGGTAGAGCACCGCATACAGGCTCTCCCCTTCCCAGGGGCGATGCCCGGTCAGCATCTCCCACGCAACGAGGCCGAGGCTGTAGATGTCTGCCCGTCCGTCGATGTGGTCACCGTCGATCTGCTCCGGGGCCATGTACGACGGCGTCCCGATCGCCACGCCGTTCATGGTGAGCTGAGTGTCGCCCGTCATCGACCGCGCCACGCCGAAGTCAGCGAGCAAGGCGCGGCCGTCCGAATCGATGAAGATGTTCTCCGGCTTGACGTCGCGGTGGATGATCCCCATCCGGTGCGCCGCGGCCAGCGCGCCGGCGACCTGGCGCAGCACGCTGACGACTAGCTCCTCGGACAGTGGGCGCTGCTCCAGGATTACCTGCTTGAGCGTGTGCCCGTCGATGTGCGCCATGACGAGCGCGATGCCGCCCGCGCCAAGGTCCATGACGCGGTGCACCCCCACCACGTTCGGATGATCGAGCTGGGCGACGAAACGCGCTTCCCGCGCGAACCGGGCGATCGCCTCGTCGTCCTCGAGATACTTGGGACGAATCAGCTTGATCGCGACCTCGTCGCCCGTGGCGCGGTCGCGCGCCAGATAGACGATGGCAGTGCCCCCACGCCCGATCTCCCCGAGTATCCAATACTCGGGCTGGAGCGCGTCGAGGGCCGCTGGAGTGCGTTCGCTGCTCATCGCCGGATGTCGGACGGGAAGAGGTACTGCATCCGCAACCGGACGGCGCTCAGTGTGCGTGGAATCGCAACACCACCTCGCCCAGCTCGATGCGGTCGCCGTCGGCCAGCTGACGCTCGCCGTCGAGGTTCGTCAGCTCCTGGTCGTTCACTACTACCGGGTTGGTCTTCGAAAGATTCGCCACGGCCCACTTTCCGCCAGAGTAGGCGAGGCGGGCATGTTGCCGGCTGACCGTGCTCGAGTTGAGCGCGATGTGCTGCGGCGACCTCCCCGGGTTCCTGCCGAGAATCAGTTGAGGCTGCTGACCCTGGACTCTGACGAACCGGATCTCCTGATGCCTCTCATCACCCGAGACCACCTCGAGGTGCCCTGGCAGTAGCTGTACGACCTCGTCCGCGGGACGAACGAAGCGCACCGTCTCGCTCGTCGCGGCGACCGGGTTCTCACCGTCCAGCGTAATCGGTATGCCCATCGAGCGCTCGCCCACAGTGCGCGCCGGCTGGGCGGTCGGCGGCGGCGGCGGTGCGAAGCTCGATGTAGTCGATTGCGGCCGTGGCGGCTCCGGCGGCGGCCCGGTCATGCTCGAATCCCAGTCGATCCCTGCGTTCATCGGAAAAACGAGCGGGATCGGGGTATAGGCAATGCGCGGCCCGGCGCGCCACCGCCTGTAGAACACGGTAGCCGCAGCGGCCACTGCAATGAGCAGGACAGCGACGACGAAGATCACGAAGTGGGTCGGATGATGGTCACTCGTTGGAGAACACTGGCGGCCTCCACCAGAAAGGCAAGAGATGTTCCCCCGGTCGGTTCTCGATGCTCCCGGCTGTATGCGGCGTGCGCGGCCGAAAACCGGAGAAGCTGCCGCCGAGCTCGCTCCGATAATGGCTGCTTGAGGCGACCTCGCGCCAGGGTGGTCGACTGCGAAAAGCCGGCCGCAACGGGCCACCACCTGCGATCCGGTCCAGTCGACCGCTCCCAATGATTCACGTCGGGACATCCGGCTGGAGCTACCAGCATTGGGAGGGGGTGCTCTATCCGCCCGGACTGCCGCCACGGCAGCGCCTCGACCACTATCTTCGCCGATACCGGACCGTCGAACTGAACGCCAGCTACTACCGCTGGCCCACCGACAGCGCCTTCGGATATTGGCGTCAGAAGCTGCCGCCCGACTTCGTGTTGGCGGTCAAGGCACCCCGCGGCCTGACTCACCAGCGCCGGCTCTACGGTCCTGAGGCGTGGGTCGAACGCATCTACCGCGGGCTGGGCCGACTAGCCCCGATCCGAAGAGTACTTCTCGTTCAGCTCTCGCCCCTCTTCGAGATCGATCTCCCACGGCTCGACTACTTCCTGGGACGCGTACCTCCGGATCTCCAGGTCGCGGTGGAGATGCGGCATCCGAGCTGGCACCAGGAGCCGACGTTCGAGCTTCTCGAGCGCCGCCGGGCAGCGTACTGCGTCATGAGCGGCGCTGGGCTTCCGTGCGTCCTCCGCGCCACCACATCGACGGTCTACGTGAGACTGCACGGGCCGGATCAGGGAGCGCTGTACGGAGGCTCGTACGGTGAGAACGATCTGCGCTGGTGGGCCGAGCGCACCCGCGAATGGGAGGATCAGGGCCGCGAAGTGTTCGTCTTCTTCAACAACGACGGCGGCGGGAACGCGGTGCGCAATGCCGACCGGCTCCGAGAGCTACTCGGCCGGTGATGCAGCGCGCGATTCAGACCTGATCGAAGAGCTGGATCGCAACCGGCTCCGGCGTAGCGATCCATTCGTCGATCACCAGCCGGAGGCGACGAAACACTGGAGAGTCGACCAATCGGTCGAGCTTCGCGTGACCGATGGTGGTGCCGCTCGCCAACGTCTGCCACCGGCCGCCCTGTGAGCCTTCGAGATGATAGCTTGCCACGCGTTGGCCCCTCGTGATGTCCTCCGAGAGGCGAGCGATGCGTGGCGACGCCGGACGCCTCAGCTCCCATTCGACTCGCGCGCCCCCGGCAGCGGGCGGACGGAACTCGATCCGACGCAGCGGGAGCGGATTCCCGAACAGCTGGTCACGGCGGGTGCGGAAGCCGAGCAAGCGGGCGACGTCGACGTCGTGGATCACCCCGTCTCGAGTGGGCGGCACATTCAGCAGCAGCTTCGCGTTCCGCCCGACGGAGGTGAAGTAGAGTTGGACGAGGTTATCGACGTCGCGAACCGCACTGTCCTGTGCCGGATGGTAGAACCAACCGGGACGGATCGACACGTCGACTTCGGCGGGCCTCCAGACCGCGCCCGCCTCGTGCCCGTGCTGGAGTGCGTCCTCGACACCGGCGCCGCTCTGACCGGGATGGGAGACGACCTTCGGATCGACCGTGGACCAGTTGGGATCGCCAGCGACGCCGCGCTCGTTGCCACACCACCGCACGTCCGGCCCGGCGTCTGAGAAGATCACCGCTTCGGGTTGCAGCCGGCGAACGAGCCCGAACACCCTGGGCCAGTCGTACACCTGACGGCGCCCGTTCGGCCCCTCGCCATTGGCACCGTCGAACCAGACCTCGGCGATGCTTCCGTAGCGCGTGAGAAGCTCGGTGAGCTGGGTGGCGTAGACGTCGTTGTAGGCGGGGGAGTCTCCGTAGCTGGGATGGTTGCGGTCCCACGGCGAGAGATAAAGACCGGCGCGGAGCCCTTCGGCGCGACAGGCGTCCACGAACTCGCGGACCACGTCACCCGAGCCACCGCGCCAGGGACTGCTGACGACGGAGTGCCGGGTCGTAGCGGTCGGCCACAGGCAGAATCCGTCGTGATGCTTGGCAGTGAGGACCATCGCGCGAAACCCCGCCGCGCGCGCCGTGCGTGCCCACTGGCGGGCATCGAGCCGAGCAGGATCGAAGATCGTCGGCGACTCCCGTCCGTCTCCCCACTCTCGGTCGGTGAAGGTATTGACCCCGAAGTGGAGGAACATCGCGAGCTCGTCCCGCTGCCAGGCGAGCTGGGACGCCGATGGGAGCGGCAATGCCGGTGCGCTGACGAGCGACCGGCGCCCCAGTCCCCGACCTGCCGCGAGCGAGGCGCCACTCATCTGAACGAACGTTCGGCGGTCCATGTTCGTAGGATATTCGCGGGGGCGTCGGGCGCCAGGAGACACGGATCGCCCCGCCAGAATGCGGGCGCCTGACTCGGTCGACGATTGGTTGCGCTCGGGCACGCGAAATGTATACTAAATTGAAGACAGCATTCGTTCGGAACGCGCGCCCGTGCCTGGCAGTATCATGACCTTCCAGCACCGCAGAGGCGGCAACCGCATGAAAGTGTTCATCTGGTCCGCGTTCGCTTGCGTTGCCCTCGCGCTCGTCCCAGGGGCACTCGCGTCCGCGCAGTCGACAGGAAACGGCTATCTGTTCCACGCGCCCAACGCCACGGTCAGCGTGCGTGGTGGGTACTCACGCGCCTTGGCGTCGAGCGACGTGTTCGACGACGTCACCCGCGACCTCACCCTCGATCGCGGCGACTTCAGCAGCCTCACGATCGGTGGGGATCTCTCCGTGCACGTCGCCGGACCAGTCGATGCGGTGTTCTCCGCCGGCTTTTCCCGGTCCAAGCACAAGAGCGAGTTCCGCGAGCTCGTGGACAACAACGACCGGCCGATCGAGCAGACCACCACGTTCGAGCGAGTACCGCTGACCGCGAGCCTGCGGTACAATCTCGCGGCGCCGGGCCGATCGATCGGACGTCTCGCCTGGATCCCGAGCCGAGTGGTGCCGTACGTCGGGGCGGGCGTCGGCGCGATGCGCTACCGGTTCAGGCAAGAGGGAGACTTCGTGAACTATCTCACGAACGCCGTGTTCCCGTCCGTGATCGACTCCGATGCGGAATGGACGTTCGTGGCGCAGGGTCTCGCTGGCGTGGACTACAACTTCTCGCCGCGGTTCGGCCTTTCGCTCGACGCACGGTATGTGCACGCGAGAGGAGAGCTCGGCCCCGCCTTCACGGGTTACGATCGGATCGATCTCTCTGGTGTCTCGGCGACGGTCGGACTTTCGGTCCGACTGTAGGCTTCATTCATGAGGAGCTCAACGATGAAGGTCTCGATGAAGCGCTGCGTCGT
>DATLCL010000270.1:0-7356 GCA_035526415.1 Aeromicrobium sp.
CGTTGCAGGAAGGCGATGGCCGTTGCCACGACCTGGCCTGACTTGCACAGGACACCCATCCACCACGGGTAGGCGACACCGTGCTCGAGACTCGTCGTCTCGATGCGGCGCAGCACGCGGGGAACTGGCAGGTGCATGTTCATCAGCGTAGGGCTGTGCCGCACGTCACGGCATCCATTCGAAGTCGGACTCTGCTTCCTACCGTGGTGGTAGTCACAAACCGTTCCCTGGAGCGATGCTCTGCCCCGATGCTGACCCCTAGCCTCGACAGGAACGTGTCGCAGGACGATCGAGAGGCACGGGTACATGGCCGGGGATTCGGCGAGCGAATGGACGGAAGCGCTGTCTGCTTTCGTCGTTCGGCATGCCCGCGCGGTCATCATCGTGTGGATCGCCCTGGTCGGCGGCCTGAACGTCGCCATCCCGCAGATCGAAGAGGTCATTGCCAACGACTCGACGTCGTTCATCCCGCTGGACGCGCCTGCGGTCGTCGGGCTCGAACGCATGGACGACCAGTTCGGCGACGGCAAGAGCGCGAGCTTCGTCCAGGTCATTGGCCAGCGCGACGGTGGATTGACTGACGCCGATCGTCGGTACTTCCACGACCTGGGGCCGCGGCTCAAGGCCGACGAGGAGCACGTGTCGTTCGTGCAGGACCTCGAGGACCACGACGTCCGCGAGGCGCTGACCAGCGACGACGGTGAAGCGATGTACCTCACCGTCGGCATCCCGGGCGCAACCGGAGCGCCGGCGGCCAACAACCAGATCGACGCCGTCCGGGGCATCGCTCACACACAGAAGCCGGCCGGCTTGCAGGTCGAGGTCTCGGGCTCGCCGACCACGATCCGCGACATGACACACACCATCGAGTCGAGCCTGGCGACAATCACCATTGCGATCTTGGCCGCGATCGCCATCATCGTGCAGTTGCTCTACCGCTCGGTGGGCGTGACCTTGCTCATCCTGGCGGTCATTGGTACTGCCCTCGGCGTGGGTCGAGCCTTGGTGTCGTTCGCTGGCATGCACCTGTTCGGCATCTCCACGTTCACCGCATCCATCATGACCACCGTCGTGCTGGCAGCAGCGTGTGACTACGCCGTCTTCCTGATCAGTCGGTATCACGAATTCCGGCGCGAAGGCCTCGAGCCGCAGCTGGCGGCGGCCATGGCGGGTTCGCGGGTTTCGGGCGTGATCATCGGCTCCGCGCTCACTGTGGCCATCGCAAACGCGGCGATGCTTTTGGCCGACATCGCGTTCTTCCGCACCACCGGGCCGGCGGTGGCGGTCTCGGTGCTGTCGACGCTCGTGCTGGCCGTGACGCTCATCCCTGCGGTCCTGGCCGTCGCCGGTGAGCACGGAATGATGGAGCCGCGTCCGGTCAAGGCTGACGGAGGCTTCTGGGGTCGGATGGCCGGTCTCGTCGTGACACACCCCACCCGCGTCCTCATGGCCGGACTCGTTCCGCTCGTCACGCTGGCGGCGTTCTACCCGACGTTGGAGACCAGCTATGACGAGCGTGGCAACCAGCCGGACGACACCGAGAGCAACCGCGGTTTTGAGCTGATGGCCGACCACTTCCCGGTCAATGAAGCCACGCCGAGTTTCGTAGTGATCTCCAGTGACCAGGACCTGCGCAGTGCGAAGAACCTTGCGGCGATCGAACGCGCGTCCGATTCCGTCGCCCGGATCGACGGCATCAAGGAGGTCCGCTCGATCACCCGTCCGAAGGGCGAAACGATCGACGAGGCATCCGTCGGTTACCAGGCGGGCGAGGTCGGTGAGGAACTGGACGAAGCCGGCGACGAGATTGCCGACGGCTCAGAAGACATGCAGGACCTGGTCGACGGGGCCGACGAGCTGGATGAAGGCGCAGGGAAGCTCGACGACGGGGCCGAGCGATTCGCCGATGAAATGGACAAGTCCGTCGAGGGTGTGCAGAAGCTCTTGGATGGCAGCAGTGAACTACGTCGCGGGTTGCGGGCATTGCACCACGGTGCTGGTGACGCGCGAGCGGGAAGCGCAGCACTGAGCTCCGGCGCCGACCGCCTGGCCGACTCCTTGGAGCAAGGCGCCGACCAGGCGCAGGTGGCGGTCGACGGCCTCGGGATGGCGTACGACGCGCTGGCAACCAAGAGCCTGACCTGCAACGTCGACCCGGCGTGTCGGGCAGCGCGTGACGGAATCAAGCAGATCTACGAAGCCGAGCGCGACCAGTTGGTGCCCGGCATGCGGCAGGCCGCCGCAGCCGCTCGACAGATCGCCAACGGAAGTGCATCGCTGGACGGCGGTATGGCCCAACTCGAAGCCGGCCTTGCTCGGGCCCGTGACGGAGCGTCGCGGATTCACGACGGCCATGACCTGATGGCGTCGGAGGTCGACGAACTCGAAGAGGGCGTGGAGAAACTCAATGACGCCACCGACAAGCTGACAGAAGGCACCGGCAAGGTCGCCGACGGCACGGAGGAAGCCGGCGACTCGATGGAGGAGCTGGAAGACGGACTGGACGAGGCCTCGGACTACCTCCTTGAACTGGGCGACAACGCTGGCGACCCGTCGATCGGCGGGTTCTACCTCCCGGAGGACGCGTTCGAGGACGACGACCTTGTGTCGGCCGTCGACCTCTTCCTCTCGGACGATTCGACGACCGCACGCCTCTTCGTGCTTGACAAGGTCGACGCCCAGGAGCGTCCAGCCGCCATCCGCATCGCGGAGGTTGAGAAAGCTGTCGACGGTGCCTTGGCCGGCACGGCACTCGCCGGGGCCGACGTGTACATCACCGGCTCGGCGCCCTTCAATGTCAACCTGCACGACCTGTCGCAGGCTGACTTTCGGCTCGTCGCGACCGTGGCGCTCCTCGCCGTCCTCATCATCCTCATCGTGATGCTGCGCAGCCTCGTGGCGCCCCTGTTCCTCGTCGGCTCAGTCGTGCTCTCCTATGCGGCATCGATGGGATTGGGTGTTTTGGTCTGGCAGGACTTCCTGGGACACAAGCTCGACTGGACGGTTCCGAGCATCGCGTTCGTGATGTTGGTGGCCGTCGGCGCCGACTACAACCTGCTGCTCATGAAGCGCATCCAGGAGGAAGCACCCGACGGGTCACGCGCTGGCATCGGCCGGGCCCTTACCTTGACTGGCGGCGTCATCACCGCGGCCGGGATCATCTTCGCGGCGAGCATGTTCGCCATGATGACGGCTCAAGCCGTGGGCTTGGCGCAGACCGGCTTCGTCATTGGCATGGGCCTACTCATCGACACGTTCATCGTACGGACCTTCATCGTGCCGTCCGTGGGCATTCTGCTGGGGCCGGCGATGTGGTGGCCGCGCCGTCCGGACCGCATCGTCCCGATGGACGAACTTCTCCGCGAGCGGGAGTACGCGACGAGTACGTGATCCACCGGGTCCCCGCCCCGAATTCGTTATCCACAGGTGTCCGGCCCCGACTTCGTTGTCCACGGTCGATGCTCGCGACCTTCCGGGACTGGCCGGCGGCACCGAGGGTTGATCTTCGTGAACCGAACGAAAACCCCCTCTGTCGAGACTGCATCATCCCCGCTGCTCTGCACGGCAGATGATGCGCTCCTCGACGTCCTGCTCGACTGGTGCTCGGCGGTCGGGACCGTCCCCGATGTGGTCCGCGATGCCGGGATGGCGCAGCGATTGTGGCGCGGCGCGCAGCTGGTGCTCGTCGGCGATGATCTTGCGGCGGAGATCGCTCGCAACCTTCCGCCACGACGTCCTGCCGTCTTCGTGGTGGCGCGAGGAGGCCGACCGTGGGACCAGGCGGTCGCCCTCGGCGCCGAAGACGTCCTCGACGCGACAGACCGCGACCGCGCACTGGCCGCACTGACGGCCGCAGTCGACGGTGGCGGCGAGGCCTGCGTCGTGGCGGTGGTCGGCGGAGTTGGGGGTGTCGGCGCATCCTGTTTGGCCGCCACCCTCGCGCTCGAGGCCGGGCGGCGCGGACTTCGTGTCCTGTTGGTCGATGGCGATCCGCTCGGCGGCGGCCTCGACGTGTTGCTCGGCATCGAGAAGGTCGAAGGAGTGCGTTGGCCTAAGGCGGGCGCGCAGAGCGGTGCCGTCACCTCCCGGTCCCTGACCGAAGCACTCCCACAAACCGGGAACGTATGGGTACTGACTGCCGGCCGGCCCAACACGGCGGGCGACCTGACATCGGCTGTTGGGCTCCTCTCCGCAGCACGCCGCGGATTCGACGTCGTTGTGTGCGACGTCGATCGGCATGTCGATTCTTTGGGTTCGGAACTGCTTGCGCATGCTCTCCTCACCGTCGTTGTCGTGCCTGAGGACGTCCGCTCGCTGGCGGCCGCGACCAGCGTCATTCAGCGCGTCAGCTCGCATGCTTCGTCGTTGGCCGTGGTCACGGCACACCGTCGGCCCGGTCTCGCCCGGGACACCATCGAGGCCACGCTCGGGCTGCCGGTCATTGCGCAGGTGCGACTCGATCGGCGGTTGCAGGAGGCTCTCGACCATGGCGTCGGCCCGGGCGGATCATCGGCGCTTCGCCGGGCCGTCCGACCTTTGCTCGACATCGTGGGAGCGGCATGACGGTCGACCAGGACCTGGTCGACCGAGTCCGACGCCGACTGATCGCCGACGCCGCCGAGGCGACAGCCGAAAACGTCGGCGCCGCCCTCCGGGTCGAGTGCGGGCTGGTCGACGGGACACTCGTACTCGACGTCATCGACCACCTCCGCAGCGACAGCCGCGGATTCGGCCCGCTCGACCCGGTGCTGGCTTTGCCGGGGGTGACCGATGTGCTGGTGAACGGCCCCGGCGCGGTGTACCTCGACCGGGGAAGCGGGCTCGAGCCGGCGGATGTTCGCCTGCCCGATGCGGCCGCGGTGAGGCGCCTCGCGCAGCGACTCGCGGCCCAAGGCGGACGTCGGCTCGACCACGCGAGCCCTTGGGTGGATGCACGGCTGCCGGATGGCGTGCGGCTGCATGCGGTGCTCGATCCCATCGCGCGGCCCGGTCCGGCGATCTCCCTGCGGGTGCCCGCAGCCAGTCAGTTCGGCCTGGCGGACCTGGAACGGCTCGGCATGATTCCGCGCGACGGCGTCACGCTCGTGCGTCAGCTCGTGGGCGCGCGGGTCGCGTTCGTGGTCAGCGGCGGGACCGGCGCCGGCAAGACGACCTTGCTCTCTGCGCTCGTTGATGCGAGCGCGCCGACCGATCGCGTCGTCGTCGTCGAGGACAGCAGCGAGCTGCGGCCGACACATCCACACGTCGTCGCGCTCGAGGCCCGACCTCCCAACGTCGAAGGCGCCGGACAGGTGACCATGCGTGACTTGGTGCGCCAAGCGCTGCGGATGCGACCCGACCGGTTGGTGGTCGGGGAGGTGCGTGGCGGCGAGGTCGTCGAACTGCTGGCCGCGCTCAACACCGGCCACGAGGGCGGCTGCGGCACCGTCCACGCGAACTCGGTTGACGACGTCCCGGCCCGGTTCGAAGCGTTAGCCGTGGCCGCTGGACTCTCCCGAGCCGCGCTGCACAGCCAGCTTGCGGCAGGCCTGCGCGTGGTGCTTCATCTGGTCCGGGACCACGACGGAACGCGTCGGCTCCATCAGATCGGCGTGTTGACGCAGCGGGCGGACGGTCTGGTTGTGCCGGCTGAGGCCCTGACGTTCCACGGGTCGGCCATGATCGAAGGGCCGGCCATGCACCAGCTGCTGGCGCTGTTGCGATGACAACCATCCTTTGCTCGAGTCTCGCCGCAGCGGCGGCCGTGTGGCTACGGCGGCCAGACGACTGGATCGTGGTCCGGCATCGGCTGGGACGTCCTGACGGCGAGCGCGAACGGTGGGCTCCGCCGACGTTGCGGGTCGCCGTCGCTGCCACCTCTGTGGTCGTCCTGGTCGTCCCGTCGACCCCCGCGCAAATCGCGCTGGTCGCGATCGCCGCCGCCGGCCTGTTCGCGCTGAGGTTGCGTCGGAGAGCGCGCCAGCGTGCGGAAACGGCCGCGTTCCGGGCCGAGGTTGCCCGGGTCATCCGCTCCGCCTCGGCCGAGCTTCGCGCCGGCGTCGACCCGGTTGCCGCGCTGCACGCGGCGACAGCGGATGCGTCGAGTGCCCGCGCTGGGGGTTCCTCCCTGCTCGAAGCGCAGCGGAGAGCTTGGGGGACTGTTCACGCGGCTGGCGCGGCCGACGTCAAAACGGCACTGCATGCGGCGGCATCGACCCCCGGCGGCGAGGGTTTGGCCGACGTCGCCGGCGCGTGGCACCTCGCCGAGCAGACCGGGGCGCCGCTGGCCGTCATCCTCGACCGGATAGCCGGCTCCATGCAGGCCGAGGTTGAACTCGACCGCGAGGTGGCGGTGGAGGCCGGACCCGCTCGGGCCACGGCACGACTCATGGCCGTCTTGCCCGTCTTCGGCCTGGGTCTCGGCTTGCTTCTCGGCGTCAACCCGGTCGCTGTACTTGTGGGGTCGGGCCTGGGGGTCACCTGCCTCGTCGCTGGCTTGGCGCTGGCGTGCTGTGGCATCTGGTGGATCGAGCGCATCGTCACCGCCCTGGATGGTCCCCCAAGCACGCTCCGCGTGCAGGGAGGTGCCCCCAACTGATGGTGGGAATCGTGGACGTGGCTCCGGTGTCGGCCGCGGTTTGCGTTGGGTTCGCCACCGCACTCGTCGTCCGGCCACGGGCCGACCGTCGCGCATGCGCGGTTGCCATGCAGGATGACCGCGCTCCGGCAGTGAACAGCCAGACCAGACCTGCGCTTGAGACAGATCGTGCCGCGGCGCTGCTCGAACTGATCGCGGCCGCCTTGGACGTCGGGCTCGCGCCCGTTGGGGCCCTGGCCGCGGTCGCCGTCGGCGTGCCCGAACCCGACCGGTCCCGACTGCGTCGCGCCCTCGCGATGGTGGACATGAGCAGCGACACCGCATGGCGGCTGCTCGCCGATGACCCGGTGCTCGGGCCGCTGGCGCACGCCCTCGAGCGGTCGGAACGTTCGGGTGCGCCGGTTGCGGCGGCCGTCCGTGGGCTTGCCGATGAGACCCGGCGTGAGACCCGCACCGCCCGCCTGGCCGAGGCCCGACGCGTCGGCGTCCGCACGGCGGCTCCCCTCGGCGCGTGCTTCCTCCCGGCGTTCTTCCTGACCGCAATCGTCCCGACCGTCATCGCCTTGATGCGGAGTGTGCTGTGACGTCCACAGGCCCGCGTGGGCGGTCGCAGTTGTCCCCAGCCGCCCGATTCGATAACAGATCGGGTGACCACGAGCCCATATTCCGGTGACCAACATTTCGACCGGAAGGATTCTCCATGAGCAACCACACCGATCTCCAGCGCCGGTGCACCGAGGCGGGCATGACCACCGCGGAGTACACCGTCGGCACGCTCG
>DATLCL010000056.1:0-4750 GCA_035526415.1 Aeromicrobium sp.
GTGCCTCCACTTGGTGTCGCCTTCCTCACCGGCACGTTCGGTGGATCCCACGAGATCGGTGAAGAGCACCGTGAGCAGCACCCGGTTCGATGGGCTCCGGCGGCGAGCCCGACGCTCGCGGACCTGGAGTGTGCCGCGACCGATGCTGATGAGTGCGCCGTTGGCATCCTCTGTGCGCATGTCGATGACGAACGTGTCGTCTGCCCGCTCGGCCATGCTGGCGCTCGACCGCAGCATGCGGCCATCGGCCGGCGGCGTCTTGCCGAAAAAGCTGAATCCGACCTCGAAGGTGACGGCCCGCTGCGCGCCGGCCACCTGGGTGTTTACGAAGTTCGCCGTCTGATTGCTGAACGCGGCGATGATGCCGGGCTCCACCTCACGTCGAAGCAGGCTGAACCAAGGGCTCGCCGGCATCGTCGCGGTCACGCTGGTCTCGGACATGTCCTCGACCTGGATGCCGAGAAAGGCGGCCGCCGGAACGAGGCCAGCCACACCCAGTGACGGTGGGAGACTCCGCTGCATTGGATCCGGTGTGGCATAGACCGGTTCCTGCGCCGGCTCGTCGGGCGGCGCGTTCCATGCTGGAGGTGGCGGATCGAGTGGGACGTTGACCGTCGATGCGGTGACGTGGGCGACTCCGCGCCCCAGCGGGTCCTCAATGAGCGTCTCCACCGTGGTGAAGCTCGAGCCCGCGTGAAGAAGTCTGCCGCGGGCAATCACTGACCCGTCATCGACTGTCAAGGAACGGAGGTATCGAATCGAGAGTGTGACCAGTTGCAGATCCGTCCCTGCAGGGGCCGCCGTCCCCGCTGTGATGTAGGCGCTCAGCGCGGCAATGGCGGTCACGTCGACGAAACCGTCGTAGACCTCAGACCACGGAGTGATCGGCTGGCTGAGCACCGAGGAGCCGGAGCTGACCTGGGTCAGTCGGTATCCGAACAGTCGATTGTGTGGCGTGGCTGGCAAGCGAGCCTGCTGGTAGAGCCGAAGCCGCTCGAGGCCAGGCAGCGAGAAGATTCCTGGCTCAGGGACGACCCCGCGCACCGTCTCGTTCAGCACCTGCCCACCGTAGACCTGCGTAACCCGCGGCGGGCACAGTTCTCCACGCGCCGGGGTCTCGCCGTCACGTCGGACCGGCCGCATAGGCTGGGAGGACGATGACGCTGCCCTTTCAAGTCCCCGAAGCTCAGCATTCCGAACGGCGGCGCCCGCGCTCGGAATCGCTGCTCGAAGGGCTCAACGATGCCCAGGCCGAAGCCGTCGGGCATCCGCTTGGGCAGGTGCTCGTGGTCGCCGGCGCGGGGTCGGGAAAGACGCGCGTTCTCACCCGCCGGATCGCATGGCTGATCGCCGCCCGCGGCGCGCATCCGGGCTCCATTTTGGCCATCACCTTCACCAACAAGGCTGCGGCCGAGATGCGCGAGCGGGTGGCAGAACTCGTCGGGGGAGCCGCCCGCATGATGTGGGTGAGCACGTTCCACTCAGCGTGCGTCCGCATCCTGCGGCGTGAGGCGACCCGATTCGGCTATACGTCATCCTTCACCGTCTATGACGCGGCGGACTCGCGTCGGCTCATGACGCTGGTGTGCCGCGACATGAACCTCGACCCCAAGAAGGTCAACCCGCGGGCAGTCCTCAACTGGGTGTCGAACCTGAAGAATGAGCTGGTCGACCACGAGTCCGCGGGCTCCCGGGCCAACAACCCGACCGAGGAACTGTATGCCGAGGCGTACGGCCACTACCAGCGTCGGCTCAAGGCGGCCAACGCCATGGACTTCGACGACCTCATCATGACGACGGTGCACCTGCTGCAGGCGTTCCCGGACGTCCAGGAGGCCTATCGGCGGCGCTTCCGGCACGTCCTCGTCGACGAATACCAGGACACCAACCACGCGCAGTACGTCCTCATTCGCGAACTCAGCGACGACGAGACCGACCTCATGGTCGTCGGCGACTCGGACCAGTCGATCTACGCGTTCCGCGGCGCCAACATCCGCAACATCCTGGAGTTCGAGCAGGACTTCCCGAACGCCTCCACGGTCCGACTTGAACAGAACTATCGCTCAACCCAGACCATCCTGAGTGCCGCCAATGCGGTGATCGCCAACAACTCCGGCCGGCCCGAGAAGAACCTGTGGTCGGCGGCCGGCGACGGCGAGCCCATCGTCGGCTACGTCGGCGACGACGAGCGCGACGAAGCCCAGTTCGTCGCCGACGAGGTCGACCAGCTCTCCGATGCCGGCGACGCCAAGCCATCGGACGTCGCGGTCTTCTACCGCACCAATGCACAGAGCCGCGTGTTTGAGGAGGTCTTCATCCGGGTCGGCCTGCCGTACCGGGTCGTCGGCGGCGTCCGGTTCTACGAGCGCAAGGAGGTTAAGGACGCCCTCGCCTACCTGCGCGTCCTCATCAACCCACGCGACGCGGTCTCGCTGCGCCGGATCCTGAACGAACCGAAGCGCGGCATCGGAGACCGCGCGCAGGCTTCAGTCGAACGTCTGGCGTCGCGGCACGAGCTCAGCTTCTGGGAGGCGCTGCAGCGGGCCGACGAAGCCGACGACCTGGCCCCGAGGAGCCTCAACGCCATCCGCGCGTTCGTCGAGATGCTCACCGGATTGATCGCGCTCGCTGAGACGGGCGAAGCCGCCGACGTCGTCCTGGAAGCGGCGCTGGCGCGCTCGGGATACCTCAAGCTGCTCGAGGACAGCAACGATCCGCAGGACGAGTCCCGGATCGAGAACCTTGCCGAACTCGCCGCCGTCGCGCACGAGTTCGTTGCCAATGCGGCCACCTTGGACACAACGGACGAGGACGAGCCACTGGCAGCCGGCTCCTTGGCCGCCTTCTTGGAGCGGGTCGCGCTCGTGGCCGACGCCGACTCGATCCCCGACGAGGGCGATGGCGTCGTCACGCTCATGACCCTGCACACGGCCAAAGGGCTTGAGTTTCCCGTCGTCTTCCTCACCGGTCTGGAAGACGGTGTCTTCCCGCACATCCGCTCACTCGGCGACAAGGACGAGTTGGCCGAGGAGCGCCGGCTTGCCTACGTCGGTGTCACACGCGCGCGTGAGCGGCTCTACGTCACTCGCGCCACGACTCGATCGGCGTGGGGCGCGCCGTCATACAACCCGGCATCGCGGTTCCTCGAGGAGATCCCGGCCGGGCTCGTCAGCTGGCGCCGCGAGGCGGCCGCGCCCACGCAATGGACGAGGCGAGCGTCGTCCCCGTCCCAGCCCGCGTTCCGTTCCAGCAACGTGGCCAAGCGCGCGCAGAAGGGCATTCCATCGTTGGAGCCGGGCGACCGCGTCACCCACGACAGCTTCGGTCTCGGCACGGTGGTGGCGCTCGAAGGCATCGGTGACAGCGCGGTGGCGAGCGTCGACTTCGGCTCGGCCGGCGTCAAGCGCTTGCTGCTGCGCTACGCACCGGTCGAGAAACTCTGATCCTCGGCCGGGTCGCCGAAGGTGAACTTGGTGAAGTCCACCGACCGGCGCGCATTGGCGAGCGAGGTCACCATGCTGGTGCCGAACGGTCCCTGACGGTCGAACACGGTGGCCGAGCCGATAGCGATGCCGTCATGGGCGTGCCACGTCAGTGCGGCCAAGCCGATCTCGTGGCTGACCGGTAGGCGCGAGATCGACAGGTTGACGTCGGTGTTGATGTACTGCACGCCCTGCTCGCCCCAGTTACAGACCATCGACGTCGAGTCCGCCGCGCCAGCGAGGCCTTGAAAGGGCGTCGTCTTCTCGCCGACGACGACCGGGATAGGGGACTGCCAGGTCATCTTGCGATCGCCGTTCTGGTGTTCCGCGAAGTTCTGCGACCACCCGATCCGATCGCTGAAGAAGAACGGCACGCGCGGCTGGTCCGTGACCGGAGCGACGTCCAGGGGTGGCGACTGCGGCACGTCCGGCGACGTCCACACGCTGCCGGCCGGGCTCTCGGATTCGGCAAGGAAGAGGGCGATCGCGCGGGCGCGCGCCTCATTCTCCTGGTACAGCGTGGTCTCGACGAGCATGAGCCGGGTCCCCTCGCGGACCACGATCGTGGTGAGGTGGCACGGCCCCATGCTCGGCGCGCGGAAGAGGTCGACGGTGAATCGGGCCGGACGCAGGTCGGTGCGGCCCGCGGCGATCACGGCGTGCTCGGCGGCCCGGGCGAGCGCACCACTGGTGGCCACGCCGTGCATCTGGTCGTGCTTCCACAGGCTGCGGGCGACGTCCTGGGGTACGAGAATCTCGCCATCGGCGCGAAAGAGCGCGAATTCGGTCATGACAATGCTTACGGCCGGACGCCGTGCTGCGCGAGGACGGGCTCCGGGTCGACGGCCGCGCCGCCGCCGGGGTGGATCTCGAGGTGCAGGTGCGGGCCGGTGACGTTGCCGGTGGATCCGGTGAAGCCGATGATCTGGCCCGGGTCGACTTGTTCTCCGGGGGAGACGGCGATACGGCTCTGGTGGCAGAACCAGACGTCGGTGCCGTCCTGCAGGGTGATGACGGTGCGGTTGCCGTAGCCGCCCTGGTAGCCCACGGACTTCACGATGCCGCGCGCGACGGACACGATGGTCGAGCCCGAGGGACCGGCGAAGTCGAGGCCGGTGTGATAGCCGCGGGACCACAGGCCGCCGCCCTGTCCGAAGCGGGCCGTCAGGTGGTACCCGGCGACCGGGACGACCCACTGGTTCTTGCTGAGCACCTCGGCGTTGGCCTGGACCTTGTTGCGGAGCGTCTGGAGGGCCGCTTCACGCTGC
>DATLCL010000280.1:0-4355 GCA_035526415.1 Aeromicrobium sp.
CGATCTGGCGCGAAGAGGTCTTCGGCCCGGTCGTGGCCGTCATGCCATTCGACGACGAGGCCGACGCCATCCGGCTCGCCAATGACACCGAGTACGGCCTGTCCGGCTCGATCTACACCCGCGACGTCGGCCGGGCCCTGCGGGTCGCCCGCGCCATCGAGTCCGGCAATCTGAGCGTGAACTCCCACTCCTCGGTCCGCTATTGGACACCGTTCGGCGGCTTCAAGCAATCCGGTCTGGGCCGTGAGCTCGGCCCGGACGCGCCGAACGCATTCACCGAGGAGAAGAACGTCTTCATCGCCGATGACTGACGCACGCCGGCCAACCACGTCACTGCATCGAAAGGACCACACATGAGCGGACGCCTCGACGGGAAGGTTGCCGTCGTCACCGGGGGGTGCTCTGGCATCGGCTTGGCGACGGTCAAGCGCTTCCTGGAGGAGGGCGCCAAGGTTGTCGTCGGAGACGTCGATGACGCCCAGGGCAAGGAACTCGCCGACGAGCTCGGCTTCACGTACGTGCACGTTGATGTCACGTCCAAGGATGACGTCGACGCGCTGTTCAAGACGGCCAAGGACACATACGGCTCGGTCGACATCGCGTTCAACAACGCGGGCATCTCCCCGCCGGAGGACGACTCGATCCTGGATACCGACCTGGACGCGTGGCGCCGGGTTCAGGAGGTCAACCTGACCAGCGTGTACCTGTGTTGCAAGGCGGCGTTGCCGTACATGCTGGAGCAGGGCAAGGGCTCAATCATCAATACCGCCTCCTTCGTGGCCGTCATGGGTGCGGCAACGTCGCAGATCTCGTACTCGGCGTCGAAGGGCGGCGTGCTGTCGATGAGCCGCGAGCTGGGTGTCCAGTTCGCCCGGGAGGGGATTCGGGTCAACGCGCTGTGTCCCGGCCCGGTCAACACTCCACTGCTCCAGGAACTGTTCGCCAGCGACGCCGAACGCGCCGCTCGACGGCTGGTCCACGTTCCGATGGGCCGGTTTGGGGAGCCGGAAGAGATGGCGAACGCCGTGCTCTTCCTGGCCTCCGACGAGTCGTCGTTCATCACGGCCTCGACGTTCCTCGTGGACGGCGGGATCTCCGGCGCCTACGTCACGCCGCTTTGATCATGTCCCGTCCGATCATTGGCCTGAGTACGTACCGCGAACGCGCCCAGTGGGGTGCGTGGGATACCAGCGCGGACATGTTGCCGTCCGAGTACGCCCGGGCCATCACGGCTGCCGGCGGCATCCCGCTGCTCTTGCCCCCGACCGAGCCGTACGCGGAGGCCGCGCACACGGTGGTCAAACGCCTCGACGCCTTGGTCATCACCGGCGGTGCCGACGTCGATCCGTCGCGGTACGACGAGCCCACTCATGCGGCCACCGTCAAAACCCGGCCGGACCGTGATGCATGGGAACTGGCCCTACTCGACGCCGCCGCGGAGACCGGCATGCCCACGCTCGGCATCTGCCGTGGAATGCAGGTCATGGCGGTGCATGCCGGTGGCCACCTGGACCAGCACGTGCCCGACCTGGTCGAGAACGACCGCCACAACCCCCGGGGCGACCAATACGGGAACACCGGAATCAAGGTCGCCAAGGGCAGCCGGCTCGCCCAGCTGGTGGGCGAAACCGGGCCGGCTTCCTGCCACCACCATCAGTCGGTCCGCGATCACCCGGGATTCACTGCGGTCGCCTGGGCCGAGGACGGGCTGCTGGAGGCCATCGAGGACCCGGAGCACCCATTCAGGCTGGGCGTCCAGTGGCACCCGGAGGTGGACCCGGACCGCGGTCTGTTCCGCGGCCTCGTGATGGCGGCCGGGGACTGACTACGTCCACGCGGCGGTGAACGTCGCGGCTGCGGCAACGACGAGTAGCACCGCCGAGACGACGGCAAGTCGCGGCCAGCGCGTGGCGATGCGTTCCAGTACTTGATAGAGCAGCGTGAGGCCGAGAAGCGCGATCGTCACGTGCAGCAGCAGCGCGAGGCTGATGCCGAGAATCGCGCCCGCCTTCCAGAACTGGCCCCAGAGGAGGGCGAGCAGGAACGGCAGCGTCACCGCCGCCGCGCCACCGGCGACGAGTTCGGCCAGCGTGCCCCGCTCTGCCATCCACGGCACCGGCGGGAGCCACGCGGGGCTGACATCGAAGAGATCCACGGTGGAAGCGATGCCGATCAGGGCGATGACCAGAATCGTGCCCAGCGCAGCGAGCCGGTAATGCAACCGACGCAACGGACCCCATTGGGTACCGCGGCCCTGGATCATCGTCACCGTGGTCACCGCAGACCACATCAGCCAGCGACGGACGACGCCGGTGCCGGTGTCGGCCATCGCATCGCGGAACACCCGGTTCGCCTCCGCCCGGTCGATGTCGTGACCGTCAGTCGAGATGTACGACGGCGGCTGGCCCGGCGAGTAGACGAGTCCGTCATGCAGAAGCGCCGCCGGCAGGTGGGCTCCCGTCTTGGGCACCAGCCAGGCGAAGACGGCCGGTACCGAGGCGAGGTCGGTTTCGAAGCTGATGAGGTCGTCGGGCACCAGCAGCTCCCCATAGACGCGGTCGCGATAGGCGATCCGACGCGTCATCCGGAAGTCGTCGACGCCCTCGTCGAGCTCGCGACTCAGCACGATCAACGGCGGCCGATCCGGCACCGGCGGGGTGGTGGCCGTGCCGCCGTCGTAGAAGCGCCTGGCCTGTTCGTCGATCGGCGTGTCCACCCAGCCAGCGTGGCACGTCGTGACCGCGCGGCCTTGAAGAAATCGCCGCCGGAGTGTCGTATCGAGGGGTGGGGGATCGTGGCAGGGATGAGAGCGGTCATCGCGGCCGCCATGCAATCGAGGGAGCAAGCAATGGCTAAGTACCTGATGTCCGTGTTCGGCCCAGAGTCGCTGTACGACTCCGAGAGCTACGGCTACGAATCAACCGAGCAGATGACCCAGTCGATGGCCGAGACCGAAGCGTTCAACAAGAAGCTCGAGGAGCAGGGCTACCTCGTCACAGCAGACGGTCTTGAGGCGCCCAGCACCGCGACGATCGTGGACGGAATGGGCGAGAAGCCGCTGTTCACCGACGGGCCATTCGCCGAAGCCAAGGAGTACATGGCCGGGTTCTGGGTCATCGACGTCCCCAACCGCGACATCGCCCTCCAAGTCGCCGCCGAGGCGTCCAAGGTCTGCATTGGCAAGGTCGAATTGCGCGCGATGATGGCCGAGCCGGTGTGACTCCTGCCCGGATGTGACCCGGCGGTAATGTGCGCGGCATGAGCAAACAGCGGTCGATCGCGGTCGTCGGTGGTGGGTTCGGCGGCGTCGGCGCGGCGGTGATGTTGAAGCGCGCGGGTTATGACGACGTCACGATCTTCGAGCGCGGAGACGGCATCGGCGGCGTCTGGCACCACAACACCTACCCGGGTGCCGCGTGTGACGTCCCGTCGCACCTGTACGAGTTCTCGTTTGAGCCGAACCCGCGCTGGTCCCACCGCTACGCTCGCCAGCCCGAGATCAAGGCATACATCGAGGACATTGCTCACCGCTACGGCGTCGTGGATCAGATTCGTACCAAGACCGAGGTCACCGGAGCCAGATGGGACGCCGGCCGCGGCAAGTGGCTGCTCGATACGAGCGCCGGGCCACACGAAGCCGACGTCCTGGTGACGGCGTGCGGTCAGTTGTCCATCCCGACGGTCCCACCGATCGCTGGCCTCGAGACCTTCGACGGGCCGGCGTTCCACACGGCTCGCTGGCAGCACGAGGTAAGCCTCGTCGGCAAGCGGGTGGCCGTCATCGGCACCGGTTGCAGCGCAATTCAGGTAGTGCCCGCGATCCAGCCGGCTGTCACGCAGCTCGATGTCTACCAGCGCTCACCCGGCTGGACGATGCCCAAGATGGACTTCGCCTACAAGGAGCGCACCCAGCGCCTGTTCGAGCGCTTCCCGGCGATCCAGCAACTCGACCGCAAGGCAACCTTCGCCTTCATGGAGCTCGGCGCTCTGGCGATGACCCGCAAGCCCTGGCTGCTCAAGCCGTTCGAGGCGGCCGGCCGACGCAACATCACCAAGGCGATCGCTGATCCCAAGCTGCGGGCCAAGGTGACGCCGACCGACTCGATCGGCTGTAAGCGCCTAATGCTTACCGACGAGTGGTATCCCACGCTCACGAAGCCCAACGTCGAGCTAGTCACCGACCGGATCGCCGAGGTCACACCGTCCGGCATCCGCACAGCCGACGGGACCGAGCGCCCCGCTGACGTCATCGTGCTCGCCACCGGCTTCGCATCACACGCCTTCGTTGCGCCGATGGAGATCCTGGGTGTCGACGGCCGCGCGCTCGCCGATGAGTGGTCTGAAGTCGCCCGTGC
>DATLCL010000284.1:0-5125 GCA_035526415.1 Aeromicrobium sp.
TTCGATCGCAAGCCGCTGATTCTTCGGCTGTACGGAACGGCGACCGAGGTCCAGCCCGACCAGGCCGACTGGGCCGACCTCAGCGCGCATTTCCCTGGCCTGCCGGGTGCGCGGCAGATCTTCGACGTGGCCATCGAGTCGGTCCAGACCTCGTGCGGCTACGCGGTGCCGCGCATGACGTTCGACGAGGAGCGAGAGCTCCTGAGCACCTGGGCGAACAAGAAGGGCCCCGAGGGCGTCACCGCCTACCACCAGGAGAAGAACGTGGTCAGCATCGACGGCTTGTCCACCGGGATGCGGACGTAATCCATGGGTACTGTCCGGCGGCAGTTTTGGCAGGGTATCGAGGTCATCCACGACGTCGTCTACTTCGGCGATGACATTCGCGAGCGCTTCGATGCGATCGGCCTCAAGGGCTGGTGGATGTCGTACTTCGCGCAGCGCTCGGCTCCGCTCGGCACACCCGACGCGAAGACGGTCACGGCGCTGTTCCATGGATTCGCGCCGCGGCTGGTCGAGCGGGCGCTGCCGGACGCGTGGTCGTTGGCCGACCGCGACGAGATCCTGGCCGCCCGGCTGAAGCTGGCCGTTGATCACCTGACACCCGCCATCGATCCAGCCGCAATGGCAGTGGTGGGGGCACCTCCCTGCTCGGAGCGGAGCGGAGAGCTTGGGGGAGTCGCAAGACTCGCGAAGGACCTCGAAGCCATCGTTGACGGGCTGGACTTTGCCGGGCGGCCGCTTGCCGCCGCGCACGCCAACCTGCCGCGACCGAACGACCCGCTCGAACGCCTGTGGTGGACGGCGACGGTGCTGCGTGAGTACCGCGGCGACTCACACGTCGCGATCCTCGTCGCGGCCGGACTCGATGGTGCCGCTGCGAACGCGCTGGCCGTCGCCGACGGGCGGGCACCGGCGAGGCAACAGCAGGCACGTGGCTGGAACGACGACGAGTGGACGGCCGCGTACGAACATCTCCGGCGTCGGGCCTGGTGCAACGAATTCGGGGAGATCACCGAGGCCGGGAAGGCAGCGCGGGCGCAGATCGAGGACGCCACCGACCGCGTCTCGTCGGCCTGCTTCGACGAGGAGATGCAGGCGCGAGCGATCACTACCGAGACTGCCCTGGTCGATCTGGCCCGTGCCATCAACTCGGCCGGCGCTGTCCCCTTCCCCAACCCGACTGCGACGTTCTTGCCTTGAGCGAGCGGTCACGGGCGCGGTCGTAGAGGTAGGACTCGGCTCCACGTGCATCGCCGGCCAGGGCGGGGCCGACGAGGATGACAGCGGCCTGGCGCAGGTTCGCGCTCTCCACTGCGTCGGCGATTTCGGCCAGCGTGCCGCGCAGGATGAGTTCGTCTGGCTGGGAGACGCGGTACGCCACGACGGCCGGGCAGGTCGGGCCGTAATGGTGGACAAGCTCGTCGGCCAGCTCGCGGATCCGCGTGATCGCCAGGTGAAGTACGAGCGTCGCCTTCGTCGCAGCGAAGTTCGCGAGCGACTCGGAGTCCGGCATCGCCGTGGAGCGAGCCTGCATCCGCGTCAGGACCACCGACTGCACCAGCTCGGGGATGGTCAGCTCGGCTCCAACCCTGGCCGCCGCGGCCGCGTACGCGGGCACTCCCGGGGTGACGTCCCACGGAACGCCCGATTCGTCCAGCCGCCGGGCCTGCTCGTGCAGGGCCGAGTACACCGACGGGTCGCCGGACGTCAGCCGCACCACGTCCTCGCCGCGAGCATGCGCATCGACCATGACCCGCGTGATCTGGTCGAGGTCGAGGTCCTGGGTGTCGACCCGTTGCGCATCGGGTTGGGCGTGCTCCAGCACGGCATCGTCGAGGTACGTCCCGGGGTAGAGCACCAGGTCGGCCGCGGCCAGCAACGCCGCGGCGCGCAATGTGAGGAGGTCGGCGGCACCCGGCCCAGCGCCGACGAAATGGACAGTCACTTCTGCTGTGCCGCCGCTTTGCGAACCGTCCATTGGACGATGGCCCGCGCCGGCTTCCACCCCGTGAACGTGCCGATCGGTCCCGCATGTTCGACGTGCAGGCGGGTGAGTTCGCCGCCCAACTCGGCGTACTTGTCGGCGAGGACGCGTTCGGTCTCCAAGGTGACGCCGTGGACGACCATGCGTCCGCCCGGGGCGAGCGTTTCCCAGCAGCGGTCCAGGACACCGACGTCAGTTGCCCCGCCGCCGACGAATATCGCGTCCGGTTCCCGGAAATGACCGAAGGCCTCGGGCGCGTGCCCGGTGACGACGCGCAGTCGGCCCACCCCGAGGCGGACAGCGTTCTCGGCAATCCGCTTGGAGCGGTCTTCGCGCTCCTCGAAGGCAATCGCCCGGCAGGTCGGATGAGCGCGCAGCCACTCGATGCCGATGGACCCGGCGCCCGCGCCGACATCCCACAGCATCTGATCAGGCGCCGGGGCGAGCCGAGCGAGGGCAGACGCGCGAGCGTCGCGCTTGGTCAGCTGGCCGTCGTGGTCGAACGCGTGGTCCGGAAGCCCGGCCGTCCAGCTCGCGAAGGGGGAATCACCCCACAGGTCGAGGGCTATCAGGTTGAGGTTGCCGACGGTCGCGTGCCAGGACTCAGCGTCCGCATCAGTGCGCTTCTCGTCGCCGCCCAGGTTCTCGAAGACCGACATGGTGCTGCCACCGAAGCCGCTGTCGGTGAGGAGTCGCGCGACTTGAGCCGGGGTGTCGGCGTTGGCGCTGAGGACGATTACGCGATTCTCGGGTGCCAGGTGTCGCGGCAGGTCGCGGTGGTCCCGCAGGACGGTCACGGATTCGGCGGGCCAGCCCATCCGGGCGCGAGCCAGGACAACCGACGAGATCGCCGGCAGGACGGTCACCTCCACCCCGAGCTCGATCAGGATGGTGGCGATGCCGGCCACGAGCGGGTCGCCGGATGACAACCCAACGACGCGGCGCCCCTTGAGTTCGTCGAGCAGAGCGGGCAGTCCGTCACGCAGCGGTGAAGGCCACGGCCGGCGCTCGGCGGTAACCGCCTCCGGCAGCATCGCTAGGTGACGTTCGCCGCCGACCACTACGTCGGCACCGTTGACGGCATCACGCTGCGTGGCGTCGAGGCCGGACCACCCGTCCGCACCGATGCCCACCACCGTGATTGCCACGGACTTGAGGTTAGTCGCCAGGACTGTCCCGGTTACCCTGAGGCCTTACCGAATTTCGGAGCCCTCATGCCACAGCACTTTCCGTTCAGCGCCGTTGTCGGCGCTGACGACATGGCGCTCGCGCTCACCCTGACCACGATTTCGCCGGCCGTCGGCGGCGTCCTGGTGCGCGGCGAGAAGGGGACGGCGAAGTCGACGATCGTTCGCGGGCTTGCGTCCGTCCTGCCGCCCATCGAGGTGATCGCCGGGGACCGGTTCAGCTCAGACCCATCCGAAGCGAACCCGCTGTCGCCGGACGGCCCGTTCCCGGCCGACGCGGAGACGGCGACCCGTCCGGTCCGATTGGTCGAACTCCCGGTCGGCGCCACCGAGGACCGGGTGCTCGGCTCGCTGCACCTGGAGAAGGCCCTGTCGGAGGGCATCACGACGTACGAACCAGGCCTGCTCGCGCGGGCCCATCGCGGCATCCTCTACGTCGACGAGGTCAACCTCCTCCACGACCACCTCGTCGACCTCCTGCTCGACGCCGCGGCGATGGGGCGCTCAACGGTCGAGCGCGACGGTGTATCCATCGAGCATGCCGCCCGCTTCGTGCTGGTCGGGACGATGAACCCGGAGGAGGGCGAACTCCGGCCACAGTTGCTGGACCGATTCGGCCTGACCGTCGACGTCCGCGCCCCCCGTGACCCGGAGGCGCGGGCCGAGATCGTCCGCCGGAGGCTGGCGTATGAAGCCGACCCGGAGGCCTTCGCCGTACGATTCGCCGAGGCCGAGGCCGACTTCACCGACCGCATCGTCGTCGCCCAGAAGCTGGTCGAGCAGGTCGAACTGACGGACGACGTCCTGACCACGATCGCCGAGCTCTGCGCCGCCTTTGACGTCGATGGCATGCGCGCGGACATCGTCACCGCCCGCGCCGCCGCAGCCAACGCCGCCTGGAATGGCCGGACCGATGTCACCAAGGAGGACATCCGGATCGCGGCCCGGCTGGCGCTCCCGCACCGACGCCGCCGCAACCCCTTCGACGCGCCTGGCATCGACGAGCAGGAGCTCGATGACCTGCTGGGTGACGACTCCGACGACGATCCGGACCCCGACGGCGATGGCGGCCCCGACGTTCCTCCCCCAACCCCAAGCGGTGACTCAGGGTCGGATCGGGAGAACGAAACCGACACTGGCACACCGCCAACGCCAGGCACGGCCGGCCAGGCACGAGCATCGGCAGGTGAGCCGTACCGGGCGCGGCTGTTCACGGTGACTGGCGTCGGCGCGGGCGAGGCCGGCAAACGGTCCCGTGCTGTGACGACGTCCGGCCGCCGCATCGGTGCGACCCGTGGCACGACCGGCGCCATCCATCTCACCGAAACGATTCGCGCCGCGGCGCCCCATCAATTTGCGCGGGGACGGCGCAGCGGAAAGCTCAACCTTCGGACCGACGACCTCCGGATTGCCGTCAAGGAGGGGCACGAGTCGAATCTCGTCCTGTTCTGCGTCGATGCGTCGGGCTCCATGGCCGCTCGCAAGCGCATGAGTCAGGTCAAGACGGCGGTGCTCTCGCTCCTGCTCGACGCCTACCAACGTCGGGACAAGGTCGGCCTGATCACGTTCCGCGGCAGTGAGGCGAAGCTCGCGCTCCCACCGACGTCCTCCATTGACATCGCCGCCGCGCGACTCGAGGACCTGCCGACCGGCGGTCGCACCCCTCTGGCCGAGGGCCTGCTGCAGGCCGTAGAGACGCTCCGCATCGAGCACATCCGGGATCCGCGCCGCCGGCCTCTCCTCGTCGTCGTCACCGACGGCCGCGCGACAACGGGCCCGGGTGCCGTGGAACGTGCCCACGTTGTCGCGTCCCACCTCGCCGATTCCGGCGTCGCCAGCCTGGTCATCGACTGCGAGTCCGGCGGCATGCGGCTTGGACTCGCCGGTCGGCTGGCCGAGATCCTCGATGCCGAACACGTGCCGGTAACCGACGTGTCGGCGGAGGCCCTGA
>DATLCL010000286.1:0-3003 GCA_035526415.1 Aeromicrobium sp.
GGATCGTTGCGTCGGGCGGACGGGACCTGGCGCTGCGTCTGGAGGAAGAGGGCTATGCCCCGATCCTTCGCGACGCCGGCCTGCCCGACGCGGACGAGGAGCGCGAGGGCATCGTTTCGGCCGAAAACGACGAAGGAGCCCAGCACTGATGGCCATCGTCCAGGCGCTCGACCCCGTAGCCATCCGGGCCGACTTCCCGATTTTCGAGCGCGAGTTCCGCGGCCGCCGGATGGCGTATCTGGACTCCGCCGCGACCGCCCTGAAGCCGCGCGTCGTCGCCGAGGCAGTCGACGGCTACCTGCGCAACTACAGCGCCAACGTGCATCGCGGGATATACGAGATCGGCGAGGAGGCCACGGCCGCCTACGAGGGCGCTCGGACGAAGATCGCAAACTTCCTGGGCGCCAGCGATCCGCGCGAGATCGTGATGGTCCGCAACGCGACAGAGGCGATCAACCTCGTCGCCTACGCGTGGGGCCGCAGGAACGTCGGCAAGGCCGACACGGTCGTGGTGACCGAGATGGAGCACCACTCCAACATCATCCCGTGGCAGATGCTGACCCAGGAGCGTGACGCGGACCTGGAATTCGTGCCCTTTGACGACGAAGGGCGGCTCATCCAGGAGTCGTACGAGGCTCTGCTCAGGACCAAGCCCAAGCTCGTGGCCTTTACGGCGGTGAGCAACGGCATCGGGACTATCAACCCGGTGCGGGAGATGGTCGACAAGGCGCACGAGGCCGGCGCGCTGGTCCTCATCGACGGCGCCCAGGCAGCGCCCCACGAGCCCGTCAGCGTCACAGACCTTGATGCGGACTTCTTCGTCTTTTCTGGTCACAAAACGCTCGGCCCGCCAGGATCAGGCGCGCTCTGGGCACGTCGCGAGATCCTTGAGGAGATGCCGCCATTCATGGGTGGCGGCGAGATGATCCGCGAGGTCCATCTGCGTCATACGACCTTCAACGACGTTCCCTACAAGTTCGAAGCCGGCACGCCGGACATTGCCGCGGCGATCGGCCTCGGGGCTGCGCTCGACTACCTCAGTGGATTGGGCATGGAGAACGTTCGTGCCCACGAACGCGACCTCGTGGCCTACGGCCTCGAAGTGCTCCCGCGCGAGGTGAAGGGCATCCGCATCCACGGCCCCAAGACCGCCGACGACCGCGCTGGCATCCTGACCTTCAACCTCGCCGAGGCACATCCGCACGATGTCGCTACGCTGCTCGACCGTGAGGCCATCGCGATCCGTGCCGGGCATCACTGCACGATGCCGCTTCACCAGCGGTTGGGCGAGGAATCGAGCGCCCGGGCAAGCATGTATGTCTATTCCGACCGCGAGGACATCGACCGTCTCGCGGAGGCACTTGTGAAGGTCGAGCGCCTCTTCGCGCGCAGCTAAGGACACATGGACGACCTATACCGCGACGAGATCCTCGAGCACTACCGGAACCCCCACAACTTCGGCACCCTCGAGACGCCGACGGCGGTCAAGGAAGGCGCAAACCCGCTCTGCGGTGACCGCATCACGCTGATGCTCGGCATCGATGACGACGGCAACGTCCAGGACGTGGCATTCACCGGCCGCGGCTGCGCGATCAGTCAGGCGTCGGCGAGCATGCTGACTGACGAGATCAAGGGCAAGCCGCTCTCCGAGATCGCCCGGATGGGCAAGGATGACGTCCTCGACAACCTCGGGATCGAGATCAGTCCAGCACGCTTGAAGTGCGCGATGCTGTCGCTTGAGACCCTCCAGTCGGCCGTCAGCGACCGCGTTGAGTGGCAGGGAGAAACTGATGCGGCCTGAGCTGCCCATGGCACGTGGCCCTGTCCGCGAGGTTATGCCCGCCGAAGCTGAGGAAATGCTCGCTCAGGGCGCGGCGCTCATCGACACGCGCGAGACGGAGGAGTGGCAGGCCGGTCACCTGACCGGCGCAACGCTCATCGCGCCGCGCGAGGTGGTCGGTCGCATCGAGCAGGTCGTGCCTGACAAGTCCAAGCCGGTCGTCATCTACTGCGCCGCCGGCGCGCGCTCAATGCGCGCCGCCATGCAGCTCGGCGCCATGGGCTACCAGAACGTCGTCTCCGTTGCCGGTGGGATCATCCAGTGGAAGACCGAGGGCCGGCCGTGGCAGATGCCGGACGACTCGCCGTCGATTGCCCGAAACCCGCGCTACTCGCGCCACCTGATCATGCCCGAGGTCGGTCCCAAGGGACAGGCGCAGCTTTCGCAATCGAAGGTGCTGTTTATCGGGGCGGGTGGTCTTGGCTCGCCGGGCCTGCTCTATCTGGCGGCTGCCGGAATCGGGACTATCGGAATTGTCGATTTCGACGTCGTCGACATCTCCAACCTTCAGCGGCAGGTGGTCCACGCTGACGACCGAATCGGCATGAAGAAAACCAAGTCGGCCGAGATGACGATTCGCGGGCTCAACCCCGACGTGAAGGTCGTCGCCCATGATGAGATGCTGGCCGACGACAACGTCGATCGGCTGATCGCCGGTTACGACATCGTCATCGACGGCACCGACACTTTCGAGACGCGCTACACGTTGAATGACGCGGCAGTCCGCGCGCGCATCCCCGTGGTGCATGCCTCCGTTTTCCGGTTCGAGGGCCAGCTGAGCGTCTTCGTCCCCTTCGAGGGGCCGTGCTATCGCTGCCTTTATCCAACACCGCCGCCACCCGAGCTCGCGCCTGGCTGCTCCGTGGCTGGTGTGCTCGGGGTCGTGCCGGGCGTCATGGGCTTACTCCAGGCGACCGAAGCGATCAAGGTCCTGCTCGGCATCGGCGACCCGCTGGTCGGCCGGTTGATGATCTGGGACGCGCTCGACGGCACGTTCAGCGAAGTCGCCCTCAAACGCGATCCGAACTGCCCGGCATGCGGCGATGGCGCCCGGTCCGCTGCCGCAAACACGATCGGCGAGCGTCAGCTCGCGCCGGCAGGGTGACCCGGGTCCGGATCCCTCCCGGTCTCCGGATACACCTCGATGGCCAGAAAGAGGCTGA
>DATLCL010000150.1:0-6001 GCA_035526415.1 Aeromicrobium sp.
CTTGGGGTTCGGGCCGGTGATCGCCCTCAACGAGGAGCAGGTCCCGGCCGGCGGCGGATACGCGTCCCATTTCCATGCCGACGTGGAGATCGTCACGTGGGTCCTCGAGGGCGCGCTGGCGCATCAGGACACCACGGGTGCTCGCGGGGTCGTCGAGCCCGGAAACCTGCAGTGGCTCACCGCCGGCGACGGTGTGCAGCATGCCGAGCACAACGCCTCCTCAACGGAGCCGCTCCGGTTCCTCCAGCTGATGTTGCGGTCCGACCATGCCGGTGAGCCGATCTACGCGAACCATCTGGCAGCCGGCCCGACGACATGCGTCGTGGCAGACCACACCCCGGCCACCGTGGTCGTCACGACCGCGTCGACGCAGATCGACGGCCCCGCCCTGGTTCACGCCACGCACGGCACGATCACGGTCGCCGGCGTCGAGCTGGAGCCGGGCGACGAAGCGAGGCTCCCCGCTCGCGGCCCTTACGATGTGACTGCGCCGGGCCAATCCGGTGCGCTGATCGTCCAGGTGAGGTGAGCATGGCCGTATTGGTCCTCAACGGCCCGAACCTCGGTCGTCTCGGTCGGCGTCAGCCGGAGATCTACGGGTCGACGACGTACGACGAGCTCGTCGGGCTGTGTCGCGCATGGGCCGCCGACCTCGGGCTCGAAGTCGACGTTCGGCAGACCAACCACGAAGGCGACCTGCTGGACTGGCTGAACGGCGCAGCTGACGACGGCTCGCCTGTCATCCTCAACGCGGCGGCCTGGACGCATTACTCCTACGCGCTGTTCGACGCCTGCGCGCAGCTGACGGCGCCGCTGGTCGAGGTCCACATCTCCGATCCCGGTCAGCGGCCCGAGGAGTTCCGGCACACCTCCTTGGTGACGCCCCACGCGGCGAAGGTCATCGCCGGCCGCGGGATCGACGGCTACCGCGAAGCGCTCGCTTTCATCGCCTCCTCGTAGCCCGCCACCGCGGCCGTCGAGGGGGCATGGCGATGGATGTGTTGACCCGACTGACGATCGCAGAAGTCTTCGGGGCCTCTACATGGCCGGTTCGCGACTGTCGTTCGAGCAGAACGAGATCGGGCTCAACCAGGTGCTCGCGGTCAACGTCGGGCCCGACGGGGACGCACAGATGCCGCTGCGTCCCACGTGGGGCGCCTAGCCGACCGGTTGAGCCTCGATCTTCATGCCGGCGGCACGCAGGCGCTCGGTGAGGGCATCGCCCATGGCTACCGCCGGTGTGATGACGCCGTGGAAGCTGGACAGCTTGTCCCGATCGAGAGCCAGGGTGAGCGCGGCTTCGCCGAACATCATCGCGGTCGCCTTGTATCCAGGATCGCCCTGCGCCTCGACCGTTGAGACGTAACGCTTTCCGCTCGACGTCGTCGTGAACGTCTTGTGCTTGAAGAAGCCCTTGTCGCGAGCCGCCTCGGACGGGCCCTCGCCCGGCTTGGGCAGGAAGCGGTCCAGGACGCGACGCGTCGGCTTCATCGACATCCCGCCGAAAAGCGCGCCAAGGCCGAGAGCGACAACGCCGGCGCCGATCCGCGACGTGACCGCGTTGCCCTTGACCCGCATCGTTTCGCGGTAGCTGAAGTCAGGCCCGTACCCGCCGTCGAGCAGGAAGTCGGAGCGCCGGACGATCCGCGTGTTGTAACTCGCCATCAGGAAGGGGGCAATCGTGCCGGAGATCGACGGATCCACTTTCGAGGCCTTCTCGATGGGTGTGTCGGATGGTGCCGGACGCCGTTCCGGCCGGTCGTTCGGGCCCGATGAGAGGGCGTACGGATTCACCAGGACCTTGCGCTGCTCCTTGTCGCGGGCGAGTTCGGCGACAACGCGCATCGAGTCGACGGTGCCGCCCGAGATGCCGCCACTGAATCCCATAACCACCATCGTCGTCTCGCCAAGCGTTCCAGCGTTGTCGGCTTGCGCCCTGCGGTACAAGGCCCAGACGCCGAGGTCGGACGGGATCGAGTCGTAGCCGCAAGCGGGGACAATGCGGGCGCCGGTGGACGCGCCGAGTTCGTGGTACTTGTCGATGGCGTAGCGGACGAACGGGACTTCACCGGTCAAGTCGATGTAGTCGGTGCCGGCGTTGGCGACGGCGGACAGCAGCGCCTCGCCATACTTGAGGTAAGGGCCGACGGTCGTGGCGACGACGCGGGTGCGCGCGGCCATGGCGTCGAGCGACGCAGGGGAGTCGGAGTCGGCGACGATCAACGGCCAGTCCTGCGCTGCCGCGGGCAGTCCGGCGCGGATCTTCTCCAGCTTCGCTTCGCTTCGTCCCGCCAAGGCGATCCGTGTTCCCGATGGTGCGTGCTCGGCCAGGTAGATGGCGGTCAGTTCGCCGACGAAGCCGGTCGCACCGAAGATGACGACGTCGAATTCGCGTGAGGTGTCACTCATGGGCCGAGCCTAGGCCGAGGAGCGACCTGTGCGAACCCTCCCGTGGGGGGATTTAGTCGGCGAGATCGACGACGACGGGCGCGTGGTCGCTGGGCCCCTTCCCCTTGCGCTCCTCACGGTCGATGAAGGCGCCCGTGACGCGCTCGGCCAGAGCGGGGGAGCCGAGCACGAAGTCGATCCGCATGCCGCGCTTCTTCGGGAAGCTCAGCTGCTTGTAGTCCCAATAGGTGTACACACCGGGCCCCGGCGTGTGCGGGCGGACGACATCGGTGAAGCCGGTCTCGAGGATCGCGCGGAACGCAGCGCGCTCCGGCTCTGAGACGTGCGTCGTGTTCGCGAAGAAGGCCATGTCCCAGACGTCGTCGTCCTCCGGGGCGATGTTCCAGTCGCCGGCCAGCGCGATCTGGGCCTTCGGGTCGTCAGCCAGCCAGGCGGCGCCGGCGATGCGCAGGCTCTCCAGCCAAGCGAGCTTGTAGTCGTAGTGCGCGTGTCCGAGCTCGCGGCCATTCGGGATGTAGAGGCTCCACATGCGCACCCCACCGCAGGTGGCAGCGATCGCCCGCGCCTCCAGCACCGCTGGCTCGCCGAAATGCGGCTGGTCGGTGGCGAACGCCGTCTCGATGTCCTCCAGGCCCACGCGGGACAGAACGGCGACGCCGTTCCATTGATTGAGCCCGAAGTGCGCGACCTCGTAGCCGAGGGCGCTCAACTCGAGTGCGGGGAACTGGTCGTCGCGGCACTTGGTCTCCTGCAGTGCGACCACGTCGACCTCGGCGCGCTGCAGCCAGTCGGTCAGCCGATCGATGCGCGTCCGTACCGAGTTGATGTTCCACGTCGCAATGCGCACAGGCCGAGGTTACTGCAGCACGCCGAAGGTCCCGAGATCCCGCATCTGCGGTCGAATTCAGGCAAGGATGGTGCCATGTCTGACGGGGACGTGAACGGGCAGCCAGACTCGTACGACGACGGTTGGAAGCGTGACGAGCGCCGCTACGACCGCGGTGGCATCTCCGCCGGCACGTGGCTGAACTGGCTCGTCCTCGTGCTGGTCTTGGTCGCCGTCGGCTACCTCGCATACGGCGCTGCGGTGGAGTACTTCCCACGCCGATGGGCCCAAGAGGTCGGCTTGCGCGTCGACGGCAGCCGTTCCCAGGCCATCGCCTACGGATTCGGCGTCGGATCCCTGTTCACGTTCATCCCCCTGCTCGTCTTCGCACAGGTCAGGCGCCGCTTCTTCAACTGGACGTGGCGGCTGATCATCGCGTTGATCGCCGTCGCGCTGGCACTGCCGAACTGGCTCACCGTCGCTGTCGCCATCGGCACGAGCCAGGCTGCAGCCGACGGGCGGGCGATTCTCACGACCGAGGCTCCCGGCTTCCGCAACGGCAGTGCCGCCGGTGCCATCGCCGGGCTGGTGCTCGGCCTGTTGGTCGTCGGCACGAGCATGCGCCTTGGCCACCAGCGCCGGAAGGTCCGTGAGCTGAGGGGCAAGCTGACCGAGCTGGAGAAGCGCAACGGCGTCGAAGCGAGACCCGAAGACGCCGACATCACCGACGACCCCCGCATCACCGACGACCCCCGCATCGCCGACGACCCCCGCATCACCGACGACGCTGTGTCCGACGACTCCGCCAACGAGCGCCTCGCCGAGGCCGACGACCACGCCAAGCACCGCGGCTGAGTCCTCTGGCATGTCGCTCCCGGGCCCTGTCGGAGGCGCCGCCTAGCGTGGCCGGCACAGGAGGTGGGCATGCGCGCAAACAGGTTCGACGGGTTCTGTGACTCGTGCGCGGTCCACGTCGCGGCCGGCGCCGGCGCGCTGACCCGAACGTCGAATCGCTGGCGCACGTGGTGCGTGGCATGTTCGCCCAAACCGCCCGAGCGGGGTTACCACGACGGATGGCATCGGCTGCCGCTCGCGTCACTCGATTTCGAGACGACAGGCGTGAATCCGCACTCCGACCGCGTCCTGAGCTACGCGCTCCTGGACGAACCGGGGTTCGAGATCACCGGCCTGGTCAATCCCGGCGTCCCCATCCCGCCCGAGGCCGCGCGCGTGCACGGCATCACCGAGGCCATGCTGGTCGACGCGCCGTCGTCGGCCGAGGGTCTCGCAGTCGTCGTCGACTGGGTGCAGTCGCTGGTCCACCGCGGCGTCGGGCTCGTGGTGTTCAACGCCGCCTACGACCTGACCATGCTGCGCTGCGAGGCCGAGCGTCACGGCCTCGTCCAGCCGGACTGGGGCCGGCTCGTCGTCGTCGACCCGCTCGTCGTCGACTGGGCGATCGAGCGAGGCGGTCTGGGTCCTCGACGCCTGACCGACGTCGCCGCCTACTACGGCATCGCCATCGACAACGCGCACGATGCGACGTGCGATGCGCGTGCGGCGCGCGACGTCGCCGTCGAGCTGGCAGCCCGCCATCCGCACGTCGGCACGCTGTCGCTCACCGACCTCATGGAGCGGCAGCGAGGGTGGTTCGCCGAGCGCGCCGCCGACTGGAACGCCTATGCCCAGCGCGTGGGTCGCAGCACGGATGACGCGGGCGGCTGGCCGCTCAGTGCTTGACTCGTCGGCAGGCGGTCACGGGAGCCGGGGCCAGCAATCGGTGCGCTGCGTGATGTCGAAGCCGTCAGCGGCGATGCGTCGCGTTCGCCGTTCCCGGTTGAGCACTCCCGCGGTGATGAGGAAGATGCCAAGCAGGTAGAGCACCATCACGGCAAGCTTGTGCCACGTGGCTTCGGCATCGAGACGGCCGGCCTCGCCGAGCGCGATGAGCGAGTCGGACAGGACGAAGAGTGCGGCGCCGACGCCCGATCGGGTGTCCAGTGCCATCGCCGTGCTCGCGGTACTGGCCAGCAGCAACGCGTAGACCGGCACCGCGAAGCGCACCGTGGGGTCGAAGCCTCCCCATGCCCACGCGACGACGCCCACCGCGCCGATGACGTAGAGAACCGCGAGCAGGGCCCGCCACCGCTCCCGGCCCGCGAAGCTCTCGCCGAGTGCGGACAGCGCGCCGCGCTGGACGAAGAGGGTGATGAAGCAGATGTGCGCCGCGGCAAAGGCCGCCATCCCGGCCACGAACCAGCCGTCGAGATCCATGAACAGGTCCCCGAAGAAGCAGAACACCAGGCCGAGCACGAGTAGCCGTGGTCCCTCGAGCTGCCACGCCCAAGCGGCGAGCAGGGGAGCGAGGAGAACCTTCGTGACGGTGTCCCACGGCGAGACGCCGAGTCCGAGCAGCGCGAGATGGACGACCATGACGATGCCGAAACCGATGATGAAGGGGCTCTTCACTGCCGTCATGCGTTCACGGTAGCGAGGGCTGGCCCCCGATGGCGTGTGCCGCACGCGTCTGCGGGGCTGTGTGAGAATCGTGCCGCAGCATCCATCGACCGGAATCGAACCATGTCCTACGCCGTCGTCATCCCGTGCTACCGGTCCGCGTCGATGCTCCCGGACCTGGTCCGGCGCGTGCTGGACGTCATGCGGCAGGAGGCCGAGGACTTCTCCGTCATCCTCGTCGTCGACGGCAGCCCGGACGACACGTGGGCGGTCGCGCGCGAACTGGCCAACGAGCATGCGGCTGTCCGG
>DATLCL010000288.1:0-3345 GCA_035526415.1 Aeromicrobium sp.
TCAGATCAGCACCGCCCAGCGGCGCGCGGTCAGCGCCCGTGACCGGCACTGCGTCGCCAAGGGCTGCACCCGACCACCCGCCTTCTGCGACGTGCACCACCTGACCTCCCGCGAGGACGGCGGCCCCACCTGCGTCGAGAATCTCGTGCTGCTCTGCCGACGCCACCACGTCCTGTGGCACCGCGGCACCATCGGCCTGCACGACCTGCACGTCCCGTGGCTCCCCGACCCCGAGCCGGAGAACACCGAACACGACCCCTGGACGACCCACAACCCACCCCTCGTCGCCTGATCTCGATCAACACCTCGACAGGTGGTATCGCCGCATAGCGTCGACCGCCGTAGAGCAGGTAACGGCGAAACGGCACCTACCGTCCTACGGTGCCGCGGGCTGACGGCCCGGTGGTCAGGTGGCCTCTATGATCGTGATGCCTGCGCCAGTGTCAATCTCACGTTTGAATGAGAAGCCTGCCGCATCAAACAGCGTCTCGTATTCCTCCCGCGTGCGTTGCTTTCCTCCGATCAGGGCGAGCATGTGTATGTCCAGCATCTTCGACCAGGCCGGGCCGGGGTCGTCAGGGACCATCTGTTCAATCAGGAGGAGCTTGGCGTGCGACGGCGCCGCCCGCCGGATGGCTTTCAGGATCGAGACAGCCTCGGCGTCGCTCCAGTCGTAGATGACCTCCATCACCAGATAGGCGTCGCAGACCGGCAGGTCGTCCTTGAAAAAGTCTCCGGGCTGGCGTGTAAGGCGGGGCGGCGTCGCGCCGGCCTCGTCCTCGATCACGTGCGGCAGGTCGAACAACACGCCCCTCGCAGTCGGCACCTGCTCAAGCACGGCGCTCAGCAAGTGGCCGCGCCCACCGCCGATGTCGCCAATCACCTCGAACCCCGAGAAGTCGTAGGCGGCAAGAACGCCACCGATTTGGGTCTGTGCTTTGGCGGCCATCGCCGCGTTGAATATGGCGTTCGCTTCCGGGTGCTGTGCCAGATAGGCCCAGAGGCCACCGGTGACTACCTTGTCGCCCGAGGGAAGGCCGGAGCGTACGGACTGCTCCATCTCCCCGAAGGTCGCCCAGAACGGTGGCAGGCCCCACATCCGCACGTAGTCGCGCATCGACTGTGGATGATCAGTCCGCAGCATCCGAGACGCCGCCGAGTGACGGAACTTGCCATCGCAGGATTCGAACACGCCGTGCGCGGACAGAAGCCGCAGGACGCGGCCCAGTGCTTCAGGATGGGCGCCAACCGACGCCGCCAGCTCGGCGGCCGTTCGAGGGGTTTCGTCGAGCGTGTCGGCGACGGCAAGGTTGGCAACGACGTGCAGGCTCCGCGACAGACAGTAACCGGCCGTGATCTCTCGTAGCGCTTCGAACGGGGATTCTTCAAACATCGGAGTCCTCCTGTCGGGATGCCCTCATGCCCCATCAGTACTTCCGTGAGCTTGTCCCGGTCTTCGTGGCAGTGAGTACGTCCGTCGGCCTGATGCCTCCCTTTGCGGTACGTCCGGGTGACCGCGAAGTCGACCCGACCGACGGATGGCGCTTAGCCCGCGCCCGCTCCGTAGACCGTGACGCTGCAATGACAGCAGCGGAGTTCGTCCTCCCCGGCAAACGTCATGTGCACCGCGAAGGCGTCTCTCGTCATGTGCTCCGAGATGAGCTCGTGGTCGAGGTGCTGCCGCATCCACACGCCCCAGCCGCCTTCTGTCGACATGAACCAATGCGAGACCGGAAGGTTCCCCGCCGCTTGGAACGACTCCAGCAACGGCACGAGATGTGCCCGCTCATCGTCTTGGGGAGAGTTCGACACGACCGGAGGATAAGGCCCATTCCCCTGCCTTGGCGACGAGCAGGTAGTGCGCTGATATCGCTCTCCCGCGGGGCTCTGCCGAGGGAGACGTGCCCCCTCTCGCGGCGAACGCAGGGATGCCGCCCCGCACCTAAAGATGCAGGTGCGGGAGGACCTCTGTGTCGGATGCCAGACACGGATCGGTGTGATGCTCGAGAGGAGCGCACCGGCCTTCCGACAGCACGTCTCGCGCCGGCCAGGTGCCGCCCCGTGCTATTGCCGTCGCCCGTAGGGTCGCCGCATGTTTGGACGACGGAAGCGCCATGACTCCGACGGTGGCCCGAGCCAGGGCGCTGCGATGCGAGCGATGGTGTTGGCACTCACCCCCCACGAGATCGGCGTCGCGCCGCATGCAGGAAGGCATGTCTGGGGCATTGTCATGGACACCGCCATGGCCGACGGCAATTGGCACTCACTGGTGGTCCTGGCTGACGGCACCACGAGCCTCTACACAAGCGCTGCCTTCGGGATCATCGGTGCTGGAACGCATGAGTCGGTGCGCCTCGCGAGCGACAGGTTGCTGGAGCTGGCCGAGCAAGAACTGGGGTTGTTCGCGCCCGACAGCAACGACGCCGTCCCCGCATCGGGGATGGTTGCCCTCCGAGCGTTGACCTTCGAGGGCAGGCGAGTTGTGGTCGCACCTGAGGACGACCTTGGTCACGGCCGCCATGTCGCCTCGCCTGTGTTTCACGCGGTCCATGAAGTGATCACGCAAACGCGACTCGTCACGCCGACGTAGACCGCGCTACCGCGGCGCAGATCGACTAGCGCGCTGCTACTGACGCGGGCGGTAACGCCGGACGATGAGGAGCACCAGCCCTTGGACGAGCGCAAGGCCGAGGAAGGGCACGGCGGCTTCCGCTTCACCGAGCGCAAGGAGAACAACAAGGACGAGGACCCAGAAGCCGACGACAAAGGCCTGGAACCGCCAGGCCAGGCGGTACACGCCGCCTGCTGGGCGGGCGGCCTTCTGACGCGCTCCCCACTGGGCGAACTCGTCCGCTTCCTCGGCACTGTTCATCACAGACGCTCAACGAGGGCCCAGGACGGAAGTGACGTCACTCCTGATGCGACGGCGAAGAGCGCGCTGTCACGTCGGGCACTACGCGCGGACGGCTTGCCCCAGCTCGTTGCCGGAAGCGTCGTAGAGCACGAGCTGGCCCCGGGTGAAGCCCGCGCGGCTCGCGTCATCGACCCAGGACGGGAGGCGGGAGTTCTCGCAGGCAACCGCGGTCGTGATGCCAGCGGTCGTGAGCAGCCGACCACCGCTGCCCACGGCGAAACGTCCGCCTGCGCCGTTGCACCCGTCCGAACCGTGCCAGGTGCCTGAATCTTCGAAGGCGACGAAGGCTCTGCTATCAGGCTTGTTCGCGGGGACCCACCGCCCCGTCAGCTGCTGCGCGGTCGCGGGCTCCGAACCCGCTGGGAGAGGAGGGGGCTCAAGGGCCGCCGCACGCATGGGCGCGGTGATGGTCGGGAACTCGGCGTAGCTGC
>DATLCL010000291.1:0-10527 GCA_035526415.1 Aeromicrobium sp.
GTCGAGGTCGCCCCAGTAGACGTCAGCGAGCATCTGCACCAGCGCCCGGTCGAGCATGGGCCCGCGCCATGCGACAACCTGGTCCTTGCGGGGCTTGAGCATTCCGATGCTGATGACGCGGATGTCGATGCCCGACGGCGTCGGGACCGGAACGGGCATGATCATGTCCTCGACCTGGGTGGGCCGGCTGTCGCCGACGCCCAGCATGTCGGGGATCGAGTGGCCGTAGATGTCGGCGTCGACCAGGCCTACCTTGAGACCGCGGTTGGCCATGGCCACCGCGAGGTTGACCGTGACCGATGACTTGCCGACGCCTCCCTTGCCGGACGCGATCGCGAAGACCTTGGTGAGGGAGCCCGCCTGGGCGAAGGGGATCTCCTTCTGGGCCTGGCCGCCGCGCAGGTTCTGCTGCATCTGTTTGCGCTGCTCGTCGGTCATGACGCCGAGCTCGACCGAGATGTTCGCCTCGGGAGCGACGGCGGCGATGGCCTGCGTGACGTCGCCGGTGAGGCGCTCCTTCATCGGGCATCCGGCCACGGTGAGCAGGATCTTCGCGGTGATCGAGGAGCCGTCGACGATGACGTCGTCCACCATGCCGAGCTCGGTGATGGGTCGCTTGATCTCGGGGTCGTTGACCTTCGCGAGCGCTTCGCGAACCAGTTCGACGGTGGGGGAGGGCATGTCCCCCATCGTACGGACGATTGAGGAGAGCGGAATGAGCGCATGCTCATTCGCGAGCCGATTGAGTCCGTCGAGCGTGCGCAGCGCGCGAACACTCGGTCACTCAGGGGCAGCCTCGCCCGTGTCCGTGGCCGACTCCGAGGTGAGCCCGGACTCGGCGTCCAGGGCCTCGGCCAGCTCCCGCAGCTCTCCGCGGATGAAGTCGCGCGTGGCGACCTCTCCCAGGCCCAGGCGCAGCCCGGCGACCTCGCGGGCAAGGAACTCCATGTCGGCATGCGACTGCGCGTCGGCGCGGCGGTCGCGTTCGTACTGCACCCGGTCGCGGGACTCCTGCCGGTTCTGCGCCAGCAGGATGAGGGGAGCGGCGTACGAGGCCTGCAGGCTCAGGATGAGCGTCAGGAAGATGAACGGATACGAGTCCCAACGGGGGCGATCGGGACCCCACGGGCCGTTCCACGCCACCCACACCAGGATGAAGACGGTCATCCAGAGCAGGAACCGGGCCGTGCCCATGAATCGGGCGAAGGCCTCGGCGAAGCGGCCGAAGCGGTCGGTGTCGGCGCGACTCAGCCGGCGTCGGGTGTCGCGCGGTTGGTCGAGACGGTCCGGCCGGGGACGATCAGCCATTGCGGGCCGCCTCCCGTTCGCGCCAGCCGGCGGGCAGCAGGTGGTCGAGCACGTCGTCGACGGTGACTGCGCCGACGAGGCGCTGGTTGTCATCGACGACCGGCAGGGCCACGAGGTCGTAGGACGCCAGCAGGCTGGCGACCTGCTCGAGCGTCGTGTCGGGGCGTGGCCAGTCGATGTCGGTGTCGATCAGGGCGCCCACGAGCTTCGACGGGGGCTCGCGCAGCAGCGCCTGGAAGTGCACCACGCCGAGGAACCGGCCGGTCGGCGATTCGAGCGGCGGACGGCAGACGTAGACCATCGATGCCAGGGCCGGGCCGAGCTCGCGGTCGCGGATGCGCGCCAGCGCCTCGGCGAGCGTCGCGTCGGGGCCCAGGATGACCGGCTCAGGCGTCATCATGCCGCCGGCCGTGCGCTCCTCGTACGTCAGGAGACGACGAACGTCCTTGGCCTCCTCGGGCTCCATGAGCTTGAGCAGCTTCTCACTGGTGGCCGGTGGCAGCTCGGACAGCAGGTCGGCAGCGTCGTCCGGATCCATCTCCTCAAGGACGTCTGCGGCGCGCTCCTGGTCGAGGACGAGCAGGAGCTCGACCTGGATGGCATCCGGCAGCTCTTCCAGGACGTCGGCGAGCCGCTCGTCACCGAGTTCTTTGACTACCTGCTGGCGGCGCAGGGGAGTGAGGTCGACCAGGGCGTTGGCGAGGTCGGCGGGACGCATCTCGTCCATCGTGGCGAGGAGGTGTGTCGCACCCTGTGCGGAGTCGGCCGTCGTCAGGCCGCGGACGTCACTCCAGTCGAGCACGTGGCTCTGACCACGGCGACCGAACCGGGTCGAGCCTTCGCGCACGGCCACGTCGGCGATGTGCCAGTCGCGGCGTGAGTCCTCAATCATGGAGAGGTCGTAGACGGTTCCGCGTCGGTCGTCGCCGAAGGTGACGGCGCGGTCGAAGAGCTCGTGGATGGCCAGGGTCTCGGCGCGGTGCTTCTCGAACTTGCGCAGGTTCAGCACACCGGTGGTGATGACTTGGCCGGAGTCGAGCGAGGTGACCCGAGTGATGGGCAGGAACACGCGGCGGCGTCCCAGCACCTCGACCACCAACCCGACGACACGCGGCCGCTGCTGGTCGGTGCGCATCGCCACGACGATGTCGCGCAGCTTGCCCACCGGATCGCCCGCGGGGTCGAAAACTGCCTGCCCGACGATGCGGGACAGGAAGATCCGGCCGTGCGGTGCGCTCACCCAAACGACCCTAGTTGATCCAAGCCGTCGGGCCGCCGAGCCGCGCTCGCCCCACCCCAGGACCAGATTTGGTCGGTTTGTCAGGGGTTACCGGCGCGTGGCCCGTCACGAGATGACCAAATCGTGTGCTGGTACACCCCCAGGGACTCGAACCCTGAACCCGCTGATTAAGAGTCAGCTGCTCTGCCAATTGAGCTAGGGGTGCGTGGTCAGGGCTTCACCCTGCGCGACCAGCAACCTTAGCAGTCCTGAGCGGGCCGCTCGAAATCGACGACGAGCGGCGTTGGACCCCTGAATCGGGGTACGTCCCCGGCGTGGCAGGCGATCCCGAAAGCGCAGCACCGTGGATGCCGGACAGCCGCTCGATCGCATAGCTGAGGCCGGTACCCGCACTTGCGCGGAAGGAGCTTGAGCTCCTGGTGGCCGACCTTCGGTACGCCGCTGGGAATATCGACAGTGATTGAATGTTGAACTACCTTGGAGACAAGGAGAGCAACATGCCTGCTGCGAATGTCGACGACTGGACGGTTCTGCCGCGGACCGTGTCCGCCCGCCCGGACGCTGAGGACCGCGAGCCCATCAGCATCACAACCGCCCCACAGGGCTATGAGGGCGAGGGCTTCCCGGTTCGCCGCGCCTTTGCGGGTGTCGAGCCGCGCTATCTCGACCCCTTCATCCACCTCGACCAGATGGGCGAGGTCGAATACGCCCCGGGCGAGCCGAAGGGCACCCCGTGGCATCCGCACCGCGGCTTCGAGACCGTCACCTACATGATCGACGGCGTCTTCGAGCACCAGGACAGTCACGGTGGCGGAGGGACGATCACCGACGGCGACACGCAGTGGATGACCGCGGGCAGCGGACTGCTCCACATCGAGAAGCCGCCGGAGTGGCTCGTCGCGCACGGCGGCCTGTTCCACGGCTTCCAGCTCTGGGTCAACCTGCCCAAGCGCAGCAAGTGGCTGCCACCGAACTACCAGGACATCCGCGCCACCGAGGTCGGGCTGGGCGCGTCGCCTGACGCCGGCGCGCTGATCCGCGTCATCGCCGGCGAGGTCGACGGCATCAAGGGGCCGGGCAGCACGCACACGCCGATGACGATGGTCCACGCCACCGTGACGCCGGGAGCCGAGCTGACGATCCCGTGGCGCACCGATTTCAACGCACTGGTCTACGTCATGAACGGCGACGGCCACGTCGGACGTGCGCGCTGCCCGATCCACACCGGCCAGCTGGCCGTACTGGGCTACGGCGAGACCATCACCGTCGGGGCCGATCAGCTGCAGGAGGGACGCCACCCGACGCTCGACGTGGTCATCCTGGGCGGGGAGCCGATCCGCGAGCCCATCGCCTGGGCGGGGCCGTTCGTCATGAACACCCGTGCCGAGGTCCTCCAGGCCTTCGAGGACTTCCAGAAGGGCAAGCTCGGGACCATTCCGACGGTGCCGCACGCCGACGTTCACGGGGAGTACCTGGGCGGCTAGCCGCGGCTGGTGGGGCCTGTGTTGCGGGATTGGCGTTACGGGCGACAAGGTGTCGCACTACGCTGACCCGCATGGTGGACCAAACAGCTGAACCCCGTTACGTGGGGGCGATTGACCAGGGGACCACGAGTACCCGCTTCATGGTGTTCGACCACAGCGGGCGCGAAGTCGGACGACATCAGCTGGAACACGACCAGATCCTTCCCCAGGCCGGCTGGGTCGAACACGACGCCTCCCAGATCTGGGAGCGGACGCAGACCGTCATCAAGGGCGGCTTGCGGGCAGCTGAGATCACGTCCGCGGACCTTGCGGCCGTTGGCATCACGAACCAGCGGGAGACGACCCTCGTCTGGAACCGCAGGACCGGCGAGCCCTACGCGAATGCCATCGTCTGGCAGGACACGCGCACGGACGAGCTGGCGCAGCGGCTCGAAGCCGAGGGCCACGGCGACCTGATCCGCCAGCGCTCCGGCCTGCCACCGGCGGCCTACTTCTCCGGCGGCAAGCTCGCTTGGCTCCTTGATCACGTCGCCGGCCTCCGCGCCGACGCCGAAGCCGGCGAAGCGCTCTTCGGCACGATGGACACCTGGCTCATCTGGAACCTCACCGGCGAGCACGTCACCGACGTCACCAATGCCAGCCGCACGATGCTCATGGACCTCGAGTCGCTCGACTGGGACGACGAGCTGCTGGCGCTGTTCGGCGTTCCGCGCGAGATGTTGCCGCGGATCGCGTCGTCGTCGGAGGTCTACGGGACGACCGCGGAGTCGGGGCCGTTCGGCCAGGAGATCCCGGTCGCCGGCGACCTGGGTGACCAACAGGCGGCGCTCGTGGGCCAGGCCTGCTTCGCCCCCGGCACACTCAAGAACACCTACGGCACGGGCAACTTCCTGGTGCTCAACACCGGCGAGAAGATCGTGCGCTCCGCCAAGGGCCTGCTGACCACGCTCGGCTACAAGTTCGGTGACGAGCCCGCCGTCTACGCCCTGGAGGGCTCGATCGCGGTCACCGGCTCGGCCGTCCAGTGGCTGCGCGACCAGCTGGGCATCATCGAGCACTCGGCCGAGGTCGAGCTGCTCGCCATGCACGTCCCGGACAACGGCGGAGTCGCGTTCGTGCCTGCGTTCTCCGGCCTGTTCGCTCCGTACTGGCGGCCCGACGCCCGTGGCGCGATCGTCGGGCTGTCGCGGTTCAACACCAAGGCCCACATCGCCCGCGCGACGCTGGAGTCAATCTGCCATCAGAGCGCCGACGTCGTCGCGGTCATGGTCGAGGAGGCCGGCCTGGAGCTCACCGAGCTCAAGGTGGACGGCGGCATCACGCAGAACCGGCTGTGCATGCAGACGCAGGCCGACTACCTCGGCGTGGACGTCGTTCGGCCCGAGCTCGCCGAGACGACGGCACTGGGCGCGGCCTACGCCGCCGGCCTGGCGGTCGGGTTCTGGAAGAACACGGACGAGCTGCTCGGCAACTGGGCCGAGGGCGCCCGGTGGACGGCGCGCATCGACGACGCCGAACGCGACGCCGCGCGAGCCCATTGGGCCAAAGCCGTGGAGCGGTCGTTGAACTGGGTGTGAGCCGCGTTTGACACACTGGCTCCCATGCGTTCGGTCGCCCTGTCCCCGCAGAATCGGCAAGCTGCCCTCGACGCCATGCGCGCCGAGCCGCTGGACATCCTCGTGGTGGGTGGTGGAGTAGTGGGCTCGGGCATCGCGCTGGACGCGGCCACGCGCGGCTTGAGCGTTGGCCTCGCCGAAGCGCGCGACTTTGCATCCGGAACGTCGAGCCGCTCGAGCAAGCTCATCCACGGCGGGCTGCGGTACCTCGAGATGCTGGACTTCCGGCTGGTCGCCGAGGCGCTGGGGGAGCGTGCGCTGCTGCTACAGAAGCTGGCCCCGCACCTGGTTCGTCCCGTGCCGTTCGTCTACCCACTGACGCACTATGGGTGGGAGCGGCTTTACGCCGGATCCGGAGTGATGCTGTACGACACCATGGGCCTCCTGTCGGGACGCTCCCGCGGTGTCCCGCACCACCGGCACCTCACCCGTCGCCATGCTCGCCGCATCATCCCGTCCTTGCGCCGCGACGCGCTGACCGGCGCCATCTATTACTTCGACGGCCAGGTCGACGACGCCCGGCACACGATGTTCGTCGCGCGCACCGCGGCCGCCTACGGCGCGCACGTCGCGAGCCGGACGCGCGTCACGGCGCTGATCCGCGAGGGCGATCGCATCACCGGCGCCCGGGTGACCGACCTGGAGACCGGCAAAGAGTTCGACATCGCCGCCAAGCAGGTCATCAACGCCACGGGCGTGTGGACCGACGAGACCCAGTCGCTGGCAGGCGAGCGTGGGCAGTTTCACGTCCGCTCGTCGAAGGGCATCCACCTGGTGGTGCCGCGGGACCGCATTCGCGGCGAGGCCGGGCTGATCCTGAAGACGGAGAAGTCCGTCCTGTTCGTCATCCCGTGGGACCGGCACTGGATCATCGGCACCACCGACACCGACTGGAGCCTGTCGAAGGACCACCCGGCGGCCAGCGCCAAGGACATCGACTACCTGCTGGAGCATGTCAACAAGGTTCTCGTCGAGCCGCTCACGCACCAGGACGTCCAGGGCGTCTATGCCGGGCTCCGGCCGCTGCTGGCCGGTGAGGACGCTTCGACAAGCCAGCTGAGCCGTGAGCATGCGGTCTCCACGGCGGTCAAGGGCCTGACGGTCATCGCCGGCGGCAAGTACACGACGTACCGGATCATGGCCAAGGACGCCGTCGACGCGGCAGTCAACCAGCTCGCGTCCACCATCGACCGACGCATTCCCGAGTGCTGCACCGAGGACGTCCCGCTGCTCGGCGCCGACGGGTACGAAGCGCTGTGGAACCAGCGGCAGAAGCTCGCGCAGGAGAGCGGCCTCGGCGTCGGCCGCATCGAGCACCTGCTGAAGCGCTACGGATCACTCATTACCGAGGTGCTGGACCTGATCTCCGACCGGCCCGACCTCGGCAAGCCGCTCACCGGTGCGGACGACTACCTGCGGGCCGAGGTCGTCTACGCGGCGTCGCACGAGGGCGCGCGACACGTCGGCGACACGCTGACCCGTCGTACCCGCGTATCCATCGAGTACTTCGACCGCGGCACCCACGTGGCGGCCGAGGCGGCCGAGCTCATGGGTGAGGTCCTGGGATGGAGCCGCCGGCAGCGCGAGCGCGAGGTCGACCACTACCTCAAGCGCGTCGAGGCCGAGCGCGAGAGCCAGACGATGCCCGACGACGAGACTGCCGACGCGGCCCGGATGGGAGCCCCCGACGTCGTGCCGGTCGTCCGCGACGTGCCCGCACCACGCAAGCGGGCGCGCAAGACGGCGGCTGCGGTCACGGAGCCCGTCGAATGAGCGTCGGGGATGGTGGCGACTACGAACCGGTCGGCCTGCTTCGCGGCACGCTGCGCATCGTCGCCTCGGTGGCTGCCGCATTCGCCGTCGTCGGCCTGATCTCGCTCGCATCGTTGGCCATCCGCTCCGAGCGCGTCGCCGTCAACCGGATCGACCTGGGCGAGAGCTCGCAGATCGCCATCCGCTCGACGAACACCGACCTCAAGATCGTCGAGGGTAGCTCCGATCGCCTCGTGATTCGGGCGAAGGTCACCGACGGCCTCGACTCCACCGACTACGAGCTGCACCGCGTCGACAACCAGATCGAGATCGTGGGTCGCTGCCTGCGCTGGCTCTCCCCGGGATGCGGCGTGAAGGCGACCGTTGCCGTCCCGAAGGACTACCCCTTGCTCATCGCGACGGGTTCGGCCGACGTCCGGGCGGAGGGCCTGACGGACCGCGTCGTCACCATCGGCACCGGCAGCGGGAGCGTCGAGGGCGCGAAGCTGAGCGTCCAGGAGTTCTCGGTCGACTCCGACAGCGGCGACGTCTCCGCGACGTTCGCCAAGCAGCCCTATGCGTTGAAGGTGACCACCAAGGACGGCGACATCACCGCGAAGATCCCGGACGGCAAGATCCGCTACCTCGTCAACGTGAAGAGCGACAGCGGCAAGGTGAGCTCGAACCTGGTCGACCGCCCGAGCGGCCGCGGAATCATCCGTCTGCTGAGCGAGAGCGGCGACATCTCCGTGCGGCAGTAGGCAATTCCGCTCGACAGAGCAGGTGACGGCCGTCATCATTCGAGGGTGACCGGGCTGAAACGTGTTCTCATTTTGGTGGGCTGCTCGCTCGTGGCGGGCGCTCTCGCGATGACGCCGGCAGTCGGCGACCCGATCTCGGACCTCCAGGCCAAGGTCGGACTCCCGATTCCTTCGCTGCCGACGGACCTGCTGGTGCCGACGTTCATCGGCGGCCCGGCGCAGGCGCAGCCGATTGCCCGCCCGGCCGTCCCGCAGAACCCGTGGGTGGCCGCGAACGGGCGCAGCAGCATGCACAACGACCCCTACAGCTCGGACGCCTATGACGTGGTCGGGCCGCTGGGGCGTGCCCTCAAGGTGACGTCCCGGAGCTACGGGGTGCGCGAGTGCGCAACGGTCACGTTCGACCAGCGCGGCCGGTTGGTCGCCCTGTGCGGCGGTCTCGAGGGCTTCACGATGATGCTGATCGACCCCGTGACCCTCGCCCCGTTGGCCGAGCTGGCGATGCCGAGCCGCGACTTTTCCACGCCGAGCAATCCCTTCACCGACCTGTGCGGCGGTTCGTACTTCTTCCTCACCCAGGACGACCGCGCGATCGCGCTGACCACCACGAACGAGGTCTGGGAGGTCAGCACCACGTCTGCTCCGGCACTGGTGAAGACGCACTCGTGGCCGCTGGCCGCGCACGTTGCCGACGGGGATTGCCTGGTGGCGTTGACCGCCGATTGGTCGGGTCGCGTCTGGTTCTTCACCAAGCAGGGCACCATCGGCACCCTCGACCGGCAGACCGGCGCGGTGAAGACGCATCAGCTCCCGGCCGGCGAGACCATCGTCAACTCGGTGTCTGCCGACGAGACCGGAGGCGTGTACGCGGTGAGCACGCATGCCATGTATCGATTCGACGCGACCGCCAGCGGTGCTCCCAGCGTCACCTGGCGAGAGACCTACGACCGGGGGACGCGCACGAAGCCCGGCCAGCTGTCACAGGGGTCGGGCACGTCGCCGACCTTGATCGGCAAGCGATGGATCGCGATCACCGACAACGCCGATCCGAAGATGAACGTCCTTGTCTACGACCGGCGCAAAGGTGTGAGTTCCCGCCTGCACTGCTCGGTCCCGGTCTTCGGCGCCGGCACGGGCAACACCGAGAACAGTTTGACTGACGTCGGGAATGCGGTGCTCGCGGAGAACAACTACGGGTACGAGGGCGTCCAGAGCACGCTGCTGGGCAAGACGACGACGCCAGGCTTTGCGCGGGTGAACATTGGCTCGTCCGGCTGCAGGCTCGCATGGACGAACACCACCGTCGCGGCGCCGACGTCGGTGCCGAAGGCATCCCTGGGCAATGGCCTCGTCTATGCCTACACGAAGCCGGCCCGGCCGGACGGCATCGATGCGTGGTACTTCACCGCCATCGACGTCCGGACGGGCAAGGTGGCGTGGAGCCGACTCACCGGCACCGGCATCCAGTGGAACAACCACTACGCGTCGATCTACCTCGGACCGGACGGGACGGCTTACGTCGCCACCGTTGCTGGTTTGGTGCGGGTTGCGGATGGTGGCTGACTCCCCGTAGCAGGTGGTTGACGGGACTTTCCCCCAAGCACTTCGCTTCGCTCGTGCAGGGGGGACCCCCACGCTCAATCCCACCGACCCACCACAAAGCAAATTGGCCCCATGCCTACGGCATGAGACCAATTTCCTTGGGGTGGCTGACGGGACTTGAACCCGCGACCACCGGCACCACAAGCCGGGGCTCTACCTACTGAGCTACAGCCACCATGGTCCGGGCTTCCCGGAACCGGAGAAAGCCTACAACGCCAGTTGAAGGATCAAGAACCGCCTTCTGCCACCTCAGCGGCGATGGAGCGCGCGGTCTCGCTGTCCGGGCCGGGAAGCGGAACGAAGACGGCTTTTCGGTAGTAGCGCAGCTCGTCGATGCTCTCGAGGATGTCCGCCAGCGCCCGGTGGTTGCCGGACTTCAGCGGCGCCGCGAAGTACGCACGGGGGTACCAGCGCCGGGTCAATTCCTTGATCGAGGAGACGTCGACGATGCGGTAGTGCAGCCACGCCTCCAGCTCGGGCATGTCGCGGGCCAGGAATGCCCGGTCGGTGCCGACACTGTTGCCGGCGAGTGCGGCCTTGCCGGGCTCGGGTGCGAACTGCCGGACATAGTCGAGGACGCGCTCCTCGGCCTCGTGCAGGGCCATGCCGTTGTCGAGCTCGGTAAGCAGGCCCGAGTCGGTGTGCATCTTCGTGACCAGCTCGCTCATCTGCTCGAGTGCGGCCGCAGGGGGCTTGATGATGACGTCGATTCCTTCGCCGAGGATGTTGAGCTCGTAGTCGGTCACGAGTGCGGCCACCTCGAC
>DATLCL010000297.1:0-10324 GCA_035526415.1 Aeromicrobium sp.
CGCCGCGTAGGCGGGGGCCAGGGCTTCGACACCGGCGCAGAACAGGTCGAGCGGGTCGCCGGTGAACGACGCCTCCAGCCGCGCGCACAGGTTGACCTGGAAGATGTCGCCGGCCGTGATGTGGTCGAGGGCCCGCGCCACCCCACGACGGTGACCCTCGGGGTCTGGGGTCAGGGCGAATGTTCCGACGCCAAACGGCCGCGTGGTCGGCTCGGTGGCCAGCAGCTCGATGAGCGTCGTCGGATCTGCATCCGGCAGGTGCTCGACGAACCATGCGCCATCGACCAGCCGGAGGACGACGTCGTAGAGGGCGACGCGGTGTTCGGGCTGCGGTACTGGTCGCTCGCCCATGACGGGGAGTGACTCGATCTGGCCGCCGAGTCGGTAACCCCAGCTTCCGATCCACCATCCGGCATGGGGATCGTCGATCACCGCGAACGGGTCGTCTCCGGAAGCCACCCGGATGGGATCGCATGCGATGAGTGCCTCGCCCTGGTGCCAGTCGCCGATGAGGGCAGCGACCCGCTCGGCACCGCGCAGGCGGCGCAGGACGTCGACTGGTTCTAGTCCGATGTCGAGCGGCACCCTCTGCACCCGGGCCGGGCTCACGATGGCTCGTCGATGACTTTCGCGCCAAGCTCGACGGCGAGGAGCTGTTCGGGATCCAGCGACGAATCGATGACCGGATCGTCGGGATGCGCGGCTGCGTCGGGATCGTCGAGCTTGGCCGGCGGACCATCCTTGGCTGCGCGTCGGACGCTTTCTGGTGCACTCGTGCCGCGCTTGGGAGATGGGGCAACCTCGGTCGCGGAGGCTGAGTCGGCGCCAGGCGAGGCCGTCGGGTCGACGATGGCGTCGACATTCCAGGCGACGCCCAACACATCCTGCAGCGCTTGGCGCAGCACATCGACCGAACCGGTGCTCACGAAGGAGTCGCGGGCACCGGTATTGACTAGGCCGATCGTCAGCGTGTCGCCGTCCAGTGCCAAAAGTTGGGCGTTCTGGCTGAGCACGACCCACGGGAGGCGTCGGATCTCCTTGACACGGTCGAGGACCCCGGGCCAGAGCCGTCGCACGTCGGCGATGCCGAGGTTGCCCGCCGCCGGAGCAGGTTCCGGTTCGAGTGCTGGCGTTGCGACCACTTCTTCCGGTTCTTCCGGTTCATCCGGGACGTCATCCGAGACGGAGGCCAAGGGCTCCGCCGGGGATTGCGTAACGGTCGGAGCTGGCGTCGGTGCCGGTGCCGGCGGCATTGCCGGCGGGGCGCCGCCCTCGATCCCGATGCGGCGCTCGAGCCGGTCGAGCCGAGCGGCCAAGCCGTGGTCAGACTGGTCGGCGGTCGGCACCAGGATGCGCGCACTCATCAGCTCGAGGAGCAGCCGTGGAGCGGTGGCACCGCGGAAGTCGACCAGCGCCTCGTTGACGATGTCGGCCGCGCGGGTCAGCTCGGATCCACCGAACAAGCTCGCCTGCTGCTGCAGGCGTTCGGCGCGGTCGGGCGGTGCGTCCAGGAGTCCGGTGGTGAGGGCGTCGGGTACGGCTTTGACGATGACTAGGTCGCGAAGTCGCTGTAGCAGGTCCTCGGCGAAACGACGGGGATCCTGGCCGGACTCGATGACCTTGTCGACGACGCGGAACACGGTCGATCCGTCGTGCGCGGCGAAGGCGTCGATGCTCTCGTCGAGCAGGGAATCGGGCGTGTATCCGAGCAGCTGGACGGCCAAGTCGTAGGTGACACCCTCTGGTCCTGCTCCGCCGAGCAGCTGGTCGAGAACGCTCAACGTGTCGCGCACCGACCCGGCGCCGGCCCGCACGACGAGTGGCAGTGCCGTCGGCTCGAGCTTGACGCCTTCCTGCTCACACAACGCCACGAGGTAGTCGCCGAGCGCCTTGGGCGGCACCAGTCGGAACGGATAGTGGTGCGTCCGCGATCGGATGGTGCCGATGACCTTGTCGGGCTCAGTCGTGGCGAAGATGAAGCGGACGTGTGGGGGCGGTTCCTCGACCAGCTTGAGCAGGGCGTTGAACGCCGCCGTGGAGACCATGTGGGCCTCGTCGATGATGTAGACCTTGTAGCGGCTGCTGACGGGTGAGAAGAACGCGCGCTCCCGGAGGTCGCGCGCCTCGTCGACGTTGCCATGCGTGGCGGCGTCGATCTCGATGACGTCGATGCTTCCGGGCCCGCCGCGGGCAAGGTCGCGGCAACTCTGGCATTCGCCGCAGGGGTCGGCAACAGGGGCCTTTTCGCAGTTGAGCGCACGGGCCAGGATGCGGGCGCTGGTGGTCTTGCCGCAGCCGCGCGGTCCGGAGAAGAGGTACGCGTGGTGGACGCGGTTGCCGGCGAGCGCGTGGCGCAGGGGCTCGGCGACGTGGTCTTGGCCGATGACCTCGGCAAATGTCTCGGGCCGGTAGCGCCGGTACAGGGCAAGGGGCGCCTCTGTCGGCGTCGGCGGCACCCGGGCTTCGTCCACGTCCGAAACCCTAGCGGGGTAGACCCACACTGGGTACGTCCCGAAAGTAGAGACCCCTCGCGCACCCGACAGAGGTCACTGACCCTTGCTGCCTTCCGGCCCTGGGGGAGTTGGGTGATGTGTCGCCGCGCGAGGGGCTGATCACCATTCTATGGGCTCCCGGTAACCTCGCCTGCGGAGGATTCGCATAGTGGCCTAGTGCGCACGCTTGGAAAGCGTGTTGAGTGAAAGCTCTCAGGGGTTCGAATCCCCTATCCTCCGCCACGGTGACGAGCCCGCCCGAACGGGCGAATCCAAGGACCTCAATGGGTAGAGCATTGGGACCGTGGAGTGGTTCAGCGCTGAGGACTACACGCTCGCCCGATGGGTGTTCCAGCGGGGACTCGGCGCCATCTACCTTGTCGCCTTCCTTGCTGCGCTGAACCAGTTCCGGGCACTGCTTGGATCGAACGGGCTGTTGCCCATCCCGGACTTCGTGCGACGGGTGCCGTTCCGGAAGTCGCCCAGCCTGTTTCACTGGCGCTACTCCGATCGGCTCTTCGCAGCGGTCGCTGTCTCCGGAGCGGCCTTGGCCGGCGCCACTGTCGTCGGCCTCACCGACCGCCTGCCGCTGCCGCTGGCCCTCCTCGTCTGGCTGGTGCTGTGGCTCCTCTACTTGTCGATCGTCAACGTCGGCCAGCGCTGGTATTCATTCGGATGGGAGTCCCTGCTCCTGGAGGCGGGATTCATTGCGATCTTCCTGGGCAACAGCAGTGTCGCCGTGCCGCTCCCCGTGCTGATCGCGCTTCGGTGGCTGCTGTTCCGGGTCGAGGTTGGCGCCGGGCTCATCAAGATGCGCGGCGACAGCTGCTGGCGCGACCTGACCTGCCTCTACTACCACCACGAGACTCAGCCGATGCCAGGCCCGTTCAGCTGGTACTTCCATCGCCTGCCGCTGTCGCTGCACCGAGTCGAGGTGGCTGCCAACCACGTCACCCAGCTCATCGTGCCGTTCGGCCTGTTCTTGCCGCAGCCGATCGCCGGCGTCTGCGCCGCCATCATGGTCATCACCCAACTGTGGCTGGTGATCAGCGGTAACTTTGCCTGGCTCAACTGGGTGACCATCGTGCTCGGCCTTTCCGTCCTGCCGGACGCCTTCTGGCAGCGCGTTTTGCCGTGGCTGGACGTGCCGCGTCGCGATGAGGCACCACTGTGGTGGATCGCCGTCGGGTGTTCCCTCGCTCTTCTGGTGGCAGTCCTGAGCCGACAACCGCTGATGAACCTGCTGTCCAAGCGGCAGGCGATGAATGCGCCGTACAACGTGCTGCATCTGGTGAACACCTACGGGGCGTTCGGCAGCATTACCCGGCGGCGGCACGAGATCGTGATCGAGGGCACGGACGATCCCAGCGGCCAGTCCGGTTGGAAGGAATACGGGTTCAAGGGCAAGCCCGGCGACCCCCGCCACCGGCCACGTCAATTCGCGCCCTACCACCTGCGTCTGGACTGGCTCATGTGGTTCGCGGCTCTGTCGCCCGGCTACGCCGAGACGTGGTTCACCCAGTTGGTGCGGAAACTCCTCGAGGGCGACGACGCGGTGTTGCGCCTCTTGCGACACAACCCCTTCCGGGACGCACCGCCGGCAATGGTGCGGGCGCGCTTCTACCACTACCGCTTCACGACGTGGGCCGAGCGGCGTAGCGAGAGAGCATGGTGGCACCGCGAGCTGGTGGACGAGTTCATGGCCCCGGTCAGCCTTGACCGATTGACCACGCACTGGTGACTCCTCGGCCGGCCATCTCCGCCATTTCTCCCAAACATCCCCCGCTGCCGCGGACCGACTTCTAAGGTGAACCAACGAGGGTGTTGTGAACGGAGTGATAATTCGTGGCTGAGCCGACCCAGTCACCGCCGCCGCAGAAGCCGATCAAGATCGGCGGGTTCTCGATATCGCGGCGGGCATTTTTCGGCACGCTCGTGGTGCTGCTGTACGCCGTTGGGGCGGCATTCGTCGTCGGGTACTCCAACCGGGACACCTCCACGGCGCCGGCCGGCTCGAGCGTCCGAGCCCACAACCAGTGCTGGGATCGAACCACGGTCGTGCGAGGGACGCGATGCTCGACTGATTACAACTCCGACACCCTCTTCTGGGCGTTCGGGATTGATCAGGGCAAGGATGACTGCGAACGTTCGGATTCGTACGAGTGGGCGGACATCGGCTACACCTGCGAACCCGACGGTACGGAGTTGCGCCTGGCGATCTGGCGGTCGCCGAAATGGCGTGACAAGCGCTTGGTCGAGTACGGCGAGCCAGAATCGGTTGGCCGCGGATTGCTTCGGCACGGAGTGGGGACCGCCGGAAATTCCGGCCGCGAGCTGCTCAGGTACGACAGCGACGTCGCTCTGTTGTATGCGAGTGTCGCAGCCGAGGACTCCGAGTTCCTGAATCTATTGATTGGCCGGATGAAGTCGCGCACTGAATTGCTGTACGGGACCAAGGTCACGGCGAAGTGACGGACGCCCGCTCGGGCGACGCACGTTCGCATGCAGTCCTCGTGCTGGCCCTTGTGCTCGTCGGGGCGGTGGTCGTCCCAGGCGCCTACTGGCTCGGGTCTCGCGCCGGCGACTCAGGCCGCGACTCGACTTCGACGACGTCACCGACGCCGTCGACGTCCGCGCAGCTCCCGGATACCGGACCGGTCGTCCTGGCCATCTCGCTCGATGGGCTTCGACCCGATGCGATCACAAGGCTGGGGAAGGAGGGCACGCCCAACCTGCACCGGCTGATGGCGCAAGGTGCTTCAACTCTCAATGCGCGCACTGCCTACGAATCAACCAAGACACTCCCGAACCACACGGGCATGCTCACCGGACGCGGAGTGGCGGGCAAGGCCGGCCACAGCGTCACGTTCAACAATGACGATGGCGAGACGCTGGCCACCACGCACGGCGCATATGTCCCAAGCACGTTCGACGTCGCGCACGACCATGGCCGGCAGACGGCCTTCTTTGCCGAGAAGGACAAGTTCCGCTACCTGATCCGGTCGTGGGATGCAGGGCATGGTCGCAGGGACACGATTGGCCCAGACGACGGACGGGACAAGACGGACATCGATCGCGTCGGTCCCGCCGAAGAGATCGTGCCGGCTGTCGAAGCCGCGCTCCTGGACGGCAGGACCGACTTGATCTTTCTTCACCTGACGGCGCCCGACCGTGCCGGGCATGCCGATGAGTGGCTCTCCTCGGAGTATTACGAGGCGGTCACCGAAGACGACGAGTTCCTCGGCGACGTCCTTGCGACCGTCGATGCGCACCCGGAGCTCGCGAAGCGGCTGACGATCCTGGTCACCGCTGACCACGGCGGAGAGAAGGGTGAGACCACGCACTATGTCATCGATGACCGGCAGAACTACCGGATCCCGTTCCTGGCGTGGGGCCGCGGAGTTCCGCGCGGCGCCGACCTCTATGACCTCAACCCGCAGCGGCGCGATCCCGGCGCCGCACGCCCGGAGTACACCGGGCCACAGCCGGTTCGCAACATAGACATCGCGGATGTCTCGCTCCGCCTGCTCGGACTGCCGCCGATAGCCGGGGCCGTGTCGACGTCGTGGCCACCGCTCAGGGTCAACCGTTGATCGCCGCTCGAGCGGCCGTTGGCTAAGGTGTGGTCGCATCGCCGATGTAGCTCAATGGCAGAGCGCTTGCTTCCCAAGCAAGATACGCGGGTTCGATTCCCGTCATCGGCTCCCATGGGCCTCGGCTAGGTTTTCCCTGTGTTCCTCCCCCAAGCTCTCCGCGCTTTCAGCGCTCCGAGCAGGGCGGTACCCCCAGCTGCGCTCGTCAACGGGACTTCGCCCACTCGGCCACGAGCGAGCAAGCTCGCTCGCAGCGCTCGGTAGGCTCGCCCCGTGCTTCTCTCCGATCGCGACATCCTGGCCGAGCTGGACTGTGGACGCGTCCAACTCGAACCGCTGACGCGCGACATGATCCAGCCGTCGAGCATCGACGTGCGGCTCGACAAGTTCTTCCGAGTCTTCGACAACCACAAGTACCCGCACATCGACCCTGCTGCCGACCAATCCGACCTGACGCGGGAGGTCGAAGTGAACTCGGACGAGACCTTCGTCCTGCATCCCGGCGAGTTCGTGCTGGGCTCGACGTACGAAGTCGTCACGCTCCCCGATGACATCGCGGCCCGTCTCGAGGGCAAGTCCTCACTCGGCCGGCTGGGCCTCCTGACGCACTCGACAGCCGGCTTCATCGACCCCGGTTTCAGCGGCCATGTGACGCTCGAACTCGCCAACGTGGCGACGCTGCCGATCAAGCTCTACCCCGGCATGAAGATCGGCCAGCTCTGTTTCTTCCGGTTGTCGTCAGCGGCTGACAATCCGTACGGGTCAGAGAAGTATGGATCGCGTTACCAAGGCCAGCGCGGCCCGACCCCCAGCAAGTCCCACGCCAACTTTCACCGCACAGAGATCTAGGTACCGGGCCTGCGGCTGGTTGACATCACAGCTCGTTGAAGGCCGACGCCGGCGGAGTGGAGCGGTCCGGCGGCCAAGTCATGTGCTTGAGCGGAAGGCCGGCCTTCCGGCGTGCCTTGCCCTCTATGATGTTGCCCTCGTACCAATCGTCGTTGGTGGGCTGGTGGCACACAAACATGCGGCTCATGACCACCTTCTTCAGGTTTTGCCAACGTTCCACATCCCGGTAGGGCGTGCAGTTGGGTGGCGTAGGTCGTGAACCACGCAGCAGTGCGTAGAACTCGCCGTGCTTGGGGTTGTTGGGCGCCTCACGTCCACGCCAGTATGCGCTGAACGTGTAGGCGAAACGGGTGCGGCAGTCGGGCTCGCCGGCCCACACTTCGCCGCCGTACCGCAGGAAGGGGCAGATGACCTTCACGTCCTGCGGATCCTTGTACGCGTACTCGCGGAAGCTCGTCCCGAAATAGTCGTCGTCCGCGCCGACGCCGAGCTGCTCGGCAGCGACGTTGATGTAGGCGTACTGGTACGGGAACATGGCCGCCTGCACGGCGGTCGGCAGCACCATGGCGACGCAGCCGGCGACCGCGACGGCGAGCCGGAGGCGTCCGGCCGGCACTTTCGTAAGGAGCGCTGCGAGGCCGATCGTCGCGAGCACGGCGAGCGCCGGAATGGCGAAGAGCATCTGCCGCAGGCCGTGGTACAGGTCGGAGTCAAAGACGACTGCGGCCGTGGTGAGCGCGAACGCCTGCGAACCGACCAGCGCGATGCAGTCCAGGTGCACCGAGCGTCGACGCTGGACCAGCCACATGTACGCCGCCGCGAACGTGCCGGTCAGCGTCAGGGTCAAGAGGCCGAGCGGCAGGTCGATCAGCGAGTGCACGAAGAGGTAGCTGCGGCCGCTCGCGGAATGGTGGCCGAGGCCTTCGTAGTGGGCGCTGCCGAACGCCGACATGTACAGGGCTTGGGATAGGTCGCCGAAGACGCGCGGATAGACCGCCCGCAACGCCAGATAGGACACCACTAGCGCGACGACGACCGCTGCGGAGACGCGCAGTGCGTGCGCACGCGTCAGGGATTTTCGGGCCAGCACCAGGATCGCGGCGAAGACGACGATGGAGCCGATCAATGAGGGCCATGCTCCCGGCCGGGTACCGAGCATCATGATCGTCCCGACCGCGAGGGCCGCGGCGCTGGCAAACACCCACAGTTGCTTGCTTGTTGGCTTCATCAACGCCAACAGCACCAAGGCGAGCGTGATGATGGAGTGGCCCGCCGCGACCGGCGTGTCCTTCATGTTGAACATCGCGTGGCCGGTCCACAGCGGCATCGCCGACAGAATGCCGCCGGTGATAACGCCCCAACGCCAGTCGCCGAGGATGAGCCAGGCCGTGCCGGCAGCCGCCAGGAGCCCGAGCAACGCGAACCCGGCGATGATCGCATGCCGGATTTCGTAGTGGTATGCGCGCGTCTTGGCTTTGTACCCTGGCTCGGTGTCGAGCAGCCGCTGGACATCGTGCTGGACCAGCGACGTCACCGGGCCGTAGACGTAGGCTCCGACCGGAATCTGGCCCGGCGGCGTTTCGTGCACCTCGAAGATGCGGACGTAGAGGCCCGACTCGAGGTAGTTGTTGATCCGCCGGACGTGGCCGGGTTCGTCGGTGGAGACACCGGTGGTCTGCGACCCGACGATTGTCATGCCAATGCCGAAGACGCCGACGAGTCCGGCGATGGCAACCAGGAATGCCGGTGGCTTGACCCACCGGATGTTCGTGCGTCCAGACAAGGGGGATTACCTAACTCAGCGCTTCAACCGGGATGCAATTCCGCACGCTAGCAGGGGAATCACACTCGATCTGGGACATGCGCCCGTACTACCCGACGGCGGGCAGGCGCAGTTGGTGGCCGGAGGTTCCGGTCGTGATCTGGACCGCCTGCGGGGTCACACCGCCTCGGTAGTTCAGCGAGCCGCCGGCGATGACCAGTCGGACGCGATGTCCCGTCGCGAACTGGTACACGATCGCGGGAAGGGTGACCGAGAACGGCTTGGTCACATCCTGGACCCGGATGGGGGCCGAGAGCAGGCGCAGGTCCTTTGCCTTGCCGTCCGTGCCCACGTCCTGGAGCCGGACGAACAGGACGAGCTGACCAGCCGGGCCCAGGGCCTGAGCGGCAGCCGCCACAGGTGCGCTGACCTGGGTGTCGAGGACCGGCGTGCCGACCACCTTCAGTGGGCTGGTCAGCGACGCCGACGTCCAGTTGAGGAACGTGCCCGGAAGGTCTGCCTCTGGGACGGGCAACTTCGCGACGCTGCCGATTGCATCAGGTTCGCTCGTCGAGGTGGGGGGGCCTGCCGGCGGCGTGAGGAAAGAGCGGGTGGACTTCGGAAGTGACGCCGACGATGTCGCGAGCGATGACCCTGACAGGTAGAAGTTGCGCGAGGTGCCAACGGGGTAGTTCGACGAGGTCCCGTATGCCGGCGTGGCAATGCCGGAGTACGAGACCCAGTCCCGGAAGTAGGCGAACGTCGGCCCGGTGCTGACGTTGCGGTCCTTGAGGTAGTGCTCGAACCACGCCTCGACGCGAGCGGTCTCGTACTGCGTGCTCGGGTCCAGCGCGCCGAGGTCGATCTCGCCGGGGGCCGGCGAGCTGTCCGAGTGACCCCACGACTGCCAGATCAGCTTGACTGGCGTCCCTTGGGCGCGGAGCGCCTTGAACGTCGCGATCGACTCGTTGAGGTTGAACAGGGTGTCGTCCTGCCCCTGCATCAGAAGCGTCGGGATCTTGATGCTCGACATGTAGTTGGCCACCGAGGCGTGCCGCAACGACTTCAGCGTCGCCGCGTCGAAGTACCCCGTCGCGCCGGCGAGGACGAGCGCAGGGCACACGAAGTCGGCGAAGTTCGGGCAACCGACGACGCGGCTCGGGTCGGTCTGTGCGTTCTGGAAGCCCTGCACGACGCCGAGCGTCGAGAACAGCAGGCCCCACGCCAGCTTCGTGGCGCCGGGGGTGGAGCTCGTGACACCGGTCTGGCCAGTGTTGTTCGGCCCCAAGGAGTACGTCAGGTCGTTCCAGGTGACGATCGGGACGATCGTGTCGATGCGGGGATCGACGCCTGCCGCGGCGAACTGGATCTGGCCGCCGTAGGAGCCGCCGACCATTCCCACCCGCGGGTCATTGGTCGATGCGTGTCCGAGGTGATCCTTGGCGTCGCGCTTCACGACGTCGAGTACCGGAGCCTGCGTCGTGTGCGCGTCGTCGGTGAAGGCGATGCCGCTCTTGCCGCCGAGGTAGCTGACCAGCTGGCTGGCCGCCTTGCCGTCCCAGTCCGGGTCGTCCAGCGTGATCTTGCAGTCCGATCCGCCGAAGCCGAGACCGGAGTACGACAGCACG
>DATLCL010000299.1:0-2869 GCA_035526415.1 Aeromicrobium sp.
GGTGCGACTGCGTCGGCAGCTTCGGACACGCTGACGTCGTGGCTGAGCTCGGCGCTGAGCGTCGTCACGCCGGCGTCGGAGATGCCGCACGGGACGAACCGGTCGTACCAGTCGAGGTCGACGTTCGCATTCAGCGAGAACCCGTGCATCGTCACGCCGCGGGAGACCCGAATGCCGATGGCTGCGACCTTGCGTTCTGGCTTGCCCGCCTCCGCGGCGAGCCAGACGCCGGAGCGTCCGGATACGCGGCCGCCGCTGACGCCGAGGTCGGCGATGCCCCGGATGATCGCCTCCTCGACGCGCCGGACGTAGTCGACGACGAGAACGTGCGACGGCAGCTTGGTGATCGGGTACCCGACGAGCTGTCCGGGGCCGTGGAAGGTGATTTTGCCGCCACGATCGACGTCGATGACCGGGGTCCCGTCCAGCGGTCGTTCATGCGGCTCGGTGCGCTTGCCTGCCGTGTAGACGGGCGGGTGTTCCAGGAACAATGCGACGTCGCCGATTTCGTCGTTCGCCCGGCATCGCAACAGGTCACGCTGGAGATCCCAGGCCTCGAGATAGGGGAGCGCTGCGTCTCCGAACCACTCCCGCCGAATCCGCAGTTCGCTCACGGATTCAGGGTACCGGCCGGGTGTAGCGGGTCTACGCTCGCGATGTGCCTGACATGCACGACCTGGGCGGTAGGCGAGAGTCCTTCGGGACGGTCGCTCACACGGTGACTGAACCGGTCTTCCATGAGGAATGGGAAGGGCGCGTCTTCGGGATCGCGACGTTCGTGCAGACCGTTTTCGGTCCGAACTTTGATTCCTTCCGCGCCGTCATGGAAAAGCTCCCGCCGGAGGAGTACCACGGCCCGTACTACGGGCGGTGGCTCAGCGTCCTGGAGCGGATGCTCGGGTCCTACGTCAGTGGCCGCAAGTCCGCTCCACGGATGAAGGTGGCTGGGGCCGCGTTTGCCGCACAACGAATCATCACGCGGCCAACTCTGCCGCGGTTCATGAACGTGCATGTGATGCCGCGCATCGTGGGCGGTGCCAAACGGGCACACCATGCACCGCAGTTCGGGGTGGGCGATCCGGTCCGCGTGCGTGCGGAACGCGACAACGGCCACACTCGGCAACCGGCCTACGTGACTGGCCGCCGCGGCGTCGTCGTCGATCACCGTGGCGCGGCGGTTTTCGCTGACGTGCACGCAGCGGCCCGGACGAAGGTGGCCGAGCATCTGTACACGGTCGCATTCGAGGGTGCCGAGCTCTGGGGAGAAGGGGCCGAACCCAACACAGAGATCCGCATCGAGTTGTTCGAGCCCTATCTGGAGCCGGCATGAGTGAACCTGACCCGATCGCGGTCCGCGTGGAGGCGTTGGAGTCCGTCCTCGTGGAGCGTGGCCTGCTTGACGCGAAAGCGATCGACACGATCATCGAGCACTACGAGAAGGACGTCGGACCGCTCAACGGCGCCAAGGTCGTCGCCAAGGCATGGACGGACGACGCCTATCGGGCGCGACTGTTCGCGAACGGCACCAAGGCGGTTGCCGAACTCGGGTACGGCGGGGTTGAAGGCGCCGACATCCGGGTGCTCGAGAACACCGATGAGGTTCACAACGTCGTCGTGTGCACGTTGTGCTCGTGCTACCCGTGGCCGGTCCTCGGTTTGCCCCCGAGTTGGTACAAGTCCGATGCATACCGCTCGCGGATGGTCGTTGAGCCGCGCGCCGTGCTGGCTGAGATGGGGCTCTACGTGCCGGCCGACGTCCGCATTCTGGTCTGGGACAGCTCGGCCGAAGCCCGGTACATGGTGCTGCCGCAGCGGCCGCCCGGCACGGAGGGCTGGTCGGCCGAGGAACTGGTGCCGCTCGTCACCCGCGACTCCATGATCGGGGTCGCTTACGCATTGGATGTTGCCGATGTCGGCCGCTGATGCGCTTCTCGACGCCGACGGACCGGCCGCGCCACCGCGGTCCAACGGCGAACTCGCCTTCAGTGCGCCGTGGGAACGACGTGTCTTCGGTGTGACGATGGCGCTGACGCAGAGCGTCATCAGCTATGCGGACTTCAGGCAGCGCCTCATCGACCGCGTGGCCGAGGCGCCCGACCGGCCGTATTGGCACAGCTGGGCGGCTGCACTCGAAGACGCGCTGCGTGACGCTTGTGCGATCGACTCGGCGTGGCTTGAGGCACGGCATCAACAGTTCTTGTCACGCCCGCATGGGCACGATCACTAGAGGCGGATCATGGAAGCCATGCAACCTGCGGTTGCGAGCGCAGTTGATCATGACGACGTCGTGGCGGTCTTGGCCACCGCGTTCGAACAGGATCCGGTGTTCGCCGCGCTCATGCCCGACGCCGGCTCGCGGCCGACTCGGCTTCGCCGGTTCTTCGCGGTCGGAGCCGGCCCTTGGGCGTTGGACCAAGGCTTCTCGTGGATTCTGCGCGACAGCGTGGAACCTCTCGGCGCGGCGGTCGTCCTTGCCTCGGCGCGGCGCCACAACCGGGCCGAGAACCACCCGACAACCGTTGCCCGCTACCTCCACGCCTTTGGACGGCACACGTTGAAGGCGCGCAGATTCCTCGAAGTCATGGAAAGGAGCCACCCGGTCGAAGAGCACCTCTATCTGCCTTTCATCGGTGCTGCCCAGCCTGGACGCGGGGCCGGATCGCGCCTGCTCTCGGCAATGGCGCGAGCAGCCGACGACGCAGGGTTGCCGCTGTACCTGGAGGCCACCACCGAAACCAGCGCGCACTTGTACCGCAGACACGGATTCGTCGATACCGGCACGATTGTGGCGCCCGACATGCCGCCGATGTATGCGATGTGGCGAGAGCCGTCGACGTCGTGAGGGCGTTGCTGCGTGCCGCGCTGATCG
>DATLCL010000300.1:0-2035 GCA_035526415.1 Aeromicrobium sp.
GGGGTGGCGCACCATCGCGTACAGGCTGATCAAGCCCCCGAGCGACGAGCCGATCGTGCCGGTCGCGTCGCGCGAGGGATCGGTCGGGAAGGTCCTGTCGATGAGTGGCTTGATCTCACCGGTCAGCCAGTCGAGATACTCATTGGCCTTGCCACCGACGACACGCCGGCCGGTGTACGGCGTGCGGCCCCTATACGGGTTGTACTCATCGAAACGCGCCTCGTGGCCGTTGGGGATGCCCACAGCGATCGCCTCGATCCCGTCGCGCGCCAACGCCTGGAGCGTCTCGTCGACCCGCCACTCCCCGGCGTGCGAGGTGTGGTCGTCGAAGACGTTCTGGCCGTCGTGGAAGTAGAAGACGGGGTAACGGCGGACGTTCCTGGTTTCGGCCTTCAGCGCCTTGGCCAACGATGGCGGCAGGAACACCGAGATCTCAGCCGAGCGGTCGAGGTCCTTGCTGGCAAGCTTCGGCCACACCAGGACCGTGCCGGTCACCGTGTTCTTGCGGCCATGAACGTCGTCGTATGTGCGCCAGCCTTTCGGCAGCCAATCGCCATTGATCGCGGTCATTGAATGAGTTCCATGAGCGTGGCGTGATGCGCGGGTGCAGCCGCGACGAGGCCGATCGACTTGCTGGGTTGCGCCATATCGAACCACGGTCCGCCGTCGAGCGTTGTCACCGTCGCCCCGCCCTCAACCGCGATCAGCCCCGCGGCGCAAATATCCCACAGCGACAGGCCGCCCGACTGGATGAATGCATCGAAGCGGCCGTTGCCCACGTAGGCGAGGGCAAGCGCGGCGCTGCCCATGCTGCGCGAGACGCGTATGCGGCGGCGCACCTTCCGCTCGCGGTCAGACCAGCCACGGCGCGACAATGCCAGCGAGACCACGTAATCGGACAGCTTCTCCTTGTGTGGCTGGCGGATGGGCTGGTCGTCCAATCGTGCGCCGTGGCCAGCCTGTGCCGTGAACAGCTCGTCCCGGGTCGGGTCGTAGATGACGCCCAGCACCGGCTGGCCGCCGATGACAAGGCCGATGCTCACGCAGAAAACGGGAATCCCGTTGGCGTAATTCACGGTGCCGTCCAGCGGGTCGATGACCCAGACGCGTTCCTCGAGGCTACCCCCGCCCGATTCGACCGCCGGCGCGATCGCATCGGTGGTCCCCGATTCTTCCGCCAGGAACGCGTCATGCGGGTACGCAGAGCGGATGCTCGAGATGATCAGCTGCTCCGACATCTCGTCAACCTCGGTCACGACGTCGTGCTCGCTCTTGTGGACTATCCGCTCGAGGCGCTCGTAACGCTCCATCTGGATACGTCCGGCGCGTCGAGCCGCATCGACGGCTATGGACAGCTCGTCGTCGTGTCGACTCAAAATCACAGGCGGCGATGGTAGCGACGGATCAGGAGGTGGGCCGATCTGTACGATCGGGGCGTGCCTCGACGAGTAGATAGGTGACGACGCAGAAGCGCTGGACGCTCCTCTGTGCAGTGCTCGGCTCCAGCATCGTCTTCCTCGACTCATCGGTCCTGCCCGTCGCGCTGAACGCCATCGGCAGAGAGCCGCGGCTGTTCGTAGACGTGCTCGAAGGCCAGAACTACATCCAGTACGGCTACCTGCTGTCCTTGTCGGCGCTGCTGATCCTCGCCGGCGCCCTGTCCGACTTCCTTGGTCGGAAGCGGCTATTCGTGATCGGACTCGTCGGGTTCGGTGTCACATCGTTGTTGTGCGGGCTCGCGCCGAACATCGAGACGCTCATCATCGCCCGCGTTCTCCAGGGCGCCACGGGGGCGATACTCGTCCCAGGCTCGCTCGCGATCCTGACGACTTCGTTCGAAGGCGAGGAACAGGGACGTGCGTTCGGCATCTGGGCCGGTGCGTCCGGCGTCGCCCCGATCCTCGGACCGTTCGTCGGCGGCCTGCTCGTCGACGAGGTGAGCTGGCGCGCCATCTTCCTGTTGAACCTGCCGTTCATCGCGGTCGCCGTGTGGGCAGCCCGGCGCTATGTGAAGGAAAGCTTCGATGAGAAGGCG
>DATLCL010000309.1:0-2073 GCA_035526415.1 Aeromicrobium sp.
CGCCGGAAGCCGCCAGCCAACAGCCGGCCACGATAAAGACGCCCGCCCAACCCGCCGCCGCGACAATGCCTCTTCCCGCGACCGCGATTCCCGCGGCGTCCGAGAAGAAACCGGCCCACCTCCTCGTCGTCGACGACAACGAGATGAACCGGGACATGCTCTCGAGGCGGCTCAAGAGCCGGGGCTTCACGGTCAAGACGGCCGATGACGGGCAGCAGGCGGTCGACATCATCGCGAAGGAGGAGTTCGACCTCGTCCTCCTCGACATCATGATGCCCGTCCTCTCGGGCATCGACGCCCTCAAGATCGTGCGTCAGACGAAGAGCGTCGCCGACCTGCCGATCATCATGGCGACGGCCAAGGACCAGGGCGAGGACATCGTGGAGGCCCTCAAGCTGGGCGCCAACGACTACGTCACCAAGCCGCTGGACTTCCCGGTGGTGCTGGCCCGTGCCGAGACACAGCTCTCGCTGCGTCGCGCCAACGTCGAGATCAAGCGCCTGGCGCAGGACCTCGACGTGAAGAACCGCTTCATCCGGCAGACGTTCGGCCGCTACCTGTCGGACGAGATCGTCTCGTCGCTGCTGGAAACCCCGGAAGGACTGACCCTCGGGGGCGAGAAGCGTGTCGTGACCTTGCTGATGTCCGACCTGCGCGGATTCACGGCGGCCGCCGAACGGCTGGATCCCGAGCAGGTGGTCAAGGTCCTGAACAACTACCTCGGGACGATGGCGGACATCATCACGGAGTACCAGGGAACGATCGACGAGTTCATCGGCGACGCGGTCTTCGCACTCTTCGGCGCCCCGGTCAGACGGGACGACGACGCGGAGCGCGCCATGGCCTGTGCGCTCGCAATGCAGCTCGCGATGGAAGAGATCAACGCCTACAACCGCCGCGAGGGTCTGCCCGAGGTCGAGATGGGCATCGGCCTGAACACCGGCGAAGTCGTGGTCGGGAACATCGGCTCCATGAAGCGCGCCAAGTACGGCGTCGTGGGGAGCCACGTGAACCTCACCTCACGCATCGAGTCGTTCACCGTCGGTGGGCAGATCCTGATCTCGGTGGCGACGCTGAAAGGCGGCGGCGACATCGCGAAGGTGGGCGAGCGGCTGGAGTTCCAGGCCAAGGGGTTCAAGGACCCCATCGCGATGTACGACCTGCTCGGCATCGCAGGTGCCCACAACCTGATGCTGCCAGAGCGGCGCGAGGACCTCGCCGATTTGAAGCAGCCGCTCGCCAGCTCCTACGTCGTCCTCGACGGTAAGCACATCGACGGCGCGGCCGTCGCGGCGCGAATCGTGAAGGCCTCGAAGTCGGGCGCGCTGCTGCTGACGGCAGATGCCGTGGCGGCCTTGTCCAACGTGCGCGTGCGTCTGCACGACGACGCCGGCCAGGAGATGCCGGGGGATCTCTACGGTAAGGTGCTGAGCTCTCGGGCCGGCGATCCGGAAGGATCGTTCCGCGTGAAGTTCACCTCGGTGCCGCCCGAGGTGGCCTCGCTGATCGAGCGCGTGCTCTCAGCCTAGGCGGACGGCTTCGCGGCGATCAACGCCTCGATCTTGCCCAGCAGCCGGGGCAGCTCGATCGGCTTCGTGTCGTAGTCGTCGCAACCCGCTTCGAGCGCCTTCTCACGATCGCCGGACATGGCGTGAGCGGTCAGGGCGATGATCGGGATCATCTTGAACTGCGGCAATGCCTTCAACTGCCGGGTCGCCTCCCAGCCGTCGATCACGGGAAGGCTCATGTCCATCAGGATGAGGTCCGGAGAGACGCTCTTGGCGAGGTCGACGCCCTGCTGCCCGTCGATGGCGATGACGATCTCGTAGCCGCGGCGCTCGAGCCGGCGCGACAACATGTCACGGTTCATCTCGTTGTCTTCGACCAGCAGGATCTTCGCCATCGGCTCCTCGGACTGCGGAGTATACGTCTAGAAAAAGCGCTCCGGAATCACGATGGTGTCGCCCGGCAGGACGGGGTCGGTCAGCTTCACCTTGACCTCCTTCGCCTCGCCGTCGACGATCCGCACGATCTTCATCCGCTTGTTGGAGCCTCGCTCCGTCAGTCCGCCCG
>DATLCL010000169.1:0-4824 GCA_035526415.1 Aeromicrobium sp.
GGTGACCTCGCCCGCAAGGACGAGGACGGCTACTACTACATCGTCGACCGCAGCAAGGACATGATCATCCGCGGCGGCTTCAACGTGTACCCGCGTGAACTCGAGGAAGTCCTGATCACCCACCCGGCGGTCTCGTTGGTCGCCGTCATCGGCGTGCCGCACGAGTCGCACGGCGAGGAGATCAAGGCGGTCGTCGTCAAGACGCCCGGAGACACCACGACCGAGGAGGAGCTCCTGGCGTGGGGCAAGGAGCAGTGCGCGTCCTACAAGTACCCGCGCATCGTAGAGTTCCGGGACGAGCTGCCGATGACAGCCACCGGCAAGATCCTCAAGCGGGAGATTCACTGACATGGGACGCATGATCATCATCTTGATCGGGTTGGCCGGGGCCGTCATGGGCGCCGTGTGGACGTTCCAAGGCCTGGGTTACCTCAAGGGCAGCCCCATGACAGGCGTTTCGTTCTGGGCCACCGTCGGTCCGATCGTCGCCGGCCTCGGGATTGCGCTCGCCATCGTGGGCTGGCGCCGCGGCAAGCGATAGGCGCGTCCTTCGCCGCGACCGTTCAGGTTACGGAAACCGTGACCTCGTGGTGTCCGCTGGCCCCATCGGGGGCCGGCTCGGCCGGCTTGCTGGTCTGGACGTCGCCGTTCGACCCGACCACGCGAACCCGGATGCGGTGTTCGCCCTTCGGCGCGTCCCAGCGCACGAACCACTGCCGCCAGTAGACGGACCCGCCGGACGGTCCGAGCGTCGCGTCGCGCCACGGGTGATCGTCGATGCGCACCTGGACGCGCCCAACCCCGCCGTCGTTCGGTGCCCAGGCGATCCCGCCGACGACGACGTCACCCGCGTCGAGCTCGTCGCCGTCATGCGGGACGTCGATCCGGCTGGCCAGCTTGATCGGGGCGTGCGTGGCCCAGCCGCGCGGAGTCCAATAGGCCTCCTGCGCGGAGTAGGTGGTCAGTGTCATGCGGGTGATCCACTTGGTCGCGCCGATGAAGCCGTAGAGGCGGGGGACGATCAGACGGGCGGGATACCCGTGCTCGGCGGGCAGCGGCCGACCGTTCATGCCGACCGCGATCATTGCGTCGCGGCCGTCGGTGGCGGCATCCAGCGGCGTGCTGATGGTCATGCCGCCGACGTCAGTCGACAGGATCTGGTCCGCCTTACCGGTACCGGTCCCGGCGCGCTTGAGCAGGTCGGTCAGTCGTACGCCGAGCCAGCGTGCGCCACCGGCATATGGGCCGCCGACCGGATTGGATACGCATGCAAGCGTGATGTCCCGCTCGATCATGTGCATGGCCAACAGCTGCCGGTAGGTGAAGTGGACGGTCCGGTCGACATCGCCGTCGATCGTCGGCCGCCAGTCGGTAGGGTCAATGTTCGGCACGCTCAGCCGGGTGTCGACGCGGTAGAAGTCGCGGGTCGGGGTGCGCAGGGGGGTGATTCCCTCGGCGGCGAGGCCGCGAGGAAGCGGCGGGATTGGTGTCGCGGGCTTCGGGAGCGGCAAGACGGCGGTCGGGGCGGGCGTCCGTCGCACGGCGCGTGAGGCGCCGAACACGATCGCGGCAAGGGCGAGCAGACCCGCCGAACCGAGCAGCGTCCTGCGCTGCGACGCGCGCTGGTCGGTTTCATCGTCAACCGCGCCCGCGCCGCCAGCCCACTGTGGCAGGACACCGAGAAGGCCGGCGCTGACGGTGCCGGCGATGAGCGCCGGGATGAAGCCGAACATTCCGAACTTCGGGCTGGTCGCCGTCAGGACAGCAACGACCAGGCCCAGGCCGAACACCATGCCCACGCCCAGCGCGGGACGCCGGCGGCTCATTATCCCCGCGAGGGACGCGAGCCCCAACGTCCCGACGGTGACCAAGCCGACCAGCAGGGGTTTGTCGGCGGTGCCGAACCATTTGATCACGGCGATCTTCACCGGGGCGGGGGCCAGGTCAATGAGCGTCGAGCCGACGACGAGTACCGGAGAGGACGCCGGAGCGATCAGCGTCGCGGCAAAGTGGCCGACGGCGAGGCCGACCAGCGCAGCCACCGCTCCGTACAGCGCAAAGGTCCACCGTGATTGGCCCACATCCATCATTGTGCTGCCGGGACGCATCCGGCAGTGAGCCTGCGGGATTACGAAGTCGTGACGAGAGCGGCCCCGCAGGGCCCGCGCCCCGGGTAATACACTCGCCGCATGCCTCGCGTCGTCGTCGAAGTGATGCCCAAACCAGAAATCCTCGACCCGCAGGGCAAAGCCGTGCACGGGGCGCTACCCCGCCTCGGATTCGATGGCATCCTGGACGTCCGCCAGGGCAAGCGGTTCGAGCTCGAGGTCGTCGAAGCCGACGATGCGACGCTGGCCGAGGTCCGCGAAATCGCCGAGACGCTGCTGTCGAATCCGGTCATCGAGGACTTCGCCGTGCGGGTCGAGGACGTGTGATCGGCCCTTGAAGATCGGCGTCGTCACCTTCCCCGGTTCGCTCGATGACACTGACGCCCGCCGCGCAGTCCAGCTGGCCGGCGGCGAGTCGGTCGCGCTGTGGCACGGCGATCGCGACCTCAAGGGGGTCGACGCCGTCATCCTGCCTGGCGGTTTCTCGTACGGCGATTACCTGCGCTGCGGCGCGATCGCACGCTTCGCCCCGGTGATGGCCGAGGTCGTGGCGGCGGCGAACGGCGGCATGCCCGTTCTCGGCATCTGCAACGGCTTCCAGATCCTGTGCGAGTCGCACCTGCTGCCCGGGGCCCTCATCCGCAACGACCACCGCACCTTCATCTGCCGGGACCAGGTTCTGCGTGTGGAGAACGCGGACACGGCGTGGACAAACGGATACGAGGTCGGCCAGGAGATCGTGATCCCGTTGAAGAACGGCGAGGGCGGTTTCGTTGCCGACAATGCAACCCTCGATCGGCTGGAAGGCGAGAGCCGGGTGGTGTTCCGCTATGTCGGCGTCAACCCCAATGGGTCGCTGCGCGACATCGCCGGCATCACCAACGAGCGTGGCAACGTCGTCGGCCTCATGCCGCACCCCGAGCACGCCGTCGAAGAACTCTGTGGCCCGGGCACTGATGGACTGGGTTTCTTCACGTCCGCGCTTGCAACCTTGGCAGGAGTCTCATGAACCCCGAAGTCCTCCACAACGCCAGCGCGCACCGGTATGAGATCCGCATCGGCGGTGAGCTGGCCGGCTTCACCGAGGCAGAGTCAACCGACGACCCGGGCGTCATCCTGTTTCCGCACACTGAGGTGGTCTCGGCGTTCGAAGGGCAAGGCCTGGCCTCGAAGCTCGTACAGGGTGCCTTGGACGACATCCGTGAGCGTGGGCTGCGCATCAAGGTGACCTGCCCGTACATCCTCGGTTGGTTGCCGAAGCACCCGGAGTACGAAGACCTCCTGGCCTGATGGCTTCACTGACCCTGACCCCGGCGCGCCGTGTCGCGCTGCTCGGGCCGGCGTTCGTCGCCGCCGTCGCGTACGTCGATCCGGGCAACGTCGCCACGAATGTCACCGCGGGTGCTCGATTCGGCTACACGCTGGTGTGGGTCGTCGTCATGGCGAACGCCATGGCCGTCCTCGTGCAATACCTGTCCGCCAAGTTGGGAATGGTCACGGGAGCATCGCTGTCGACCCAACTGGGGCGTCGGCTGCCCCGCGGGCCCCGCGTTGCGTATTGGCTCCAAGCCGAGGTCGTTGCCATTGCCACCGACATGGCCGAGGTCGTCGGCGGGGCCATCGCGCTGAACCTGCTGTTCGACCTTCCCCTCATCGCGGGTGCGCTGATCACCGCCGGCATTGGTTTGGTGATCCTGAGAATCGGTGACTTACGCGGTCAGAGCGCGCTGGAGCGGACGATCATGGCCTTCCTCGGGCTCATCGCCGTCGGGTTCCTGGCTGGACTATTCGTCAATCCGCCGCAGCCGGGTCCCTTGGCGGTTGGCTTGGTGCCTCACTTCGCCGGCGCGGAAAGTGTCCTGCTGGCATCCGGCATCATCGGCGCGACCGTGATGCCGCACGTCATCTACCTGCACTCCAGCCTCACCGTCACGCGGTTGGATCGGCGGGGCGACGGGCTCTCCATCCGGGACCTGCTCTCTGTCACGCGAACCGATGTGGTGCTAGCCCTGATCCTCGCCGGCGTCCTCAACCTCTCGTTGCTGGTCGTCGCGGCGGCGAGCCTGCAGGGCCGTCCCGGTACGAACACCTTGTCGGGAGTTCATGGAGTCATCACCTCGGACCTTGGAGCCGGTGTGGCGCTGCTCTTCGCCGTGTCGCTGCTCGGCTCCGGCCTGGCATCGACGTCCGTCGGAAGCGCAGCGGGCGCCGAGGTCATGCGAGGACTGATTCATGTGCAGATCCCGATGGTGGCGCGCCGGATCATCACCGTCATTCCCGCCGTTGTCGTGCTGGCGCTCGGCATCGAACCCAGTGCTGCGCTCGTTGTCTCGCAGGTCGTCCTGTCGATGGGTATCCCGTTGGCATTGGTCCCACTCGTCGTCCTCACCGCGCGTCGATCCGTCATGGGTGAGCATGCGAACCATCGGCTGTTGAACATCGGCGCCTGGACGGTGGCGACGATCGTGATCGGCCTCAACCTGACGCTGCTCTGGCTCACGTTCGTCTCGTAGCCTGAACTCATGCTCCTCGCCGCGCTCGTCAACGGGCCGTCGGCCACTCGGCCTCGAGCCGCAAGCGGCTCGGGCGCTCGGTAACCTCGGCCCGTGCCCGAAATGCCTGAGGTCGACGCCCTCGTGGTGTTCCTTCGTGAGCGGGCGGTCGGGATGGTGGCGGCCGAGATCGAGGTCGCATCCATCTCGGTTCTGAAGACGTT
>DATLCL010000176.1:0-11373 GCA_035526415.1 Aeromicrobium sp.
CGACGTCACCGTGGTCGCGATACATCGCGACGGGGACCTCGAGCCGGTGCGCTCCCTGCTGAAGGACCGAACGTCGGTGCTCGTCGGCCACAGCGGCGTCGGCAAATCGACGCTCGTCAATGCGCTGGTGCCCAATGCGGACCGCACCACGAGCGCAGTTAACGAGGTAACTGGGCGCGGGCGCCACACATCGACGTCTGCATTGGCGCTCCCGTTGCCCGATGGTGGCTGGATCATCGACACCCCGGGTATCCGGTCCTTCGGGCTGGCGCACGTCGATGTCGACAGTGTCGTCGCAGCTTTTCCGGACATCGCCGAGATCTGTACGGCCTGCCCCCGTGGGTGCACACACCTGGCATCCGAGCCGGAGTGCGCGCTCGATACGGCTGTTGCGGCCGGCACCATCACCGTCGAGCGGGTCAACTCCCTGCGCCGCATCCTTGCCGCGCGAACGACGAGTTACTGATCGACTGAGTACGAGCGCTTGCCGTCCGGGTTCCAGAGCGTCCGCGCTCCCTGTTCACCGGTCTGCGCCACCAAGCCGATGACCATGAGCGCCAGCAACGCGATGACCACCGCACCCACCGTTCCCGCCGGGCGCGCCAACTTCGGCAAAAGCCACGCGAACACGACCAGCACCACCAGGAGCGTGAACAGGACGTAGTTGAGCCTGTTGGCAAAGCCGATGTGGAGTGCCAGCGACTCCCTGGCTGCCCGGTTCGCAGAGAAAAAATCGGCGTTCACCGTCTGCAGGTTGGCGCCACTGGCGCGGGAGAGCCAGACCAGGGCCCACGCGACGGCGACGGCCCCAACCGCCGGCCAGCGCAGACGTTCGCGCCACGACGGGCGAACCAGGGCCAGCGCCACCAGCGCCGCCAGCGGTGTCAGCACGACCGTCGCATGAACAACCAGCGGATGCAGCGGCAAACCGTTGAACGTGTCGGTGATCGAGGTACGCACGGGACTAACGTAGCCACCATGGCGCATTCCTGGAGTGACGACGTGCGTCTTGCACACGTCTTGGCCGACACCGCCGACAACCTCTCCATGGACCGTTTTGGCGCCATCGACCTGGCGGTGTCGACCAAGCCGGACATGACGTATGTGACCGAGTCCGACCAAGCCGTAGAGGAAGCCATCCGGCGCCACCTCAAGTCTGCGCGGACACGCGACGTCGTCCTCGGGGAGGAGCAGGGCGAGATTGAAGGATCGACCGGCTCCCACGAACGCCGCTGGATCATCGACCCGATCGACGGCACGTCGAACTTCGTTCGCGGTGTCCCCGTCTGGGCGACACTGATCGCGCTGGAGGAGGCTGGCGAGATCGTCGCCGGGCTGGTCTCGGCACCCGCGCTCGGACGCCGCTGGTGGGCCTCGAAGGAAGGCGGTGCATTCACCGGCAAGTCGTTCATGAACGCCCGCGAGATCCGGGTCTCGGCGGTTTCCGAACTGGAGGCCGCGTCGTTCTCGTATTCGTCGACCGGCGGCTGGGACCGCATCGACAAGCGGACGGGCTTCGACGCGCTCCTGCGCCGGGTGTGGCGCACCCGCGCTTACGGCGACTTCTGGTCTTACATGCTGCTCGCTGAGGGAGCCGTGGACATCGCCGCCGAGCCCGACCTGGAGCTCTGGGACATGGCCGCACTGGATGTCATCGTCCGGGAAGCCGGCGGCCGGTTGACCGGACTCGACGGGCGCGACGGCCCGTGGAGCGGCAACGCACTCGCCACCAATGCGCGACTGCACGATGCGGCGCTCGCCTACTTGGGCCATTTCCCCGACGGCGAGGCCGAAGAGGACCTCGACCCGGCCGAGGAGTTAGTGCGAGACGGAGAGGGGCCAGACGGGCGCGGGCCAGACGGACGCGGGCAGGGCGCACGCGGGCGCGAACCCCGGCATGGCAACAATGTGTTGAACTTCCCGCCAGTCGGCGGGGAGCGCACGATGGACCCAGCGGAATAGCGGAACCAGGAGGCATCATGCGCGTGCGGGAAATCCTTTCGGCCAAGAGCATCGGCGAGGTCTTCACCATTCGACCGGACGCAACGGTCGCGGAACTCCTCACTGCGCTGGCCGACCTCAACATCGGGGCGCTCGTCGTGAGCACGGACGGCGCACACATGGAGGGGATCGTCTCCGAGCGCGATATCGTCCGCAAACTGCACAACTTCGACCAGCCGTCGAGCGTGACCGTCGGCGAGATCATGACATCGGACGTGCGCGTCTGTGAACCTGACGACACGTTGGACGAGCTCATGGGCGTCATGACCGAGTACCGGGTGCGTCACGTGCCCGTCCTCGATGGCGACGTCCTGGTCGGGGTGCTCAGTATCGGCGACGCCGTCAAGAGCCGGATGGATCAACTGGAGTTCGAACGCGACCAGTTGACCCACTACCTGCATGGGCAGTAGCCAACAGATGGGGGCACCTCCCGCTCGCGGGGGACGATTTCATCTCCCCGACCGGGAGCTGACGTGGCGGTTCAGCCGGTCCTCGGGCCCCGGCGGCCAGCACGTGAACACCACTGACACCCGCGTCGAGCTGAGCTGGACACCTGCAACGTCCGATGTCCTGACAGATTCTCAGAAGAACCTCGTCGTGCATCACCTCCGCCACCGGCTGGTTGACGGGGCGATCACCGTGGTGTCGTCGGAGTACCGCTCGCAGCACCGCAATCGCGAGGCCGCCAAGGTCCGGCTCGAGCAGCTCGTCGCGGCGGCCCTCGCCCCGCGCAAGCAGCGACGTGCCACGAGGCCGTCTCGGGCGTCGGTCGAGCGACGGCTGGCGTCGAAGAAGCGACGGTCGCAGACCAAGCGCGACCGCAACGCCGGCTGGGATTAGCCGCTACTCAGCGCTAGAGCTCCATCTCCATAAGCTGCTTGCGGTAGCGGGCCATAAGGCGCGGGCGGCCGAGCAGGGCGACGGCCACCAAGGTCTCGCCCTTCCACCAGCCGTAGACCGTGCCCGGCTCCACGTCCTCGCCATCGACCCATCCCTGGCGATCACCCAGTGACGGCCAGCCCAGGAGCTGCACCTTGACGCCTGGTTGGTCGGTCCAGAAGTAGGGCGGCGCCGAAAGGTACGCCGCGGCGTCCTGTCCCATGATCGTCAGCGCGACGATGGCAGCTCCGTCGCCGGCCGTCTGCCAGTGCTCACGATGGACGTGCTGCCCGATCCGCGGATCCCACCATGCGGCAACGTCGCCGACCGCATACAGGCCCGGATGGCCGACCACCCGGCCGTGTTCGTCACACTCGATGCCCTGCGGTGTGGCCAGATCCCCGGCGGCCTCGATGTTGAGGCGGGCGCCAAATCCGACCACGACGACGTCGGCGGTCAGCTTCCGTCCGTCGGCCAAGACAACGGTGGCGCCGTCGTTCGGTGTGGCATCGACGATCTCGACCGGAGCGCCAGTGACGACGGTGACGCCCTGCTCGCGATGAATCTGCTCGACCGCAGCCGCGATCTCCGGGCCGAGCGGGCCGAGGATATTCGGCATCGCCTCAACGATGGTGGCCTCGATGCCCAGCTTGCGGGCGGACCCGGCGACCTCGGCGCCGATGAATCCGCCGCCCAGGATCAGAACGGACGAGATCCGGCCGAAGTCGTCCCTGATCCGCCGTGCATCGGCCAGGTTGCGCAGCGGCCGGACGTCGGGCATGCCGGCGATGAAGGGCGGAATATTCGCTCGCGATCCGGTCGCGATGACGACGATGTCGGCGTCCAGCCGTTCGCCGTCCTCGGTCACCACGAGCCCGTCGGACACGGTCGCAGCCCGCACGCCGCGCCGGAAATCGATGTCGAGCTCGGCGATCTCATCGTCGGTCGTGAGCCGGACAGCTTCGGGCTCTCGTTCGCCGGTCAGCACGGCTTTCGACAAGGGCGGACGGTCGTAAGGCAGCTCGTCTTCATCGCCCAGCAACGTGAGCACTCCGGCGAACCCGAGCCGACGCAAGTCCTTGGCTGTGCGCCAGCCGGAAAGTCCGGCCCCCACGACGATCACGGAATCCGGCAGCGCACCCACCCGCTCAGCATAGGGAAATCCGACATCCGGCTCACAGCCGCACTGGATTGCCGTTATCCTTGGAGTTCGCCATCCCGAGGAGAGACCCTGTGGGCCTGCCCCAACTTGACTTCCGTGTGCCCGAGGCCACGTGGTTCAAGACTGTGCTCGCCGGCAGGTTGAACTTCAACTCCATGCCGGGGCTGAGCTCCACCGGCGCGTTGGCCTGGCCATACAAGATCGCGGTGGTGGCCGTCATGGCAATCGTTGCCTGCGGCACGCTCGTCACCTTCGGCTCGGCTGGTGCTGAAACGCCGTCCTCCTCGAATGTCTCGGCGCTCCCGGGCAGCGATGAAGCGAGCCCCACCGTCCAAGGTCAAGTCCTTCCACCGAGCAACACTCTGCTCAACGGCGCGGACTTGTTGTCGACGCTGAATCTCACCGACTACAGCCCCGGGGACACCGAGCTCGCGCTGTTCGACGACGACAGCGACGACGACAGCGACGACGACAGCGACGAGGACACCAGGGCCGCCGCCAGGAAGGTGGCCGCGGCGAGCTCGACCAGCAAGCCGACGGCGTCGCCGACAAAGTCGCCGACCACCTCGCCGACCACCTCGGCCCCAAGTCCCAAGCCCACCACGTCCCAGCCGACCACCCCGGCGCCCGAGCCGACGAAGACCACGGAGCCACCGCCGGCACCGACGTGCGTGCAGAAGCTGGGCAATCTCTGCTTGAAGTGGGAGTAGACAGCTAGATCGGAACCGCTAAGACGGTCGGTTCCAGGCGACCGCGCAGCGTGAGCGGCTCGAGCATGGTCCACCGCGTGCGCTCGTCCCGGTGCGCCCGGTCCACGATGCGCTGGGACGCGACGATGCGCTCCGGCCGGTCCTTGGCCTGCTCGGTCAGGCGCGCCGCTTCGTTCACCGGGTCGCCGATCACCGTGTACTCCAACCGCTGGGTTGCGCCGATGTTGCCGGCTATGACGAGCCCCTGGGAAACGCCGACACCCGCGTCCAGTTCGGGAACCTCGGCCTTCAGCCGCCGGACCATCTCCCGGGCGGCGGACAGCGCGGCGGCAGCTGGGTCGTCGAGCCGCAGCGGAGCACCGAAGATACAGAGCGCGGCGTCGCCCTCGAACTTGTTCACGAGGCCACCGTGCGCGTCCACCACATCGACCACCACCTCGAAGAACCGATTGAGCGCGGTGACGACTTCGCCCGGAGTCCGGGTCGCGGCCAGCGTCGTGCTGCCGATGACGTCGACGAACAGGGCCGCAGCCTCGATTTCCTCACCACCGAGCTGTACGCCGTGTTCGAGCGCCTGGCGCGCCACGTCCTCCCCCACGTGTCGACCGAACAGGTCGCGCAGTTGTTCGCGCTCGCGCATCGCGAGCACCATGCGATTGAAGCCCGCCTGGAGCTGGCCCAGCTCGCCGGAGTCGTTGACCGTGACATGCGTGCTCAGATCCCCTGCCTCGATCGCTTCCAGCGCCTGGGTCATCTCGCACAGCGGCTCGCCCACTGACTTCGCGAAGAGGACCGCCGCCACGAGTCCAGTGATGAAGAACCCGGCCCCGAACAGGATGGCCGTCCACGAGAGGCGTTCCAGGGATGGGCGGGTCCACGGCGCGAACGCCGCCACCGAGACTGCCGCCAGGGCGGGAATGGCGGAGGTGAGAAGCCACGTCGTGAGCGCGCGCACGGCCACGCTGTTGGTGAACCGGGCATCCGGCGGGGCGACTTCGAGGACGCGAGCCGTCGGCTGCCGCAATAGCCGGCTCTGCAGCAGGTAGGCCATCGCAGCGGTCGCCAAACCGCTGGCGAGGATCTCGAGGAAGACGATCCACGCAAAGGCGGTGTCGATGCGCAGGTTGTAGATGAAGATGAAAATCGCCGGCAACACCCAGAGCACGGCCGAGACGAGGAACAAGAGCATCGGAAGGCGCAGCGTGCGCTCGCGTTCGTCGGCGGTCGGCTCGGTTCCGCGCACCGTCCAACTGAGAGCGCGCTTGGTGCGCGGCACGACCAGCACAGCCACCGTCAGATAGCTGAACGCCGTGAATGCCACTCCGATGATCACGTTGGCGCGGAAGACCTCGGGCGTGTCGGCCACCGCCGGAATGGGCAGCACGTACAAGTAGCTGACCATCGTGATGACGATTCCGAATGTGTTGGCCGCCCACTGCTGCAACACCACGTGCCACGGCCGGACAACCTTGATGTGCTTGATCATGGCCCGATGCTGACACACCGCGGCTGGAAAGGCGTCCCCCTTGCGAACGAGAGCCGGGTCCTACCGGGGTCGCAGTGATCGCACCGCTTCGCGGTGCTCAACCCTCGCTCGCTCGGAACAGACGTGCGAGCACGTCGTCCCCTCGCTCGCTGCGGGTAGTTTTGCGGCATGGGAAATCCGGAACGCACCGTTGACCTCGTCCGCACCGGCAAAGCCCGGTTCACCGCCACCAATGTGCGCGGCGGAACCATTGAGATCGGCGAGGGCGTCGACGACGGCGCGTTCACGCCGATCGAGCTCCTGTTGGCCGCACTCGGCGGTTGCTCCGGGCTCGATCTCGACGCCATCCTCGGCAAGCGCGCCGAGTTCGCGTTCTTCGGGGTCAATGCCCGTGCCGACAAGGTCCGCGACGACAAAGGCAACCATCTGGTCAACATTCAACTCACGTTCGACGCTGAGTTCCCCGAGGGCGAGGCAGGCCAGTCCGCCCGCGACTTCCTGCCCAAAGCCATGGCCAAGAGCCGCGATCGGATCTGCACCGTCTCGCGGACGGTTCAGCTCGGCGCACCGGTCGAGTATCGGGTTCCGTAGCCAAGCCCCTGGCGAGCTCCCTGCGCCCGTACGCTGACGTCCATGGGTATCTGGGGAGATCGGCTGCTCCCGCACGTCATCGACGTCGCCTGCGGATCCAAGGACGTTCAGCCGCTGCGTGAGCGTGCCTGCGCCGGGCTCCACGGCACCGTCCTGGAACTGGGCTTCGGGTCGGGTCTGAACTGTTCGCTGTATCCGGAGGCCGTCACGAGCGTCCTGGCCATCGAGCCGGCCGACCGGGCCTGGAACATCGCGGCAAAGCATCGCTCCGAAAGCGCGGCTCCGATCTCGCGGGCCGGCCTCGACGGTCAGCGGCTCGAACTTGCCGACCACTCCGTCGACTCCGTCCTCATCACCTTCACGCTGTGCACCATCCCCGATGCGGACACCGCGCTGCAGGAGGTCGCCCGGGTGCTCCGGCCCGGCGGCACCGTCCACATCGCCGAGCACGGCGCGTCGCCCGATCCCACGGTGGCCCGCTGGCAACGACGGCTCGACCCGGCGCAGCAGCGGGTGTTCGGCGGCTGCCACCTCACCCGCGATCCCATCCTGATGCTTGCGTCGGCCGGTTTCACCGACGCCGACGTCCAGACCGGCTACTTCAGCAAGATCGGCCCGATGCGGCCGTGGATGTTCGGCTACAGCGGCTCAGCACGCTTGTGAAACCCGACCATACGTCGAGCGCAGCGAGACAGCCGGGCCTCGATGCGCAGGGGCGCATCGAGGAAGCAGCGTGCGAAGCGCGCGCCCGGGTACCCCATGTTGCATTGCTCAGGGGCATCAACGTCGGCGGCCGCAACAAGGTCCCGATGAAGGACCTGCTCGCCTGCGTCGACGCCGGCGAGTACACCGAGGTCCAGACCTACATTCAGAGCGGCAATGTGGTCTTCGCGACTGAGAACACAGACCCCCGGGCCATGGAGCTGGACCTCGAAGAGCGCATCAAGGAATCCTTCGGATTTCCCGTCCCGGTGGTCGTCCGAAGCCTCGCCGAGATGACCGCGACGGTGGAGTCGGCTCCGGCGTGGTTCGGTGGGCCCGACCACCGCTGTGACGTCATCTTCCTCAAGCACCCCTTGACCGCCGACGACGCCTTCGACGCGCTTCCCTCACCGCGCGAGGGCGTCGACCAGTGGGTCAAAGGCCCGGTCGGCTGCCTGTATGCGTCCCGACTGACCGCCCAGGCCAGCAAGAGCCGGATCGGGCAGATCGCCGCGTCGCCGATCTACCCGGCCATCACCATCCGGAACTGGAACACCACGACGAAGTTGCAGTCACTACTGGCCGGGCTGGGTTCATAGCGCGCGCACAGGTTGCACATCGACCCAGCTCAGGTCCGCCGAACAGTCTCCTCAGTAAGCCGCTCACCGGAGCCGCACAACGAAGGAGAAGTCCCATGACGAAGCAACGGTTGCGAGCAACCGGCTTGGTGGCCGCCGGCGTTGTCGCCGGTGGGATCCTGGCCGGAACGCTCGGCGCACAGGCGGCCAACCAGGCCGACGACGATCGGCCCGGCTCGCCAGCTCATGTGCGCGTGCACTTCGAGGGCCCCGGCGGCCCCCGTGGGCAGGCCGACTTGGCCAAGGAACTCGGCGTCAGCCAGAAGAAGCTGCACAAGGCGTTCGCGTCGGTTCGCGACGACGTGCGACCGGCCGAACGACCGGACGGTCCGCCGTCCGAGGCCGACATCAAGGCCATGGAGAGCAAGTTGGCCGCCGCTTTGGCCGACAAGCTCGGGTTGAGCGAGTCCAAGGTGGCCGCAGCGCTCGAGAAGGTGCGCAATGCGCACGAGGCCGAGCACCGGGAGGCGCTGAGTGATCGGCTCGATGCCGCGGTCAAGGACGGCAAGCTGACCGAAGACGACAAGGCGTCTGTTCTGAAGGCGTTCGACGCCGACGTCCTGGGTGGTCCAGGAGGTCGAGGCCTCCGCTGATGCGTGAGGACCGGTGGGCTGGTTAACCCGAGAACCGCCCACCCGGCGGTGGGTGTTCAGGCTTCGAGGGGTTTCAGGCCTGGACAACCCACCGCCACACGCGCATGTCAGAGCCGGGCGAGGGCCGTTTCCGCAGCGTTGAACCCGCCCATTCCGTGGACGCCTGGCCCCGGTGGCGTCGCCGCAGAGCACAGGTAGACGCCCTTCACTCCCACCGTGTACGGATTGGCTGCCGGGCGCGGGCGGAACGCGATCTGGCGGAACGTGTTCGCCCCGGCACCAATGTCGCCGCCGACATAGTTGGCGTTGTAGGCCGCCATCTGGGTCACGTTGCGCACGTGCGTCTCCACGATAGTGTCGCGGAACCCGGGCGCGAATCGCTCGATCTGGCGAACGATGGCCTCGGTTGCGTCACCCGGATAGGCGTGCGGCACGTGCGCGTAACTCCAGATCGGGTTGAGTCCGGCTGCCGAGCGCGACGGGTCGGCAAGGTACTGCTGCCCCACCAGCATGAACGGCCGGTCGGGCATGTCACCACGCGCCGTTGCCGCCTCGACGTCGACAATCTGCTCAGCCGTTCCGCCCAGATGGACCGTTCCGGCTCGCCGAGCGTCTTCGTTGGTCCACGGGATGTCGCCTCTGATCGCGAAGTCCACCTTGTAGGTCGATGGCCCGTACGTGTACTTGGTGAAGGCGCGCCGGACGCGTTGGGGCAGTTCCCCACCGACGATCCGAAGGACGCCCTCGGGGGCCGTATCAAGCATGACGATGTCGGGGGCCGAACCAGCCACATCCCGCAGCTGGTCCAAGCTCTCCACCGTCACGCCGGTCTTGACGACGCCACCCAACGACTCCAACAGTCCGATCAGCGACGTCGCGATGGCCTGGCTCCCGCCTTTGGCCACCGGCCAGCCGGCCGCGTGGCCAACGGCTGTCAGCATCAGCCCCACCGAGCCGCTGAGCGGGGTCGTGAGCTTGCCGAAGACGTGCGCGGCCACGCCCATGTAGAGGGCCCGTGCCGGATCGTCCTTCCATCGGCGCACGGTCATCGTGGCTGGCATGAGCGCGTTGATCCCGAACCTGGCGAGCGTGATCGGATGCCTCGGTACATGCAGGGTCGGCCGGAACACCTCACCGATGAGGGCATCGACGTTGCGCACCATCGGCTCGAACACCCGACGCCACTTGTCGCCGTCGCGACCCAACGAGTCGACCGTACGATCCAGGTCGCGAGAGATGACCCCGGCACGGCCGTCATCCAAGGGATGGACCAGGTCGAGCTCGGGCCACAGCCATTCCAGCCCGAAGTCCTGCAACGGGAGTGACTTCAGGAACGGGGACACCACTCCCGTCGGGTGGAACGCTGAGCAGTCGTCGTGAAGAACGCCGGGATGGCCGTATTCGGTCGTCCTGGTGCCGCCGCCCGGCCGATCACTCGATTCCAGGACGGTGACGGAGACCCCGGCTTGGGCCAGCCGCACCGCGGCAGCCAATCCATTCGGGCCGCTTCCGACGACGACGGCGCTGTTCATGGTTCAACCCTAGGCGCTTGAATGACACCCGATTTGGGTCTCAATGCACCGATTTTCGGGTCAATTTGTACGTTCCCGCACCGCTTGGCCGGTCGCCGCCCACGACGCGGCGTACAGGAGGACCCGCGAGAAGTAGTGGATCCACACGAGCAGGATCAGCGCGATGCCGAACGCTTGGAACGCCGGTTGCTGCGCGGTCACTCCCAGGAGCCATGTCGACGCCAGCTTCAGTACCTCGAAGCCGACGGCGCCCACGAACGCTCCGAACCAGAGCGCTCGATCGGCCGCGGTCGGCGCCGCCAACAGCTTGAACATGGCGAAGAAGAGCACGGTTCCGGTGGCCACGCCGGCGGCCACCAGGAGAGGGGGCATGACGAAGCCGAGGTCGTCATCCACCCCGATCGTGCGACCAAGATGTCGCAGAAAGTTCAGGAGACCTCCCGAGACGCCGACGCTCACGAGCAGGACCAGGCCGATCGCCATGAGTGCGACCGCGTCACGCGCCTGGGCTGCGAGGAAGGCCACCACCTTCTCCCGTCCGAACGACGGCGCCCGCGACGACTCGACGTCGAAGATGGCCGCCAAGGCGTCCCGCATCTGCGAGATCCAGCCGAGGCCGGCGTACAGCATGGTGAGCAAGCCGATGCCGGCCGCTGTACCGGCCGCGTCCTGGACGGCAGCCAGCGAGATCTGGTTCGGCTCGCCGCCGACCATGCCGGGCAGGAGGCCCCGGAGCACGGTATCCACGGCGTGGTGGGCGTCCGGTAGGAAGCCGGCCATGAACCCGACTGCTGCGAACGACAGCGCCAGGAGCGGGAACAGCGACAGGAACGCGAAGTAGGTGACGGCCGCCGCCAGCATCGAACCGTCCCGTGCGGCGTAGTGCCGGTAGGCGCGGATCGGGTGATCGAACAGTCCCCGCACTCCCCTGACCATCAGCTGGCCAGCGCTCCGACGACGACATTGATCATGGTGGCCAGAATCGCCGTGCCGAACACGTACGCCAGCAGACAGTGCCTGAGGACGACGGACCGGATGACTGGGCTCTCGACGTCCGTGTCGGAGACCTGGTACGTCAT
>DATLCL010000184.1:0-12622 GCA_035526415.1 Aeromicrobium sp.
CCCCTCGTACTCGGGATATGGCCCGGCAACAGTTGGCAGTGACCGCTCCGAACCTGCGGCCCGGAGCACGAGTGCGCCGTTCGCCTTGAGCTCGACGGAGTCCTGCTCGGCGATCCATTCGACGGCCTCCGACAGCCGCGATGCGTCGACCAGCGTCCGAAGCGAGTCACCTACGCCTGCCTGGTTGACCAGGTCGCGGATCGTGAGCCGGAAGCTGTCCGTCGCCACCAGGCGCACCGAACCGTTTTTCGCCTCGATGAGCACGGCCTTGAGCGCCGGTCGCTCGTCGTCGGTCCCAGCGGCCGCGATCGCGTGGCGCAATCCGTCCGCGAGCTCGGCACCATTCACAGTGATCGTCATGTCACCCTCCAGGAGGTCGATCCGACGATGGAGAACCCGGGCCGCCTCAAGGGCCGCGGCGAGTTCGGCGGTCAGCGCTTCGACTTGGCGCTCGACCGCTTGGTGCCGAGCGTCGGCGGGGAGCTCGAGGAGCTCACGGACGCGAGCGACCGGGAGCCGGAGCTGCCGAAGGTCGCGCACGAGCTCGGCCACACCGATCTGGCTCTCGTCATAGAACCGGTAACCGGTGCTCGCCTCCACCGCTGCAGGCCTCAGTAACCCGCACTCATCGTAGAAGCGCAGCGCACTAACCGACAGGGCCACACGACGAGCGAACTCGCCGATGCTCATCGCTGTCCGGGCGTTCTCCATCTCGTCCATCTTCAGACCTCAAGCAGGTTGAGAGTCAAGGCCGATTATGGAAGCGACCCGTGTCCGGGTGCGCGCCATGGTGAGTACCCTGCCAATCGCGAAGAACGGGCCCGCACTCAGCCACCCTGTCGCATCGCGCGAAAGGCCCGTCGCGGGCAAGTCGGATCAGAGCCGCTTCCCTACTCGGCGCTGAAGAAGTCTGAGATGACCTTGCCGAACCGTTCACGGTGCGTCTCCCAGAGCGGATCCTCACGGGAGAAGACCTCCACGCGCGCCGAGCGTCCCGGCCCATTGCTCGGCCATCTTGAGCGGATGATCGCGGTCGAGGTGCTGCGCGATCACCAAGAGGTCGGCGCCGGCATCGATCGTGCGATCGGGAACGAGTTTTTCGTGACCCACCCATGACGAGTAATCACCCGCTGCCCAACCCCATCGGCGGCCAGACGAGCACCGCGCGCTTGAAGATACCGGGCTCTCGGACCAACGCACCCACAACGGCGCGCGCCCCGCGCGAGAAACCGACGGCCTGCGTGGCGTGTCCCGCGCACGCAACTGCGGCGGTCTCGACAGCGTTGCGGTCGGCCTGCCGTCGCACACCGCTTTTTGCGTGGAACAGACCTGAATGCTCGTACTCGAAGAAGAGTCGAGTCCCTTCGATGCCAAGCCCGCGTACCCATTTGTTGGGTGACCTCGACGACACGCCCATGACCTGGAGCGAACGCTGTGGCCGGCGTACCCCTGCGCTTCCGCGAAACGCTTCAGCGTACGACTCGATCTGCCCTGCTGAGACGCGCCTGTGCCCCGAGTCCAGGGGGAGCCGAGTGACCTCCGTGTTCGGCGAGAGCAAGGACAGCACAGCTCTGGTCCTGTTAGACGCACGGCACGCACGCACGAGACTGCGACGGTCCCTACTCCACGACCTGCGAGTGTCAGGCGCGTCGCGAGCTGACTCATGGAGACGGTCCGCACCGGCCGGTCAATAAATCTGCTGGCCATCGATCTCCGCGTGGCTGAGAATCGGTCTTCACCTGAGTTCGGAGGACACTGGACATGGTGGAGCGCCAGCCGCCGGGAACCACCGTGCGCAGGGTCGGCTTCCGCACTGGCACGGATGAAGACCTCTCGGCGCTTTGGACTGTGGAGGCGCCGATCGAGGCCGAACGACGGCCGGATGTCGCGCCACAGCCTCTGGAGTCATACATTGCGTTCGCGCGAAGCCTGCCGTCGCGGTTCCAGGACCACACGTGGCTCGTCGAGACGGCCGGCGGTGAGCCCGTCGCGACCTGCGCCTGCTGGTGGAACAGCGCAGGAGATGGACGGGTGATGGAGTGCGACGTGTTCGTGCGGCGAGACCATCGGCGTCAACGCATCGGCTTGCAGCTGCTGGGCACAATCACCGCCACGACGCTCGACGTCGGCCGGTCGATCCTGACCTGGTCGACCTTCGACGCGGTGCCGGGCGGCGAGGACTTCTCCCGTGCAGTGGGCGCTGTGGTGGCCCGAGTCAACCGGACTAGCGAGTTGCGGCTCGACGAGGTCGATTGGGATTTGGTGGAAGCCTGGAGGACCGAGGCGATGGGACGGTCGACTGGCTACACGCTCGATGTGATCGACGGCGCGTTCCCGGCGTCGAAGCGGGCCGGTGCAGCACAGTTCCACCACATCATGCAGACCATGCCCCGCGAGGGCCTCGACGTCGGCGATGTGATGATCACCGAGGCTGATGTCGCCGAGCAGGATCGGGCGCACGACGAGGCCGGTCGGGAGCGCTGGACGCTCCTCGTGCGGGATCCGAGCGGGAGGTGCGTAGGCGGCACGGAGGTACACCTCGAACCGTGGGATCCCGCGACGGCGCAGCAGCAGAACACAGGTATCGATCCCGCGCATCGCGGACTTGGCCTCGCAAAGTGGGCCAAGGCGGCGATGCTCCAACGACTGCGGCTCGAGCGGCCCCACGTCCGGCGTGTCCGCACCGGCAACGCGTTCTCGAATGCTCCGATGCTTTCCATCAACGACCAGCTCGGCTTCAAAGTCATCTCTGTGAGAACCGAGTGGCAGGCCGATCCAAGGGAACTCAAGAAGCAACTACAGCAGTATCTGTCGGTGACCAGTCGCACCGCAGAATGACAGCTATGCCCAGGACGACCACAGCGAGAGCGAATTCAACGTGCGCTCGAGTTCTACGACGGTGTCTCGTGTCATCACCTCCGCCTCCAGCCGTTCGAATGCTGCATCCGTAGCCCAGTCGCCGAGGGCGCGCCTCGCCTGGAAGGAGAACCAGGCGAGGAGGGCCGCAACCCACTTGCCGAAGTCGCGCTCACTCAATGACGAGATTCCCCCGTACCCGTCGAGGAACGCGCGAAACGCGCCCGGCGGGTCCTCCGCCGCGACGGACCAGCGCAACGCGGACTCGACTGCTTCGAGACGAGCGTTGCAGTGGCCGCACTCGTCCCAGTCGAGCACGGCAAGCGCCGCATCGACCACGAGCGCGTTCTGCGGCTTGTGGTCGGCATGTGAATAGATCCACTCGCCCTCTATCGACTCAGCGTCTCCGATGACCTCGATAGCTGACCCAATCAACGCCGCTGCGGTGCCGGCGATGTCGCTCAGAGCGGAGTTCTCCAGCCGACCGGCCACAGCCAAGGGGTCCTGCTCCCACCACCGCAGCGAGCCCGATGGTTCCGTCGACCAGGTCCTGCCGTAGCCGTGGATCACCGCCAGGGCGTGACCGGCAGCTTCGGCAAGTGACGGCGGAATATCCGCTGGTCGATCTCCGGTGATCCAGTGGTGTACCCGAACGAGGGAATGGGTCCCCCGCGAGCCGAGCGCGGTCACCACGATCTCGTTGTGTCGGTCAAAGAGCGGCTCCGGCATGGCGAGCGCGCCAGATTCGAACACCGCCCGCTCGAACGCCGCTGCGCGCCGGCGCCTGTCGATCTGCTCGACCGACTCATGGCTCAGTTCCTTGACGACGTAGCTGGCTCCACCCACATCGAACCGCCAGAGCCGGTTAGTGCTGCCGATGAGCGCGCTCACCATCACATCGCTGCGGTCACCGAGACAGAACCCATCCATGACCTCCCTGACGAAGGGTTCGATCGTGGCCAGAGTCGGTGACCAAGTCATCCGCTCCACCCTCCTTCAAGGCAGGCGTGTCTCTTCGTCATCCGACGCCGGCGCGTGGCACCGCTAACAGGCGCTGTGAGATAACGAATCCGCTGTCGCTTGCTGTCCGAACAGAAAGAAGGGGTCCCCGCTCAGCGGAAACCCCTTCTGACCTGCGGTTTTCCTTGGTGTCGGAGGCAGGATTTGAACCTGCGACCTTCGGGTTATGAGGCGCCGGTCCCCCATGCCGCGCAGGCACAATCAGTGTCGTCGGGTCCTTTCTCGTGCTCGAGAACATCCCATTCAGTGCCGTCTTGTTACCGGCGGTGGCAGCGCGGCAAGCCGAGGGTGCTGTCAATTCGCTGTCATCCGGTCGGTGTGCGGATAGCGCCCTGGACCTCAGGCGTCATGGTCGGGCTGACGGAGTGCGTGGCTGTCGAGCTCCATCTGGTAGATGCGCTTGAAGTCCTCGATTGCTGCCAACGCTCGCTTGCCATGTGGGCTTGCCGCCATCTCGCCCTCCTGTCCCTTCACGGGTTCGAAGGAGTGCAGGACGATCTTCTCGAGGAGTTGTCCCAGGGTGAGTCCTTCGAGTTCGGCAAGCGCCTTGAGGACCTTCACCATGCTCCGCTCCATTCGGACGCCGATCTGGACGCGGTCGACCCGTGTCGGCGCGTGTGGCTGGTTCTGGACCATGGGACCAAGGTACCGTGGTCCCGCTAGTCTTCGCTGGACCCAGGAGGGCTCATGTCCGATCCGTACGCGCTCGCTGTGCACAGCTCCTTCGACGAAGTGGAGCCACGGTTCCATGCCGCGCTGGAGGCGAGCCTGGATCCCGGTGGTCCGGATGCGCTGTTCGACGTCGTCGCCGGGCTCGGGCTCGAGGCCGGCTCGGTCGTGCTCGACGCCGGGTGTGGCCGCGGGCGACAGTCACTGGAGCTGGCGCGGCGATTCGGCTTCGACGTGCTCGGCGTCGATCCGGTCAATCGGCACGGGCCTATCGACCGACAACTTGCCGAGCAACCCCTGACGGCGGGATCGGTGCGGTTCGCCGAGGGAACATTTGAGCGGTTGCCGGTCGAGGACGCCTCGGTCGACCTGATCTTCTGCCGCGACTCGATCATGTTCGGCGACCTCGACGTGACAGCGACCGAGTTCCAGCGCGTCTTGCGCCCCGGCGGCCGAGGTCTCGCGTATCTCGTGCTCGCCGGTCCACTGATGAGCGATCCTGAGGCCGAGCACTTCGCCCAGCTGATGCACGGCCGAACGCTTCGTCCGGCCGACATCGAGACAGCGCTCGAGAGAAACGGCCTCGAGGTCAACGACCGGATCGACTACGGCGGCGAGTGGGCTGAGAGATCTCAGGAGCAGGACGGAGAACCTGCCCGACGGCTGCTTTTCGCCTCGCGCCTACTCCGAAGGCCTGATCACTACATCCAGCAGTTCGGCCAAGACCACTACGACATCATGCTCGGCGATTGCCTCTGGCACGTGTACCGCATGATCGGACGGCTCTCCGGCTACGCGTGCACCTTTACGCGGCCGTGATGCTGCCTAAGCAGAGACGCAACAAGGGGCGCCCGCTTCCGCGGAAACGCCTTCTGCCCTGCTTGGCAGTGCCGCGCGACGGTCCTTAGCGCAAAGCCACTACCTTCTGTGGCCGCCCCACGGTCCGCCGAGAAGGTTGCGGTTTCTTCGGGAGCCTCATCTGGACGGTTGGTTGAGCGCCGGGTAGAGCGCAGTGAGATCGGCAGACAGGCCGGCGCGAACGTTGCGGCTGACCTCGTCGGCGAGCACCTCGTGCGCACCTGCTTCGACGCCATCGAGCGTCTGCGCCGCGACGTCGTCTGGCGATGACTTCGGCCCGTCGATGCCGGCAGTCATGTCGGTGTCCATGAACCCGACGTGGAGACCCAGCACCTGCGTGCCTTGGCCGAGGAGCTCTTGGCGCAGCGAGTTGGTGAGCGACCAGCTCGCTGCCTTCGACGCGCAGTACATCGCGGAGCTGGGCACGCTCAGCCACGAGAGCACCGAGAGGACGTTGATGATGGTTCCTCCGCCATTCGCGCCGAGCACGGGAGCGAAGGCGCGACTCATCGCCAGCGGCCCAAACACGTTGGTGTCGAACTCACTCCGCGCCATCTCGAGCGCGTCCTCGGCGAGCGATCCCGTTCCCGTGCCGATCCCCGCATTGTTCACGAGCAGCGTCACGTCGGCACAGCGCTCAGAGGCCGCTGCGATGTCGGCGAGCGACGTGACGTCGAGCTGCACCGGCACGACCCCGGCGGTCCTCACCTTCGAAGGGTCGCGTGCGCCCGCATAGACGGTGGTCGCGCCGCGGTCCAGCAGGAGACGGCAGAACGCTGCCCCCAGCCCGCGGTTGGCGCCGGACACGAGCGCCACCGATCCCTTGATCTCCATGTTCTTCTCCTGTTCGTCGCCGGGTCAGGCGGTCGGTTGGGCTGCTTTGGGCTCTGGTTGCAGCGGCACGGTCAGGGCGGTGCGCATCGGGAGCGCCAGCGCGGAGGTGATGAGACCGCCGGCGACGATGAGCCACCAGATGCGGTCGTAGGCGACGGGTGCGGCAGCGAGCTCGGACGACGCCCCGAGGAAGGCGATGGTGAGCGCGACGCCGAACGTGCCGCCGAACTGGCGGACGGCTTGGAGCGCAGCGCCGCCGACGCCCGTGCGGTTCTTGGGGAGTGCTTGGGCGACGACACTGGAGAGCTGCGGGAAGACGAAGCCGACGCCCAGGCCGCTCAGCACCATCGACGGGAAGTAGTTCCGCAGGTAGTCGACCTCGGGGCCGAGCATGAGCAGCCGGTAGAGACCGCTGCTCGCGTAGAGGACGCCGCCGACGAGGAGGATCGGTCGTTGCCCGATCTCTCCGGCGAGACGCCCCGCCCGCGGCGACACCAGGGCAACCATCGCCGGCCCGGGCGCAACACCGAAGCCCGCCTGGAGGATCGACCAGTCCCACACTTGGGTCAGGAACAGGATCGAGCCGAAGAAGAGCGCGGAGAACGCCGTTCCGAAGACGAGCATCGCGACGTTCCCCCACGCGAAGTTGGGGATGCGGAACAGGTCGAGGTTCAGCGCTGGTGCTGCGCTCCGACGCTGATGGGCGACGAAGAGAAGAAGCGTTGCGAGGCCGGAGCCGAGGAGCCACAACGTGCGCGCGCCGAGCCAGCCGGCTTCGTCGGACCCGATGAGGCCGTAGGAGAGGAGCGCGGCAGCGCCGGCGACAAGCGCGACACCGACGAACGAAGGGACCTTCGTCTCGGGGTCGGACGACTCGTGGAGGTGCCGCGTGCCGGCGAGCACCGTGTACACGCCGACCGGGAGGTTGATGAAGAACGCCCAGCGCCAACCGAGGCCCTCGACGATGGCGGCACCGAGGGTTGGCCCGAGGGAACCGGCGACCGCGCCGGCGACACCCCAGATCGCGACAGCCCGCGGGAGCTGGTCATGCGCGAACGCGTGCATGACCAGCGCGAGTGACGACGGGATCAACGCCGCGGCGCCCGCGGCTTGGAGGATCCGGAACACGACGAGGACCTCGACGGTCGGAGCCAGCCCGCAGGCCATGGACGCCAACGTGAACACGGTCGAACCGGCCAGGAAGACACGCCGATGACCGATCCGATCCGCCAGCTTCCCGGCTGGGATGAGAAGAGCGGCGAACACGATCGTGTAGGCGTTCAGCACCCACGCGAGCTGCGACGGACCCGAGTCCGAGAACGTGGCGGTGATGTCGGGAAACGCCACGTAGAGGATCGTCGTGTCGAGGAACGTCGCGAGCGTGGCGAGCGACGCGACGGTCAGCGTGCGGCGGGAGTGGTCGAACACGATGCGCTCAGCCCCGCGTCATCAGACGCGTCTGGAACGATTCGGCCACCAAGGTGCCGTCGCGCCGTGCGATCCGGCCGTGCTCAGTCGCCAGGCCCGCCGAGCTGGTCTCGATCGCGAACGCGCCTGTGAGCCAGTCACCGTCGTCCAGGGTCACTTGCGGCTGGTGGATGTGGGTCGTCAGGTCGATGCTCACACCGCCCGTCGGCGGCTCGATCCGCAGGAACGCAGGCGGGGGGAACCAGTCGGTCGCCATCGCCAGCCAGGCTGCGTCAACCGTTCGGGACTCCAGCGGCCGTACGTAGCCCTGGATCCTGGCCCGGTCGCCGCCGGAGAACGGCAGGCAGCGCGGATCGAGAACACCGTCGACCCGCTCGAAGTGGACCACTCGCCCACCCTCCATGCGGGTGCACTCCTCGGGGTCAGGCAGGTCGATCGGCGAGGGTGCCTGCCACTCGACGCCCTCTCGGTCGACCATCAGGGTCAGTCGGGTCGTGAGCAGGAGCCGGCCGTCCTGCACGAGGTCGGCGACCATGGTCGAGAACGACCGCCCCTCGCGAACGGCTCGCACCGACAACGTCGCCGAGCCGACCTGGCCGGTTCTCAGGAAGCTCGTCGTCAAGGTGCGAACCGAGCGGTCATCAACGAGCGCCTCCGCTCCCCTGACCGCGATGGCGCACATGTAGCCACCGTGCACCCCGACCAAGGAGGACCACCCGACGTCGAGCTCGACCGCGAACTCGCCGGGGCGGCCATCGATCGGCTCCACGGCCGTAGTGCGATCGAAGTCCGTTGGCGTCCCCACCCAATCGAGTTTCATCATGCAACCCAGCATCCCAGGTTGAGTTGCGTGACGCAACTGACATATGATGACCCGGTGCGCAAGGCCTCCTTCGCCGACATGAACTGCTCCATCGCCCAGGCCCTTGAGGTCGTTGGCGAGTGGTGGACGCTGCTGATCCTGCGCGACTGCTTCCTCGGCGTCCGGCGCTTCGATGACTTCGTCGAGCGGCTCGGTATCGCGCGCAACGTCCTCACCAGCCGGCTGGAGACGCTCGTCGCCGCAGGCGTCCTTGAGCGACAGCCCTATGACGAGGCGCGCGGGCGCTACGACTACGCGCTCACCGACAAGGGTCGGGCGCTGTGGCCCGTCCTCACCGCCATGCGGCAGTGGGGCGACGAGTGGATCCTCGGCGCCGGGAACGAGCCGCTCCTCATTGAGCATCGCGGCTGCGGCCACGAGACGACCGCGCAGATGACGTGCAACGCGTGCGGCGGCCTCCTCGACGCTCGCTCAGTGCGGGCGAAGGCCGGTCCGGGCGCGGCATCGGAGTAAACCGACCGGAGCGCCGTCAAGACATCGGAGACACCGACACCCGGGGGACTCCGATGGACAAGCATCGCGCCATCGGGCGCCGCACGCCGGCCGAGGCCTTCGCCGCCCGCGAGAAGGCGTTCCCGACCGGCAACCTCACCCTGCGCTACCGAGGCCGGACGCACCACATCGGCGTGGGCACCGCCTACAAGGACTACCAGCCGAGGCCCTGAGGGGCGGTGCTGTCTACGATGTCTCGCGACATCTGTCTCCGATGTCTCGCGACATCACATGGTGCCGGGGGCAGGATTTGAACCTGCGACCTTCGGGTTATGAGGCGCCGGAGTTCGTGCCGTCGAGTGTGGGTACCTGCCGACGAAGGCCGGCTGGTACATGGCCGAGTCCACGGCGTGTCGTCCTAGCCTGCCGTGTGTTGCAGCGGAGGATGTCACCCGGCTGTCAACGCGCCCCCACGCCCCCGACTCCCTTGCATCTGCAGGAGTAGCCACGCGGTCAGGGCCGGTCGACTATCGACCCAAGCGAGGTTGCGAGCAGCGTTAAGGCTGCCTGAAGCCACTCACGAGGACCCGATCGCCGTCGCATTGCGCCCGCTCCGCGGCGCTGAAGCTCGCGACGCCGAGCGCGCCGGGGCGATACCAATCGGGGCTCGTCCGTCCCGGTACTGACATGTTCAACAGCGTACTATTAGGCCATGTTGCGGCGCGATCTCCCTGCCTTGGGCAACGTCGAGCCACGGTCCACCTCAGCCGACAGGCTGGTCTGGATCCGGCGGCAACTCATGGTCGCCGGAAAGGTGAGGATCACCTCCGCGGCCTCGGTTCTGGGCGTGAGCGCCATGACGGTCCGTCGCGACCTGCACCGCCTTGAAGGAATGGGCGCCGCGCTTCGGGTCCGGGGCGGCGCTGTCGCCATCGATCAGCGGCGGATCCGTCAACGAGATATCGAGAGGGCAGGCGCGAGGGCGGCGATCGTAGGGAAGCTGCTGAAGCTCGTACCCGCCACCGGCCTAGTTCTGCTCGACGGGTCGCCGCTCATGCTCCGTTTCGCGAGAAGCGTCGCGGGCGCCCGCGATCTCGTCGTGGTCTCGAACGGTCCTGCCATGCTCGCCGCGGTGCAAGGCAAACCCGGCATCCGGGCCGTGCTCACCGGCGGGACGATCGACCACTCGGGCACGAGCCTGGTTGGGCCCGCCGCCTGCCGCGCCATCGATGCGGTGCTCGCGTGCCGCGCCTTCATCTCCCTCGGCGACGTCGCGGTAGGAGATGGCGCGGAGTTGCGGCAAGTAACGGAGGCGATGGCCAGATCAGCCGGGGAGATCATCCTGGCAGGTGAAAGCTCCCGGATCGACGCCACGTGTCCAGCCCCGGGCGTTGCATGGTCGTCCGTCTCGATCCTCGTTACCGAGCTCGATCCAACCGACCAGGCGCTGGCCCCCTACAGGAAACTGGTCGGCGTGCTCTGAAATCTCAGCTGGCCCGCACGTGCTGCAGCGCCAGCTCGGCGTAGAAGTGGGCGCCGTCGGAGAGGACGGCTTCGTCGAATACGGCTTCCGGTGAGTGGTTGGACGGCGCCGTCTCGAGCTCTCGCCCAGGTGCCAGCGCTCCGATGAACAGCATCGCGCCGGGTACCGCCTCGAGGATCCGCGAGAAGTCCTCCGAGCCGGGCCGGGGTGTCGGCATGAGCTCAGTGCGGTCCTCGCCGAACAGGTCGACCGCCAGCGCCAGTGCCGACTCGGCCGCCACGGTGTCGTTGACGGTAGGCGGGAAGCCCTCTTCGAGGGTCGTCTCCGCCTCGACGCGGTGGGCAGTCGCGACGGACCTGCACACGCGGGGCAGAGCGGCCCGCAGCTGGTCCTGCGACTTGGTCGAGAAATAGCGCACGGTGCCCTCGAACTCGACTGTGTCCGGGATGACGTTGTGCGTCGTTCCTCCCGAGATCCGGCACACGCTGATGATCACCGGGTCGAGCACGCTGAACTCGCGGGTCACGAACACCTGGAGCGCGTTGATCATCGAGCACGCCGCCTGCACAGGGTCGGCAGCCATGTGGGGTGACGCGCCGTGACCGCCTCGGCCCCGAACGGTGACGCGCAGGCGGTCGGCGGCGGCGAGGAACGGCCCGGGGCGTGTCTCCACCAGGCCGGATGGCCTCGTGGCGGTGACGTGGAGCGCGTACGCGGCGAAGAGCGGCGCTCCCGCAGCGTCGAGCACCCCCTCCTCAATCATGTGGCCGGCGCCGTTGTAGCCCTCTTCACCGGGCTGGAACATGAGCGTGACCGCGCCTCGCAGCGTCGCCCGCTGGTCGCTGAGCAAATGGGCGGCGCCGACCAGCATCGTGCTGTGCATGTCGTGGCCGCACGCGTGCATCGCATCGCCGGTTGCAGCGAAGTCCAGGCCGGTGCGCTCGACCAGCGGCAGGGCATCCATGTCGGCCCGCAGCAGCACGGCAGGGCCATCGCCGCCTTCGCCGCGGACGACAGCGGTGATGCTGTCGAGGTTCGTCCCGGTCGAGATCTCGAGCGGCAACCCGTCGAGCGCCTCGAGTATGCGTTCCTGGGTGCGGGGCAGCCGAAGCCCGATCTCGGCTCGGCCGTGAAGGTCTCGGCGGAGGGGGACCAGCGCGTCTTGGAGGTCCGGGTCACGGATCCGGCCGACGGTCGCATTCGCCTGCTTCACTCCGCGTCCTCGCTCTCTCGATCCAGCGGTCTCAGGACGCGTGTCCCGGCCTGGGTCAGCTGCTCGATCTCGATCAGACAACCGTCGGTGGCCACCGTGCTGCAGACCGAGCTCGGCTGGTCGGCGTGCTTCCATTCGACGGTGATCCTGGTGACGCCGTCCGCCTCTTCCACCGCCAGGTGCCCTTCGACCTGGCTGAGCTCCCCCAAGCGGACGCTGGCGCCGGTAAGGCCGCGCTCGGTCGGATCGGCGGCGAGCAGGGGCGCCATCGTCTCGATGATGGCGTCGGAGGGGACCAGCGGACCGGGTGCCTGGGTGACGGTCACGTGGCCGTCGACCTCGCGGATGTCGGCCCGATAGCCGTTCTCGGTGCGGGCGATCGACCACGTCTCTTGACCGAAGAGGTTGGTCTGGTGCACCTCGGCCGACACCAGGCCGAGGTCGGCGTCGACGACGACCGACGTCTCGCGCCGGCGGATGGCCACCTCCAACCGCTCGTCGACACGCACCATGCCGCCCTCGATGGCGGTGTGCCGGTAGTCGAATCGGCCGGAGTCGGCGCCGCCAAGCACGATGGACATGGAGCCCGATCTGATGCAGTCACACGGCGGGGGCTCCTCGGTGTCCCACTCGCCGGGTGGTCGATCGTCGGCCATCGCCTCGCGCCGCGCATGCAGGAGCGCGTCGAGGGCACCGCGGTCATGGACGGCGCCACCGGCGATCACCATGACCGGCCGCGAAAGGCTCGAGAGGTCCTCGAGGGGGTCATCGTCGACGAGCAGCAGATCGGCACGAGCGCCCGGTTCGATGACACCCCATTGCCCGGCCTCGCCCAGGAATGCGGCCGCCGTCGACGTCGCCGCTCGTAATGCGGCGCGGTTGTCGATGCCCGCGGACGAGAAGTTCTGAAGTTCCTCGTGGACCGAGCTGCCCGGGAAGATCCAGG
>DATLCL010000207.1:0-2860 GCA_035526415.1 Aeromicrobium sp.
CTGGAGGTGGAAGTCGGCGAGGTCGGCTGTCTCGGTGCGCACCGGGTCGATGACGATCATCGAGCGCGCAGGGTCCTTGCCGATCTCCTTGAGGACGGAACGGGCCCGCGGGAAGCCATGCGACTGGTACGGGTTCTTGCCGAGGAAGATGGCTACCTCGCAGTGCTCGACGTCGGCCCTGTGAGGCATGCCCAGCATCCGGCCGATCACCCAGAACTCGCCGGTCTTCTCCTGCGCGAGGGCGCTGGAGCGGTACTTGATGCCGAACGCCGACTGCGTCGCACCGGCATACGCACCGCCGAGGTGGTTCCCCTGCCCGCCGCCCCCGTAGTAGAAGATCGACTCGCCGCCGTGGGCGTCGCGGACGGCACCGAGCCGTTGGGCGACTTCGGTGATCGCGGTGTCCCAGTCGATCTCCTCGAACGTGCCGTCGCTGCGGCGCCGCAACGGTGTCGTGATCCGGTCAGATCGGCCGTTCTGATAGGCGTCGAGCTGGAGCGCCTTGTTACACGTGTAGCCCTGCGACGCCGGATGCTGCTTGTCGCCGCGGATCTTGGCGAACGATCGTCCGTCCCCGCCCAGCTGGACTTCGATGCCACAGTTGCACTCGCACAGGATGCACGCCGTGGGATGCCATTCAGCTGCCGTCGCGGCGTTGTCGGTGATCGTCATGCGGAAACCTCCACCAGGTAGGCCATCTGCCCTGACGCTAGCGGAGTCAGTTCAATAAAGGAACCTACTCGTGCCTCAACGCGACGCGGCGTTGACGATCGCCGAGAGGAGGCCCGGGAACCGCTGCTCCAGGTCTTCGTCGCGCAGCCGCACAAAATGGGCCGCGCCGTCGACCCTTGTATGGGTTAAGCCGGCCTCGCGCAGCACCCGGAAGTGGTGGGATCGCGTCGCCTTCGACAGCCCGAGGACGAAGCTGCCGCACTGACGCTCGCCCCCGGCATACAGCGATCGCACGATGTCCAGCCGGGTCGGGTCGCCCAGCGCCTGCATGACGTCAGCCAGTGTTATTGCATCGGCCTGCGGCTGCTCGAGCTCGGTCAGGGAAGCGGACATGAGGCCAGTTTAGTCAGTTTGATGAACATCGAACAATGCGCTAGGTTCGACGGTGATCGAACAGTCGCGATGACAGAGAGGCGAACATGGCAAAGCTTCCAGCCCCGGTCTACCCGCTGATCGCCGTCCTGGCATGGGGTGCGATGTTCCCGATCGCAGCTCACGCACTCGGTCACGTTGATCCGTTCAACATCACGGCGATCCGGTACGTCGTCGCCAGCGCGATCTTCCTGGCAATTCTTGTAGCCGTCGAGGGACGCTCCGCCGTGTCCGTCGATGGACAGGGTCTCCGGCTTTTCCTCTTGGGCTCGCTCGGATTCGCGGGCTTCAACCTGCTCGCGTATGTCGCGCTGTTGTGGTCGCCGCCGCAGGACGTGGCGGTCATCGTGCCGACGATGCCACTGGTCACGGCGCTCATTCTGTGGGCGCGGGGCGGTGAACGACCCAGACGGGTTGTGTTGGCTGCGTCCCTAGCGGCTCTGGCCGGCGCAGCGCTCGTCGTCACCAAAGGCGACTTCACCACGCTCGAAGGCGGACTGGGTTCGGTGCTGACGCTCATCGCGGTTGCCTGCTGGGTCACCTACACGATGGAAGCCACCTCATTCCCGCACATGTCGCCACTGCGCTACACCGCGCTGACCGCACCGCTTGGCACCATCACCATCGTGGCCGCGACCGCTGTCGCCGACGCGCTCGGTTGGCAGGTGCTCCCCAGCGCCGGCGATGTCGCCGCGGCGTGGTGGGAACTTGTCTTCCTCATCGGCTTCGGTGCGGTCGTAGCCGTTCTGGCGTGGAACAACGGCGCCAGACTGCTGGGATCGGCCAACACCGCACTGTTCATCGTCCTGGTGCCGGTCATCGCGTTCGCCATCCGGATCGCCGGCGGCTACCAAGCGGTGCCGGCCGAGCTTGTGGGCGCCGTCGTTGTCATCGGTGCTCTGGTCTACGCCAATCTGGCCGGCCGGCCGGCGGAGGCACCGCGACACGCGGTCGAACATATGTTTGACTCTTCGCGGTGACCGGCTTACCGTGACTGCATGAGCGACGACCAGCAGTACGAGGCCGACCACGACGCCGAACACCACAAACGCGGCCGGCCCAAGGGGTCCAAGAACTCGCTGCGCGAGCTTCCGGACGGTCCCGTCGATGAGATGACCGGACTCACTCCGCGCCAGCAGATGGTGCTGATCTTCCTGCGCGAAGAGATCGCCAAGCGGGGCTATCCGCCAAGCATGCGCGAGATCGGGGCGGCCGTCGGCCTCGCGAGCACGTCCTCGGTCTCGCACCAGCTGCGCGTCCTCGAGCAGCTCGGCTACGTCAAGCGCGACGCCAACCGTCCCCGTGCTCTTGAGATCTTCCTGCCCGAGGTCCTGCAGGCCCGGCTCAAGCTTCGCCACGACGAGGGGGTCGACGAGACGGGTATCGGCGACGAGCGTCCGGAGGCCACCTACGTCCCGGTCCTTGGCCGCATCGCCGCCGGTGGGCCGATCCTGGCCGAGGAGCGTGTCGAGGAAATCATGCCCATGCCGCGCTCACTCGTCGGCGACGGCACGCTGTTCATGCTCGAGGTGCACGGCGACTCGATGATCGACGCAGCCATCTGCGACGGCGACTACGTCGTCATCCGGCAGCAGCCCAACGCCGAAAACGGCGAGATGGTCGCGGCGCTGCTCGACAACGAGGCCACGGTCAAGACCTTCCAGCGCAAGGACGGCCAGGTCTGGCTGCTCCCGCACAACGACGCCTACTCCCCCATCGACGGCACGCACGCCCAGATCCTGGGCAAGGTCGTCGC